>CAZLWN010000099.1:0-14396 GCA_964563195.1 uncultured Undibacter sp. | reverse complement strand
GACCGAGGTGCAGGCCACCGTCGACTCGGTCGATCTCACCCAGGATCCGCCGCTGCTGTCGGTCAACGGACAGAATTATACGCTGGACAAGATCAAGCGGATCGTGCGCTCCGGAGCCTGACCTTCGCGCTTACACCGCTTGCGTGCGCGCGTCGCTGCGTATCTCGCCAATCGCCGTCTCGACAGCGCGTTCGAGCATCGCCAGTTCGAACGGCTTGCGCAGGATCACAAAGCGGCCGTCAGCCAGCTGTGCTGCATCGCTATAACCCGTGGTGAGCAGCACCGGAATGTCGGGGAAATTGTCGCGGCAGACCTGCGCCAGCGCGAGGCCATTCATCGGGCCCGGCATCACGATATCGGAGAACAACAGGTCGAAGTGGATGCCTTGCTGGAGATGGCGCAGCGCTTCGGGTGCGTTTTCCGCCCTCACCACGCGGAAACCCAACTGCTCGAACAGCATGCTTGTCAGCTCCGCAACCTCGCGGCTGTCTTCCACCAAGAGCACGGTGCCGCGCGCCTGGTCCGGCGCGGGCAATTGGCCGTCTACATGCGCCGACGGCTCCGCACGCGAGCGCGGCAGATAGATGGTGACCGCCGTGCCCTTGCCCACTTCGCTCGTCAGCGTTGCCGCGCCACCCGACTGGATGGCGAAGCCGTGCACCTGCGATAAACCGAGACCCGTCCCCTTGCCGACCGGCTTGGTAGTGAAGAACGGCTCGAACACCTTGGCCACCACGTCCGGCGGCATGCCTTTGCCGGTATCGATCATGGCGAGCGCGACGAAATCGCCCGCCAGCGAACCCGCCGCCGAGCCTGGCTTGAGCACCACGTTGCGCGCCGACAGCGTGATGGTGCCACCGTCCGCCATGGCGTCACGCGCATTGACCGCGATATTGACCAGCGCCAATTCGAGCTCGCCGAGATCGACATCGATCGGCCAGATCTTGTCCTCGATGTCGCAGATCAACTCAATATTGCCGCGTAGCGACGGCATCAGCATGTCGCGCACCGCGTCGATATACAGGTGCAGATCTACGGTCACCGGTGTCAAATGCTGGCGGCGCGAAAACGCCAATAACTGCCGGGTCAGTCTCTCGCCGCGTCCGGCGGCGGCGCGAATCGCTTCCACCGCTTGCATATCCTTGGCTTCTTTCAACCGGCTTTGCAGTATCTGCGCGTAGCCCGACACGATCATCAGTAGATTATTGAAGTCGTGCGCGATCCCGCCAGTGAGCTGGCCGAGCGCTTCCATCTTCTGGGCTTGTGCGAGCTGCTCCTGCGCCTCTTCAAGCGCCACGTGCGCCTCGTGCTGGGAGGTGATGTCGCGCACAAGCATAGCGAAGCTAATCAGCTCGCCGGTGTCGCTGCGGATCGCGTCCATAATTACACTGGCAAAGAAATGGCTGCCGCCCTTGCGCGCCAGCCACATCTGCGCTTCGAATTGGCCCTCGCGGGCGGCGCTAATGAGCGCGTCGCCCGCCAGATCGGTGGCGCGAACCTCCTCGGGAAGGAAGATTCGAAAATGTCGCCCGATGATCTCGTCGGCGGTGTAGCCTTTGATGCGCGCCGCCCCGTCGTTCCAGCTGCGTACGCGGCCGTCGACATCGAGCATGAAAATCGCGTAGTCGCGCACGCCCTTGAGCAGCAGTCGGTAGTTTTGCTCGGATTGGCGCAGCGCACGTTCGGCCTCCTTGCGCTCGGTCACGTCGAGGCAAACACCAAGCATACGGATCGGCGCGCCGTTGTCGTTGCGCACCACCTTGCCGATGCTATGCAATTGGCGGACGTCGCCGTCGGGGCGGATGATACGCTCCTCGCAAGTGAATTCCTTGCCGCGGTGGAGCGCGCTGCGGATGCTCGCTTCCACCTGCGCCCGGTCGTCGGGATGAATGAAACTGAGGAATTCCTCTATCGTGTCTTGGAAGCTTTTGCGCGGCACGCCGTAGATTTCATAAAGCTGCTCGGACCAGGACACCCGGTTCTTCGCGATGTCCCACGACCAACTTCCGAGATTGGCCAGCCGCTGGGCTTCCTGCAAATGAATGTTGGCGTCGGCGAGCGCCGCGGTGCGCTCCTTAACGCGACTGTCAAGCTCGGCCTGCGTGCGGCGCAGGCTTTCTTCGCTCGCCCGCCGCATCGCCACGTCGACACTCAGCGCCAGGCTCGGCAGTGACAGGCTAATCATGAAGGTGAGCAGCAGCAGGAAAGACTCGTTCAGGCCCGACGGCCCGAACGGGCCGGAATGCTGCACTGTCGCCCAGACCGCGAAGCCGGTGAGGATCACGCTGACGGTGGCGGTGTCGCGCGGACCGCGCCGCAGCGCCGCCAACACCAGCGGCAGAATGGCGAGGAAGCCGAGCGGCGCCGAATATTCCGAACGCGGCACCAGCGGGCTGAAGGCGATCAAGCCGACGGCAACGGCCGATGCCAGCACCGCTACCATCGGGCCGAACTCGCCGCGGTCGAGTGCGCGCAAGCCGCTCTGCGCCCACAGCACGATCGCCGGCGTCACCACCAGAGCGCCGGCCGTGTCGCCCAGCCACCAGGTCACCCAGATCAGCGCGAAATCATCCCAGCGCGCGAGGTCGGCGACGGCGAGCGTCACCACGCCGACGGAGGCGCTGATCACCGTCGCGGGCCCGACGCAGACCAGCGCGAACTTCGCCACCCACGCCGGTGTCGTGAAGGTCTGCGCCCCGCCCGACCAGTGCATGATTAGAAAGCCGCCGGCGAGCGCTTCCATCGTGTTGCCGAGCGCAATCAGGACGGACGTTGTCAATGTGCCGGCGGTGGTGGCGTTGGCAGCAAAGGCGCCGACGAGAATTGCCGGCCACATCCGCAGGCCGCCCAACAGTACCGCCGCCAGCGCGATACCGCTCGGCGGCCAGATCGGGCTGGCGCTCGGATTGACAGAGGCCAATTGCAAGCCAAGCTTGGCGAGGACGTAATAAACGCCGGTCACCACCGCCAACGCCGCCAAATAGCGGGCGAAGGCGCGCAATTTCGCAAATCGGCTGTCCGGGAACTTCCTCAACGTCGCACCCCGCTAGGCACTGTCGCCCTATAATAGATAAGCAAATACGCCTTGCGGCATCCACTTTGGCGATGGCCCGGTATCCCATCTGTAACCAAAAGGTTAGCAAAAACAGGGCAATGATTTGCCCCTTCGCCCGGCTTGCTTAGGTAAATTTTAAGCCGCGGCTTGTAGTTTGCGCGTCAGTACCTGTCAGTCGAGTTCGTGTCCTGTGAGCATAACAATGACTGAACCCCAGCGCCCGAGGGTTAAATACGTCATCGGGCCGGATGGCAGTCCACTAACCATCGCGGATCTGCCGCCGCCGAGCACCAAGCGTTGGGTCATCCGCCGCAAGGCCGAGGTGGTTGCCGCCGTTCGTGGCGGCCTTTTGTCACTCGAGGAAGCCTGCGCGCGCTATACGCTGACGGTCGAAGAATTCCTCTCCTGGCAGTATTCCATCGACCAGCACGGGCTCGCCGGCCTGCGCACCACGCGCATCCAGCAATACCGGCAATAGCCGATGCTGCCAGTTGCTATCCGGACGCCGGCCATCGCGGCCGGTGTTTTCGTTTGCGAGGGCGCGCCCTAAAAAATATCGCGTTTGCCGCATTAACCGGACGCTAACTATAAACTGGGCAAATCTTGCCGGGTGAGGCGCGCGATCGGCGCCGCTTGGGTAGGACAAGCCTGTGCAAGGTTTCTTCGACTTCGTGAAGTCGCTCGGTGCTGCGCGAATGGCGGCGATGGCCGCGGTGACGCTGGCGCTGATCGGCTTCTTCGCCTTCCTGATGATCCGGATGACGACACCGCAGATGATGCCGTTATTCACCGATCTGTCGATGGACGACTCTTCCTCCATCATCAAGGATTTAGACCGCCAGGGCATCACTTACGAGCTCAAGAACGACGGCGGCATCATTATGGTGCCGCGCGACAAGGTCGCGCGGCTCCGCATGAAGCTCGCCGAGAACGGCCTGCCGAAGGGCGGCGGCGTCGGCTATGAGATTTTCGACAAGTCGGACGCGCTCGGCGCCACCACCTTCATCCAGAACATCAATCACCTGCGCGCGCTCGAAGGCGAGCTTTCGCGCACCATCCGCAGCCTCGACCGCGTGGAGGCGGCACGCGTGCATCTGGTGCTGCCCGACCGCCCGCTGTTCTCGCGTGACAAGATCGACGCCTCCGCCTCCATCGTGCTCAAGGTCAACGGGACGCTGACGCCGTCCCAGGTGCGCGCCATCCGCCACCTGGTGGCGACCGCGGTCAACGGGCTCAAGCCGGAGCGCGTGTCGGTGATCGACGAAACCGGCAAGCTGCTCGCTGACGGCGCTGGCGAAGACAATACGCTGAGCGGGGCCGGCGCCGACGATCGCAAGGTCGGCTACGAGAATCGCCTGCGCAGGGAAGTCGCGGCCATCGTCACCTCGGTGGTGGGCCCCGGCCGCGCGCGCGTGCAAATCAGCGCCGACTTCGACGTCAACCGCATCACACAAACCTCCGACAAGTACGACCCCGATGGCCGCGTCGTGCGCTCCAGCCAGACGCGCGAGGAGCAGTCGTCCACCGGCGGCGGCAACGAAGGCGCGGTTTCGGTCGGCAACGAGCTGCCCGGCGCCGCCAAGACTCCGAACGGCGGCGGCGGCGCGCGCGACCAGAACAAGAAAAGCGAAGAAATCGTCAATTACGAGATCTCGCGCACCACCAAGACCGAAGTGACCGAGGCCGGCAGGGTCAACCGCATTTCGGCGGCCGTTTTGGTCGACGGCACCTACTCGAAGGACGCCAAAGGCCAGGTCGTCTACAAGCCGCGCTCGAAGGAGGAGATCGACCGTATCGCCGCGCTGGTGCGCACGGCAATCGGCTTTGACGCTAAGCGCGGCGACCAGGTCGAGGTGGTCAATCTGCGCTTCGCCGAAACCCCGGCGGTCCCGATCGGCACGCCGACCGGCTGGATGAGCTACCTGCAATTCACCAAGGACGACATCATGCGCGCCACCAATCTCGGCGTCATGGCGCTGCTTGGCTTGGTCGTCTTGTTCCTGGTGGTGCGCCCGCTGGTGCGCCGGATCATAACGCCCGACGGTATCGCCTTCGACGGGGCGGCGGTCGCCGGCGCGGCCGGTGCAGCCGGCGTCGCCGGTGCGGTCGGCGCACCGGGCGGCGCTGGAGCCGCGAGCGGCATGAACATTCCCAGCGGCGCCCAAGGCAGCATCACCACCGCCGGCGGCCCCAACGTGTCGATCATCGGCAGCGACGAAGCGGTGGCCATTTCCAACCGCACTTCCGCCATGATCGATGTCGCCCAGGTGCAAGGCCAGGTCCACGCCCAATCCGTCAAGAAGGTTGGCGAGCTGGCTGAGAAGAATCCGCACGAGGCGGTATCCGTCATCCGCAGCTGGCTCCACGAGGACGCCGCCTAGCGCATGATCCCGAAAAGTGGAAACCGGTTTTCGGAAAAGATCATGCACAAAGCAAAAATGTGAGGAATGCAGTGACACGAACCAAACGGAACAAACTCTAAATCATGCCATCAGCCTACGCGAACAAATCGAAAGAATCCGCGGTGCGCGCCGACATCGGCGGGCTGATGGCCGAGCTCGCCGGCCGCCCGCAGGTCGCGCACAAGCAACGCAAGCTCAGCGGCCCGGAACGGGCGGCCGTTCTCATGCTCGCACTCGGCGAGCAATACGGCGGCAAGATCTTCAGCCTGCTTGACGACGACGAACTGCGCGAAATCTCCGTGGTAATGTCCTCGCTCGGTACTATCGAGTCCGATTCGGTCGAGCAACTGCTGCTGGAATTCGTATCGCGCATCTCGGCCTCGGGCGCGCTACTCGGCAATTACGACGCCACCGAGCGGCTGCTCCAGCAATATCTGCCGACGGAACGCGTCGGCGGCATCATGGACGAAATCCGCGGACCGGCCGGCCGCAACATGTGGGAAAAGCTCGCCAACGTGCAGGAAGAGGTGCTGGCGAACTATCTCAAGAACGAATATCCGCAGACCGTAGCGGTTGTGCTGTCCAAGCTGCGGCCCGAGCACGCCGCGCGTGTGCTTTCAATCCTACCGGAAGACCTCTCGCTCGACGTAATCAACCGCATGCTGCGCATGGAATCGGTGCAGAAGGAAGTGATCGAGCGCGTCGAGCAGACGCTGCGCACCGAATTCATGTCCAACCTGTCGCAGACCCGCCGGCGCGACGCCCACGAGGTGATGGCCGAGATCTTCAACAATTTCGACCGCCAGACCGAAACCCGCTTCCTCACGTCGCTGGAAGAGGAAAACCGCGACGCCGCCGAACGTATCAAGGCGCTGATGTTCACCTTCGACGATCTGGTCAAGCTCGACACCGCCTCGGCGCAGACGCTGATGCGCAACATCGACAAGGACAAATTGGCGATCGCGCTCAAGGGCTCGAACGATGCCGTGCGCCAGTTCTTCTTCTCCAACATGTCCACGCGCGCCGCCAAGATGCTGGTCGAGGACATGCAGCAGATGGGTCCGGTGCGCCTGCGCGACGTCGACGAATCGCAGGCGCTGTTGGTCAACGTCGCCAAGGATCTGGCCGCCAAGGGCGAAATCCTGATCTCCAAGGGCCGCGGCGACGAAGAGATGATTTATTAGCGCATGATCCCGAAAAGTGGATACCGGTTTTCGGAAAAGATCACGCGCAAGGGAAAGTGAATGAAAGCGACCGCAAAATATATGTTCGATGAGGATTTCTCCACCGGCGGCAAGCCGACCATCACGCTGGTCGAGCACGAGCGCCGGCGCGCGGACGCCGAATCGCAGGCCTATCGCAAGGGCTTCGCCGCCGGCGAAGAGAAAGCGCAGCAGAACGCCGCCGAGCACGTCGCCTCTGCGCTCGGCCTGATCGCCGACGGCATGGACAGGCTGCATGGCGCGCTTGCCGGTATCGAGGCGCGGCTGGAAACCGAGGCCGTGGACGTGGCGGTGGCGGTCGCCGGCAAGCTCGCACCTGAGCTGATCGCGCGCCACCCGTTCGCCGAAGTTTCCGCGCTTGCCACCGATTGCTTCCAGCACCTGGTCAAGACCCCGCATGTCGTCGTGCATATCGCTTCCGATATCCACTACATGGCCAAGGAAAAGCTCGAAGAAATCGCCCGCGCGCGCGGCTTCGAGGGTCGGCTGGTGGTGATGGCCGACGACAGCCTTAAGCCCGGCGACTGCCGCATCGAATGGGCCGACGGCGGTGTGGCGCGCGACGAGGCCGCCACCCGCGCCGTGATCGACGAGGCGGTCGCCCGTTACGTGGCCGCCCGCAACGCCGCGACAAATTAGGGATTGGAGACCGACGATGGCTGACGACGAAATCGACAACAACAAAGAGGTTCCGCTCCCCGACCTCGAAGCCAGCAGCGAAATGCAGACGGTCGAGGAGGCCGGCACGCTGGCGCCGAGCGATAGCGAGACGATCGACCGCGGCGCCGCCGATCTCGAGGCGGTGTTCGACGTGCCGGTGCAGGTCTCCGCCGTGCTCGGGCGCGCGCGCATGGACGTCGGCGAGCTGCTCAAGCTGGGGCCCGGGACCGTGCTCGAGCTCGACCGCAAAGTCGGCGAAGCGATCGATATCTATGTCAACAACCGGCTGGTCGCGCGCGGCGAAGTGGTTCTGGTCGAGGAAAAGCTCGGCGTCACCATGACGGAAATCATCAAGGCGGAGCGCAACTGATGCGCAATATCATCCGCCATTTTGCAGTCGGATACGGAGCTAAGCCATGCGACTCCTGATCGTCGGCACGCTCGGCGGGCAACTCACCGCCGCCAGCAAGATCGCTATGGACAAGGGCGCATCCGTCACCCACGCGGATGGCAACGAGCAGGCGCTCGCCGTGCTGCGCTCCGGGCGCGGCGCCGATCTCTTGATGGTCGACGTCACCCTCGACATCCGTGACCTGGTAAGCCGACTCGACGCCGAGCGCATTCACGTGCCTATCGTGGCCTGCGGCGTCACCAATGACGCCCGCGCAGCCGTCGACGCCATCCATGCCGGCGCCAAGGAGTACATCCCCTTGCCGCCCGATCCCGAGCTGATCGCGGCGGTGCTCGCCGCCGTCGCCGACGATTCGCGCGACATGATCTATCGCGACGACGCCATGGCCGCCGTCGTCAAGCTCGCCCAGCAGATCGCCGGCTCCGATGCCTCGGTGCTGATCAGCGGCGAGAGCGGCACCGGCAAGGAAGTATTGGCGCGCTATCTGCACGCGCGCTCGACCCGCGCCAAGAAACCGTTCATCACCGTCAATTGCGCGGCGATCCCCGAGAACCTGCTGGAATCCGAATTGTTCGGCCACGAGAAGGGCTCCTTCACCGGCGCGGTCGGCCGCCGCATCGGAAAATTCGAGGAAGCCAATGGCGGCACGCTGCTGCTCGACGAAATCTCCGAAATGGAAGTGCGGCTGCAGGCCAAACTCTTGCGCGCGATCCAGGAGCGCGTGATCGACCGCGTCGGCGGCAACCGGCCGGTGCCGGTCGACATCCGCATCGTGGCGACGTCGAACCGCAATCTCACCGATGCCGTCAGGGAAGGAAAATTCCGCGAGGATCTCTTGTTCCGCCTCAACGTGGTGAACCTGAAGATCCCGCCCTTGCGCCAGCGCCCGGCCGACATCGGTGAACTGGCGCAATATTTCGTCAAGAAATATTCCGCCGCCAACGGCCTGTCCGTGCGTCCCTTGTCGGCGGAGGCGCGCCGCGCGCTTAATACCCACCGCTGGCCCGGCAATGTGCGCGAGCTGGAGAACACGCTGCACCGCGCCGTGCTGCTCTCCACCGGCCAGGAGATCGGGGTCGACGGCATTCTTTCGCCCGACGGCGGCCGTCTCGACCAGGCGCGCGGCAGCGGCGCCGTCGCGCACGCGGCCATGGCCGCCGAGCAGGTCACCCGCAATCTGGTCGGCCGCACCGTGGCCGAGGTCGAGCGCGATCTGATCCTGGAGACGCTCAAGCACTGCCTCGGCAACCGCACGCACGCCGCCAACATCCTCGGCATCTCGATCCGCACGTTGCGCAACAAGCTCAACGAATACGCCGCCGACGGTTCACCCATCCCGCCGGCCAATGGCGGCGGCGAGCCGATGCGCGGGGCGGCGTAGCCGTGCCGCCGGTCCGCATAAACAAAAAGCCCGGCTCGACTGCCGGGCTTTTTGCTTTAAACGACACGTAGCGCCGCGATAAGGAAGTCAGCTATCGGTTTCCCCGGCGCCGCTTTCCTTCTTGTCGCGCGTGGTGTCGAGCTCGATCGCCTTGGCCATCAGGTCGTTGCTGATGGCTTCCAGCCGCTCGACCAGCCCGCGTCCTTCGCGTGCCAGCCGGATGCAGCGGTCGGCCGTTTCGATAAGATATTCCTCGGTCTTCAGCATTATATCTCCGTCACCGATTTGTGCCGCATTTACATACATAATGCGGCATTACACGGCAGAAATTGCGCATGGCGCTATGCGGGAATGGCGTGCCCGATAATCGTTGGTGTCCCAACTACATAGGCGAAGCGCAACGATGCCCACCCTGTATAAAATCTGCCCGGCGCCGCTCTGGCGCAAGGCCGAACGCCTGGGCGTCTTCCGCGGCTCGGAACATGACATCCGCGACGGCTTCATCCATTTCTCCACCGCCGAGCAGGTCGCCGAAACTGCCGCGAAGCATTTCGCCGGCCGGGGCGATCTGTTGCTGATCGCCGTCGACAGCGCGCGCTTGGGCGACGCGCTCAAATGGGAGCCCTCGCGTGGCGGCGCGCTGTTTCCGCATCTTTATGGCGAGCTCGATTTGAATGCCGTGACGGAGGTTGTGCCGGTGCCGCTCGGCCCCGGCGGCCGCCACGTTTTCCCAGCAATCGAGCCCCGTTAACCCCCCGCTAACCATAAAATGGGCAAATATTGCCGGGGGAAGGGTATTCGCCCACCGCGGCGCGCCGCTCAAACACCGCGCCGATAGCGGCTCCCGTTTGATGACGTCCGTGTTGTCTTAAAAAAAGTCAGGCATGAGCGACACCACCGCCGCACCCAGCGCCGCGACCGCAGCGAACGCCATCCGACTGCCCGGTCTCGGTGAGATCGGCGCTTTCGTCCGGCGCGGCGACATCGGCTTCGCCATCGGCGTGCTCACCATTCTGGTGGTGCTGATCCTGCCGCTGCCGCCGCTGCTGCTCGACTTCTCGCTCGCCATTTCGATCATCATGTCGGTGCTGATCTTGATGACGGCGCTGTTCATCCAGGCGCCGCTCGAATTCTCCTCGTTTCCGACCGTGCTGCTGATCGCGACCATGCTGCGGCTGTCGCTCAACCTGGCCTCCACGCGGCTGATCCTCGCGCACGGCCACGAAGGCACCGACGCCGCCGGCTACGTCATTCAGGCCTTCGGCAATTTCGTGATGAGCGGCAATTTCGTCATCGGCATCATCGTGTTCATCATCCTGGTGATCGTCAACTTCGTCGTCATCACCAAGGGCTCCGGCCGCATCGCCGAAGTCGCCGCGCGCTTCCACCTGGACGCCTTGCCCGGCAAGCAGATGGCGATCGACGCCGATCTGTCGGCCGGGCTGATCGACGAGAAGGAGGCGCGCCGCCGCCGCCAGCAGCTCGAGGACGAAGGCGGCTTCTTCGGCGCCATGGATGGCGCCTCCAAATTCGTGCGCGGCGACGCCATCGCCGGCTTGCTGGTGGTTTTCATCAACGTCATCGGCGGCATGATCATCGGCATCGCCCAGCAAGGCATGAGTTTCGCCGACGCCGCGCAATCCTACACCATCCTTACCGTCGGCGACGGCCTGGTCACGCAGATCCCGGCGTTGGTTGTCTCCACCTCCGCCGGCCTCTTGGTCTCGAAGGCCGGCATCTCCGGCGCCGCGCACAAGGCGCTGATCGGCCAGCTCTCCGGCTATCCCAAGGCGCTCGGCATGTCGGGCGCGGTGATGCTGGTGATGGCGCTGCTGCCCGGCATCCCGATGCTGCCGTTCCTGGCGCTCGGCGGCGGCGCCGGCGCGCTCGCCTTCATCATCGACAAGCGCAACAAGCTCGCGGTTGCGACCGAAGAGAAGAAAGCGGAAGCCGAGGCCAAGACCGAAGCCGCCGACGAGCCGATTTCGAACGCGCTGCGGATCGACGACCTCAAGGTGGAGCTCGGCTACGCCCTGCTATCGCTGGTCAATTCGCCCGACGGCAGCGACCGCCTCACGGAACAGATCAAGGCCCTGCGCCGCTCGCTGGCGATGGAGATGGGCTTCGTGATGCCGGCGGTGCGCCTGCTCGACAACGTGCAGCTCGACGCCAACGCCTATGTCATCAAGATCAAGGAGGTCGAGGCCGGCAGCGGCAAGCTATGGGCCGCGCAGTACATGGTCATGGACCCGGCCGGCGGCCAGGTCAGCCTACCCGGCACCCACACCACCGAGCCGACATTTGGCCTGCCCGCCACCTGGATCGACGGCGCGCTCAAGGAAGAGGCGGCGATGAAGGGCTACACCGTGGTCGACGCCGCCACCGTCATGTCCACCCATCTGACCGAGCTGCTCAAGAGCAACATGGCGGAGCTGTTGTCCTACGCCGAAGTGCAGAAGCTGCTCAAGAATTTGCCCAAGGAGCAGGCCGAGATCACCAAGGACCTGGTGCCGTCGCTGATCACGGTGTCGGGCATCCAGCGCGTCTTGCAGATTCTGCTGGCCGAGCGCGTCTCGATCCGCGATCTCGCCACCATCCTGGAAGGCATCGCCGACGGCATCTCCGGCACCCGCAACCCGGTCGTGCTGGCCGAGCACGTGCGCATGCGGCTCGCCCGCCAGATCTGCGCCCAGCACACCACCCCCGGCGGCTACCTGCCGCTGATCGCGCTGTCGGCGGCCTGGGAGCAGAGCTTCGCCGAGAGCATGATCGGCCAGGGCGACGAGCGCCAGCTGGCGATGCAGCCCTCGAAGCTGTCGGAGTTCATCACCCTGGTGCGCGAGAAATTCGAGGCGGCGGCGCGCGAGGGCGAAGCGCCGGTGTTGGTCACCTCCGGCGGCATCCGCCCCTTCGTGCGCGGCATCGTCGAGCGCTTCCGCGCACAGACGCCGGTGCTCTCGCAAGGCGAAATCCACCCGCGCGCACGGCTGAAGACGGTGGGGAGTATTTAGCCTTTTTCGTCATGGCCGGGCTTATCCCGGCCATCCACGTCTTAACTGATCTTGCCCAAGAAAGCCGTGGATGCCCGGCACAAGGCCGAGCATGACGTTGGTGATTTACTCCGCCGCTTCGACCGGCACTTCGGGCGCGATCGGCGCCTCGTCATGCGCCTGTGCCCGTGCGCGGATGGCATCGTCGCGGTATTTGCGCTTAAGGGCTGCCTCGCCGCCCGAGGTGGCGTGATAGAGGTCGAGCGCGTCGAACTCGTCGGCCTCCGGCGGCGCGATCGCCAGATCGGAATAGCTCCAGCGGTCGGGCGCCTTCAGCGCGGCATCGAGCATGGCCTTGCAGCGCCGGTAGACGCGGAAGTAGCCCCAAGCCTTCACCGCGGTGCCGCCCCAATAGCGCGCGTAAAACGCAATCGGATTTTCCAGCTTCATGCCGCTGCGCCGGTCGCGCCGCGATTTCAGCCGCAGCGCGCCGCCTTCGAGCGGATGCACGCCCTCGAACAGGATCATCAGATAGAACCACAAGATGGTCGACAGCGTGGTGCCCGGCCGCCCGAGCGGATGCGCGCAGGTGCGGCGCAGGATCGTGTTGATGTGCTCGGACGTGTAGAAGGCGTGCCAGGCCGTGCGGTAAGCCTCCTCCCAGTCCGCATCCGACATGGTTGGATGATGCGAGACCCGGTGATTGAGGTCGTATTTGTTCATGTCGGGATCCATCCAGATCCCCTTCGCGTTTAGAACCTTGTGGTCCTCCGAGCCCGGCAGCGGCGTCAGGAAGAAGAATTCAAGAATGTCGATCGGCAATTCGCGTTTGATGATCTCGACGTCGCGCAGGATCGATTCCTTGCTGTCGGCGGGGAAGCCGAGAATATAGCCGGCATAGGTGATGGCGCCGGCGTTGCGCCACATCTGCAGCATCTCGCGGTATTCGGTGATCTTGTTCTGCCGCTTCTTGGCGGCGATCAAGTTATCCGGGTTGATGTTCTCCAGCCCGATGAACACGCGGCGCACGCCGGCGCGGCCCGCCTTCTCGATGAAATTCGGAATCTTGTGGCAGAGCGTATCGACTTGGATGGTGAAGCCGATGTTCATCTTCTCGCCCTCACGCATGGCGATCATGCGGTCGAACAACGGCTCCCAGTCCTTGTTGCGGGCGAAATTGTCGTCGGTGATGAAGAAGCGCTTGATGCCCTGTGCGTAGTTCTCGCGCACGATATGTTCCAGATCGTCGGCCGAGCGGATGCGGCTTTTGCGCCCCTGCACGTTGATGATGGTGCAGAACGAGCACTGGTAGGGGCAGCCGCGCCCGAGATCGATGCTCGACAGCGAGCCGGACGTGCGCACCACGTGCTGGCGCGGCAGGAACGGCGGCGGCTCGCCGGCCAACGCCGGCAGGTCGTTCATGTAATCGTAAAGCGGCTTGAGTTGCCCCTCATAGGCGTCGCGCAGCACCTGGTCGAGCCGGAACTCTTCCGCCTCGCCGGCAAAGAACGAAATGCCCATTTGCTGCGCCACTTTGATGTCGGCCGGAAGCTCGGGCAGCATGGCGATGCAGCCGGAAACGTGAAAGCCGCCGATGGCGACCGGCAGCCCGGCGGCAAGGAACGGCTGCGCCAGATCGACCGCGCGCGGAAACTGGTTCGACTGCACGCCGACCAGGCCGATCAGCGCGCGGCCGCCGTCGCGGCGGATCATGCGGATGATCTTGTCCGGACGAACCCGCCGATTTGTTTCATCATAGGTGTGCAGGCGGATCTCGACGCCGCGGCCGAGCACTTCGCGGCGGCTGGCGTCCTGCGCCAGCGCGTTTAGGCAGGCGAGCGTGTTGGAGGGAATCGCCGAGCGGAACCATTGAATCGGATAGCCGTCGTCGTCGTAATGCGTCGGCTTGATCATCACGAAGTGGAACAGATCAGCCTTCCGCCCGCTCGCACTACTCGACATCACGCGCAACCCCACGGTGGCCTTGCTGGCAAGGCCCGGCCGCTGCCCCGAACGCGCTGCAAGCCGGTAATGGTGAATGACGACGTCGGCACAAAGCGTGCCGCCGAATTCGGGCGATAGTCGCAGTATTTTGCTGCGCCCGGAAGCCTCAAATTGCAACAAAATGCCGCATCAGCCCCTGTAAATCCGGCCGTCGCGACCCCACATATCTTTGGCACCTCAGCGTTTTTTGGTGCGAGTCGCGTTATTGGAGGTGATCATGGAAAAATTCGATTACAGCGCGCCGGCGGAGCTGTTTCCCTCGCGCAACC
>CAZLWN010000098.1:0-14828 GCA_964563195.1 uncultured Undibacter sp. | reverse complement strand
CGGTGGATGGTCTGAAAGCGCTTGACCCTGACCGGCCGATTAGAGAAGCGGACATCGCAAAATCACGCTGTCATGTCTGCTTTTGACCCGAAGCGGACTTTGCGGACCCTTTGCCTGGATGCGCTAGTTTGTCTCGCTGGTAGCAGATCAAAAGTAGAGCAGGACTATTTCGTTATTGGAAACGAATAGTTCACTAACGAAATTTTCGGACGCTCGCCTATTCAAATTTGTTTCTGCCGATGGTGCACAAGGCCGGCTCCTGAATGCCTTAGAATGTTGAATTGCCCGTAGGTCCCTTTCATATTGAGCTGAATGGGCCCCGAACAACGTGTCGCACCGCTGCCGATTTCGGCAAATTCGAACTCGATGCCGTTAGGGATATCGATCCGGACGCGATGTTCCTGACCGGAAACCGGGCTCTTGATCGGCTCACCGGACGCTTCGAGAATTCCCGGAATCGTCACGTGTGCCCGGCGCGCTTCGATATCGACTTCGAATGCAATC
Source organism: uncultured Undibacter sp. (assembly GCA_964563195.1). Classification (GTDB taxonomy): domain Bacteria; phylum Pseudomonadota; class Alphaproteobacteria; order Rhizobiales; family Xanthobacteraceae; genus Pseudolabrys. Next base: position 14,324 of record CAZLWN010000098.1, on the reverse strand, counting down.
GGCTTGTACAGCGGTTCGCGCACTTTGCTCGACATGGCGTGGAATACCCACCAATGGGTTTTGGCCTCATCTGTCTCGCCGCCGTAAAGCACGGTGGCAAGCGCGTGACGCTGCTCAGGGTTGGCGCGCTCGTCGATGATCGCTTGGATCGCACCGTTGCCCTCGAAGACGGGGCCGGGCCAAGCGTAAAGCATAGCGATGTTTAGCCCGCCCAACGGCACCTTACCGAAATGTCCCTTATCGATACGCACCGCCTCGAAGCCGTGGCAATTGCCGTGCGTCGGAAGCGCCTCGAATTGACACGGGCAGCTGAAATCGCAATTGCAATTGCTGAATTCGACTCCTTCCACGTACCAATCGACGTTTGCCATCAACCCGTTCCTCTTTTGTGAGCGTCGTCAGAGTGCCTGCACGAACATCAATACGCCGCCGGTCACGAGGGCGGCGCCAACGGCGCGCCCGAGCCACAGACCATGCAACAGCAGTTTTTCCAGCACAACGTAGATGCTAATGCCGGCGATCCAATAGACGTTCATGACCCCGCCAAAGAACAAGAGCCCCATCAGTAACCAGCAGCAGCCAAGACAATACCCGCCATGAACGATTCCCATGGTGAAGGCGCCAGCGGCACCAGGGTGCCAATGCTGGGTCAAAAACAGGACGGGATGTTGACAATGGGTGAGGCAAGCAGTTTTGAGCGTGCTCAACTGGTAGAGTCCGGCAACCACTAAGATACTACCGCCGAGCGCCGGGCTGGCGCTTGACATTAGAGCCGTCAGCAAACCGTTCGCCTCAAGACTCCATTGGGCGAGAGTGGCCACAATACTAAACACCGCCCAAATGGCGAGATAGCCGCCGAGAAAAATCCCCGTCGCCACGTGGCTCACTTGATGTCGTTTGCGTTTAATCGCTGTGAAGAGAAGCACCATCGGTGCCGCGCTCGGCGTCATCATGGCGATCATCATGATCCACCACATCGCGAAAATGAGAAAAAAGTGACTCGGCGCCCATGGCATGTGGCCGGTGGCTTCGCTGCCGATGCTCGGCCCGTGCAAAGGCATGTTCGCCATGTTCGCCGGTATGCCAGCGCCGGCCAGCGTGTAGGCCCAGGCCAGCATGGTCACAAGCGCCAGCCCGGCCAAGACGATGTAACGATCGTGCCGCAGCACGGCCTCAATTGATAAAGGACGCCTTGTTGCCAAAACTAGGGACCCGCTCGTCGCATCGAAGTAGGATAGGCCCGTAACCTGCCATGTTCACGAACTCTTCGTGAGCCTAAGCATTCTACTATGCTGCTGACAAAATCAATTGCAATGACGTGCTTATGCCAGCATCAATTTGCCTTATCGGATGTCGCCTTGATGCGGATGGGAGTGTGATGATTCGACTGCTTCTGGCACTTGGCGGGCAATTCGACTGCGCCCGCGGTTGCCCGCTATTGGAGAAAAAACGGACATGGTGGATTTTGGGTCCCAGAGGTTGTCTGCTAATGCCTCACCTGAGAGTTGCCATTGGAGGAAACCATGAGAGCCTCGACGTTAAGCTTCTGTTCGGCGGTCTGCCTCGGGATAACCGGGATGATTATCGGTATAATTATGGCTGCATCCGGCGACCATTCTGTCTACCCTGCGCACGCGCACTTGAACCTACTTGGGTGGGTATCGCTCTTTCTCATTGGCCTATTCTACCGGTTACATCCTACGCTCGACACAAGCCGCGTCGCGCGCATTCATGTTGGTATCTGGATTTTTGGGACAGTTGTTCTCACTTGCGGAGTTGCCGCGATCTTTCTTGGTCGGACGGATTTGGAGCCGATTGCGATCGCGGGCTCCCTGATTGTGCTGGGTGATATGCTACTGTTTGCATATCTCGTGTTTCGATATGAGCGATCGATTATGGGATAGGCGGGGGCATGGTGGATCTCGGATAGACCGCCGCGTTGGCGGTCTTTCTTTTTATGTCGAACATGTTGCGGTGCATAAGTCCGCTATTGGCACAGAGCGGACATGCCTCCAGCACTGATGAATGTCCGCTATTGGAGTAACAGCGGACATGCGGCCTGCTTTTATGAGTACACGCCTTAAGCGGAAATCCGATTCCCCGCCGGCAATATCGTGCACGGGGGCCGCCCTGGCGCGCCCGAGCGAATGACGATATAGAAGCGGCGCGGCGCCAGTCCTGCCCGCGCCATTTCCCGCATTTCGTCCGTCATGCCGAAGATCACCTATATCGATTCCGCCGGCACCGCCCGCACGGTCGAGGGCGAGATCGGCTCCACCGTGATGGAGACGGCCATCAAAAACAGCATTCCCGGCATCGAGGCCGAATGCGGCGGCGCCTGCGCCTGCGCCACCTGCCATGTCTATGTCGACGAGGCTTGGCGCGAGAAGACCGGCGAACCGTCGCCGATGGAAGAAGACATGCTCGATTTCGGCTACGACGTGCGGCCGAATTCGCGGCTGTCCTGCCAGATCAAGGTCAGCGACGCGCTCGACGGGCTCATCGTGCGCACGCCGGAAAAGCAGGCTTAAGGTTTCATCCCCGCGGGCGCCACCGTCGAGGCCCTCAGGCCCATCTCGTCGAGCGCCTGGCGCACCAGGCCAGAGGCTTTCGCTTCCTCGATGAACTCGCTGACGTAAGCCAGCGCCGCCGGCTTACCCTTGGGAATGCAGATCGCCGTCGAGGAGTTCAGGAAGGCGTCGTCAAGGACGCGCGAGCCGGGAATCTTGGGGGCGAGCCCGGTGAGCGACTCGCGCGACAGCGCGATCGCCGCGATACGGCCCTCGCGCATGGCCTGCGCCGCGGCGTCGACGCCGGCGAAATCGATATGCGTCGCCTTCGGCGTCGCCCGCTTGGCGGCGCGGAATGTCGCGGTGTTGGCGACGCCGCCGATCGCGACACCCTTGATGTTGGCGTCCTTCCCCGACGTCATCGTCGCGCCCGGCGCCACCAGGAAGGTGCTCTGCAACAGGTGATAGGCATTGCCGAAATCGACCAGCTTCTTGCGCTCGTCGTCGACGGGCAGGAAGGCGACGTCCCAGCGGCCGGCATCGGCGGAATTCTGGATTTCGCCCGAGCTCTGATGCGCGATCAGCTCGAGCGGGACGCCGAGCTTGCTCGCCAGCGCGGTGCCGAGGTTGACGGCGACGCCGCGATAATTGTCGCCGTCGTTGATGGCGAATTGGGCGGAAGGCGAGGGCGCCACCGCGATGGCGACGCGCAGCTTTCCAGTGGGTGCAAGCTCTTGCATGACGGTGGCGTCGGCCATCGGGTTTCCCTCAAAAGGAACGGCAAAGGGCGGCGCCACGCCGCCCGTGGTCACAAACAGTGTGGCGCGCCGCGCTCAGGCCGGCAAGCCGGGGGCCTCGCCGCGGGAGCGATCGAGCAGCATGCGGGCAAGCGTGATCAGCACCACCAGCACGGCGAGCCAGACCATGCGCGCGCCGTAGCGGCTATGCGCGGTGGCAAACAAGCCGAAAACGGCGGCGTTGCCGAGGATGGTAAAGGTTATAGCGGTGGCGAATTCGCCGATATCGTGCAGGCCAGGGCGGCGCAATGCGAAGATGGCGATGAACGGCAATAGCGCCATCGCAAACCAGGCGACCGGCACCTGCAAAAGATTGATGGCGGCAAACGAAATGCCGCCGCGCTGCTGGCGCGCCGCGCGCATGGCCGGCACGGCGGCGGGCACATAGTCCTTGATGGCGAAGTAAGTGTCCCAGGCCCATTTGACCACGCCGGCGCCGGTCTCGACCTCGACGAGCTGTTTTGTTGTCTCGCTGGCGGCCGACTCGATCTGAAGCGCGGGATAGTCAGCCAGGCAGGCCAAGACGATGCGGCGCATCTCGTCACCCAGGCCGTCGAAGCGGCCGAGCTTGTTGAACACGCCGCCGCCCCAGAAGAAGTCGTCGGCGTCGCGCGGCAGTTCGTTCTTGTAGGGGCACAGGCGCAGGCTCGCGTCCGGGCAATGGTCGTCGAGATATTTCTTGACGATGCCGTCTTCCAGCATGCGGCCGAACGACAGGGCGTAGCCGCCCGGGGTCCAGGCGAAGCGGCCGGCGACCAGCCCATTGGCCGTCACCATCATCAGCGCGCCGAGCAGCAAGGCCGCCGTGGCGCGCACCAGCCGCAGGTAGGGAATGCGCGTGCTGTCGATGATCCAGACCACCGTGGCGACTGCGACAAGGCCCAGCAGCACCAGCATGGTCGCGCTGTGGGTCGCCGCCGAAAATGCGATCAGCAGCACAAGGCCGATGCGTTCGTTCCGCGTGAGCGCGTCGTCGCGCAACAGCAAGAGATAAAGCGCAAGCACGCTCAGCCCGGCGAAGACGTCCGTCAGCAGGATGGCGGTGAGCCAGGGCAGGGTGGTCAGAACCGACAGGGCGGCGACCATGATGAACAGCAGGCCCGGCCGGTTGCCCAAGCCGTGCGCCCGCATCGTCAGCGCCAGCATCCAGACCGTGAGCGCGGCCTGCACGACCGGCACCGGCCAGAAATCAATCGGAGCGCCCGCCACCAGCAGCACGCCATAGGCGACCGCGCGGTTGACCTCGAGCTTGTGGTCGAACCAGGGCGCCAGATAGCCGCCGGTGTCGTATTGCAGCAGCGGAAAGCCGTTCCAGATCGCCGGGGCGATCAGCAGCAATAGGGAAAAGGCGATGGCCAGCGCCCATTGCGCGCGGCGGCTGTTAAGCATTGTGAGCTCCCGGCCCGGCTTTGTTACCGGCTTGAACGGGTTCGAGCAATTCCGGCAGCGGGACTGCTGAAAGCTTAGAGAGTACGGCAACAACGCCGGGACTTGGACTTAATCTATCTGCTACGATGCGCTCTTACGCTTGGGGCGCGTTCGATGGGGGGCTGGGGCAGCGGAATCATTTTGCAATCGCTCGCCGCGATATTGTTTCTGGTCGCGGCCGTCTGGCTGGCGCTGTGGTATTTCATCCCGGCGCCGCCTACGACCATCACGATCGCGGCGGGGCTCAAAGGCGGCGCGTTCGAGCATATCGCCAACCGCTACCGCGAAATTCTCGCCCGCCGTCACGTCACACTGAAATTACGATTCGTCCAAGACCCGCTTGACAATATCCGCCTCGTCAACGACCCGAAATCGGGCGTCGCCGCCGCATTTTTGTTCGCGGGTGAGACCAACAGCACAGAGTCACCGAACTTGGAGTCGCTCGGGCGCATTAACTATGTGCCCTTGTGGATCTTTTACCGGGGACCGGAGCCGCTAGACCGTCTGACCCAAATGAAGGGAAAGCGCGTATACGTCACGCCCGTCATCGGCAAGTTGATCGGCCCGATACTCGCCGCGAACGGGGTCAATGCCGGTAACACAACGATGTCGGCATTGGTCGGCAGGCCACTGGCGGCAAAGGCACTCCGCGATCGTGACGTGGACGCCATTTTTCTACCGCCCATAGACCTGGATTCTCCGTTCATCCAATCACTGCTGCGCGATCCTTCAATCCAGCTGATGAATGTCACCCGGGCCGAGGCGATCACGCGGCTTTTCCCTACTTTGCACCGGCTGGTGCTGCCGCAGGGCGCAATCGATCTTGAAAAAATATTCCAGCCAGCGACGTGAACCTTCTTGCCTCGACCAATGTCGTGGTGGTGCGCAACGAGCTGCATCCGGAGCTGATCTATCTTTTGGCGGAGACGTTGCAGGAGGTGCACGGCGGCGCCGGAATTTTTCAGCGCGCCGGCGAGTTTCCGACGCTGGCCGACCCGGAATTTCCCATGGCCGAGGACGCTCGTGACTACTACCTGAACGGCCCGTCGTTCCTGCAACGCTATTTGCCGTTCAGGATGATCAATTATGCCAAGCGCGTGGCCGCAATATTGGTGGCCGTAGTTGCGATTGTGATCCCGCTGTTCGCGTTTACGCCGCGGCTCTATGCGTGGCTGTTGAATTTGCAAGTTGCCAAACTGTACCGCCGCCTCAGGCTCGTGAACGCACAGCTCAAGAACGAGCTGACGGCCGCGGAATTGGCCGCGCTGCAAACCGATCTTGAGAACATCGACCAGGCGGCGAACGTTCTTCCAATGCGCCACTCGGGCCTGTTTTTTGCGCTGCTCATGCATATCGAGATGACACGCAGACGTCTTGCGGAGCGGCTGGCGGCGTTGCAACGGCTGGGGACCGCGGCGTAGTCTGCGCCCATGTTCGTCAGCTTCTTCCAGGAACTCAAAAGCGCCGGCGTGCCGGTGACGCTGCGCGAGTACCTCACCTTGATGCAGGCGATGGAGGCCGACTTGGCCTCCCGCCGCGTGGAGGACTTCTATTATCTGTCGCGCGCGGCATTGGTGAAGGACGAGCGCAATCTCGACAAGTTCGACCGCGTGTTCGGCCACGTGTTCAAGGGGCTCGAACTGATGAGCGAGGCGATCGAGGCCGAGATCCCGGCCGAGTGGCTGAAAAAACTGGCCGAGAAATATCTGACCGAGGAAGAAAAGAAGCAGATCGAGGCCATGGGCGGCCTCGACAAGCTGTTGGAGACTTTGCGCAAGCGCATGGCCGCGCAGAAGGGCCGCCACCACGGCGGCAGCAAATGGATCGGCACCGCCGGCACCTCGCCCTATGGGGCCTGGGGCTACAATCCGGAAGGCGTGCGCATCGGACAGGACGCCAACCGCAACTTCCGCGCCGTGAAGGTCTGGGACAAGCGCGAGTTCAAGGACCTCGACGACGAGGTCGAGCTTGGCACGCGCAACATCAAGCTGGCGTTGCGGCGCCTGCGCAAGTTCGCGCGCACCGGCGCGCCCGAGGAGCTCGATCTTGACGGCACCATCAAGGGCACCGCCCACAAGGGCTATCTCGACATCTTGATGCGGCCGGAGCGGCACAATGCGGTGAAGGTGCTGCTGTTTTTCGACATCGGCGGCTCGATGGACTGGCACATCAAGGCGACGGAAGAATTGTTCTCGGCCGCGCGCAGCGAGTTCAAGCACATGGAGCATTTCTACTTCCACAATTGCCTGTACGAGAAGGTGTGGAAGGAAAACCGCCGCCGCTTCCAGGAGACCACGCCGACCTGGGACGTGCTGCATACTTACCCGCACGACTATAAAGTGATCTTCGTCGGCGACGCTTCGATGTCGCCTTACGAAATCGCCGCGCCGGGCGGCTCGGTCGAGCATTTCAACGACGAGCCCGGCGCTGTGTGGCTGGAGCGCGTGGCGCGCACCTATCCGGCGGCGGTCTGGCTTAATCCCGTGCCCGAGCGCGAATGGGACTTCACGCATTCCATCCGAATGGTGCACCAGCTGATGGGCGGGCGGATGTATCCGCTGACGCTGGAGGGGCTCGATCACGCGATGCGGGAGTTGGTGAGGTGACAAGATAATTCGCTGACTTGCTGCCTCTTGTATTTACAATCAAAAATTGAATAGAATTTCGTAAGGACATAAATCCGTATTCTTGGCCGTATTGAGAGGGTGTGCGATGGTTTATTTTTTTTCGGCATCTAAGATTTCTAATCATAGAGGCTTTCAACAACAGGTTAGTTCGGAAATCAATCGTCAATGCTTTAATTCTATTATTGTTGGGTATCGCGGGGCTGCTACTGGCAATCTTTATCTTTCAAACCAATCCAGAAATCATTTCAATTCTCTTTGGCAATCAAAAAATTTCGCCAAGGTTTGATATTGAATCATTTTATAGAGTTGTACTGTATATAATCGGAGCTTTTGTTATTGGCATTTTTTATTTCGGTTTAAGGCCACTACTTAGCGAGTCTGGATATGAGAATTCCAGAGGGCGCAATCGCGATACCGAATTTTTATCGGCAGAAATCGATAATCTTCGAAAAGACATTAAGAGTGCTCGGCGTAGGAACACAAAGCCAGTAACGAGAGCATTTGAACAGACCACTCAGCAGATTCAGGAAAAAATTGAATCGAGAATCGTAGGGCCAGTCGATCTGTCTGATCCCGATAAGCTTTTTCAAGCATCTAGACAACGACTCCTTTACGATTCCACTCGACTTGACAAAATTAGTCGCCGCAACCTCTATTTTGGCATTGTATTTAGCGCGTTCGCATTAGGCTTCTTGGCTTGGCCACTTGTAGCGCAGACTCTTAATTTTCCAATAGTCGGAGTTATCTCTATCCCTAAGGACAATCCAACCAACAACGAAATATTTCGGTGGGTTGCCCAGAGCTATTTGCCTCGATTTGCTGTTGGCTTGCTCCTACAATTCGTTGGATTTTTCTTCCTGAGACTTTATGTAGCCAACGAATCCGATCTCAAGCACAATAGAAATGAGATTACAAATATTGAAACTAAGATGATGGCTGTTCAGCTTGCCGAAAATTGGGCTAATGCGGCCGCGAAAAAAGAACTACTAAAGTCACTCGGCTCGACTGAGCGAAAGTTCATTTTAAAGAAAAGCGAAAGAATGGTGTCAAGCGACACTATTACGGAATACAATGACATTAAGTCGACGATCGATAAACTAATCGATAAGCTTCCAAGAGTTAGATAAGTTATTCGAGAATGCCGAGCACCAGCTCATGGGCGGGCACATGTATCCGCTGACGCTGGAGGGGTTGGATCGGGCGATGCGGGAGCTGGTGCGGTGAGCAGGCCTGGCCGTCTTCGATGGGTGTGGGGCTGATGCTTCGCGACAGCCGTGATATCATCCAGCGGCTTCGGCAAGAGGGCTACGAGCAGGTATCCGTCAGCGGATCGCACCACAAATTCGTGCACCGGGTGCTGCGTCGGCGGGTGATTGTGCCCCATCCCAAGCGCGACTTGCCTGTAGGGACGGTACGCGTCATCTATAGAGACGCCGGCTGGCAAAAGGATTGACGGGAATGCCGCATTACATCGCGCTCATCCACAAGGACGCCGACAGTTGCTATGGCGTGTCCTTCCCCGACGTGCCCGGCGTGTTTACCGCCGGCGACACGATCGATGAAGCAATCCAGAAGGCCGCCGAGGTTCTTACCTTTGCCGCAAAGGATTGGTCCGACCTCGACGGCAAGGCGTTTCCCGCGCCGCGCACGATCGACCAATTACGGTCCGACGCCGAATTTCAGCAACTTGCCATTGATGCGGTGGTCGCCGCCGTTCCGTTCCGCACGCGCGCGGAGGCGGTCGCTTAGGCACTCGCTGCCGTCGGAATGGGCTTTCGAATCAACAAAACGCCCCTATACTGCTCCCACCGTTAACAACCGAAAGGAGGTGATCCAGTGTCTCATTGTCTATCGCCGCGGTCGCCGGCAGTCGTGAACTAGATCCTCGCCTCTGCCGAGGTCCAAATCTCGTAACTTGCCTAGCTGACTTAATCCGTCGGCGGCTCACAATGCGCAAACGGCAGGCAAACGCCGCGCGCAACCGGGCCACGGCCTGACAATGGAAGGGCTGCCCGCGAGGGCGGCCCTTCTTTTTTTGTCGGCCTAAACCGCCAGCGAATGCCGCTTCTGGCCGGTGGCGAGATAGGCGTCGAACACGCTGGCCGCGATGCGCACAAAGGGGCGCCCCTCGCGCGTGACCGCGACGCGGGCGCCCTCGATGGTCACCAGCCCTTGCTCGGCCAGCGCCTGCAGCGCCGCGAGCTCCGTGGCGAAGTGTGCAGGCCCGCCCTCGGCCGCGCCGAGATCGACTTCCAGATCGCACATCAGCCGTTCGATGACACCCGCGCGCAGGCGGTCGTCGTCGGAGAGCGCGACGCCTTTCACGGTCGCGAAGGCGCCGCCCGCGACCGCGCGCGAATAACCCGCGACGTCGGGCGCGTTCTGCACGAAGCCCTGCGGCAGCTTGCCGATGGCGCTGGCGCCGAGCCCGATCAGCGCGTCGGCGTCGTCGACGGTGTAGCCCTGGAAATTCCGGTGCAGGCGTTTTTCCCGCGCGGCCACCGCCAGCTCGTCGTCCGGCAGCGCGAAATGATCGAGGCCGATTGGATCATAGCCGAGGCCTTGCAAGGTTTCAGCCGCGACCTGCGCTTGTTCCAGCCGCGCGTCCAGCCCGGGCAACGCAGTCGTATCGATCATACGCTGGTGGGTTTTGAACCATGGCACATGGGCATAGCCGAACAAAGCGAGCCGCTGCGGCTCGAGCGAGGCCGCCAGCTCCGCGCTATGCGCCACCTCGTGCGCGCTCTGGGCCGGCAGGCCATACATCAGATCGATATTGAGGTCTGCAATATCGGCCTCGCGCAGCCAGCCGGCCGCCCGCTCGACCAGCTCGAACGGCTGCACGCGGCCGACCACCCGTTGCACATCGGGCGAGGCATCCTGCATGCCGAGGCTGGCGCGGGTGACGCAAATAGCCCGCAATGAGCGCACCAGAGGCTTGTCGATCTGGCGCGGGTCGAGCTCGATGGCGTTTTCTTTCAGGTCCGACAGATCGAACAGCGAAGCAAGCCGCGTGGCGATGGTCTCCAGCCAGGCTGGTCCCAGGATCGACGGCGTGCCGCCGCCCCAATGCAGATGCGTGAGCCGGCGTCCTTTCAAGCCGCTGAGCAGGGCGATCTCATTCAGCAACTGCTCGGCATAGGCCTCGACCGGCTCGCGTTTGCGCACGGCGCGTGTGTGGCAGCCGCAATAGAAGCAAAGCTCGGTGCAGAACGGCACATGGATGTAAAGCGAGAGCGTAGCCTGGCGCGGCAGCGCGGCCAGCCATTCGGCGTAAGTGTCCGGCCCGACGGCGGCAACAAAATGCGGCGCGGTCGGATAGGAGGTGTAGCGCGGAACATTGCGTTCGGCGAGCGCGAGCGAATTCGTTTGATTTCGCATGATGAACCCTGAGCCGCCGCCTCCTTTACGTGATCGCCTTCTCGCGTGGAACCCACTTGGCGTCGGCCTTGGCGTAGGAGCGCTTCACCGCCGCCCAAGCGATCATGTGGGCGCGCCGCTCGCGGTCGGCCTCGCCGGCACGCGCGGCATAGGCATGATTGAAAGCCTCGCGATAGATATCCTGCGCATGCTCCGGCAGGTGGCTGCGGACGGACGACGGCAGGTCCGTATTGACGCGATAGGGCATAAGCAAACTCTCACATTCCCGCCCCGCCGGCCCGCCGGGATGGCGCGATCAAAACTAGTCCGGCCGCCGCCCCCTGGTTTTGCGATAAATCAATAGCCGCTGCGGTTGTTCCGCCTGGCCCAATAAGCGACATCGCCGGGCTCAGGGCCCGGCGATGCGGCAACTTCTTTTCGATGGATTGACGATTTTAGGCCGCGTTGGCGGCGCGCGGGCGGCCGCTCACCTCGTGCGCGGCCTGGTTACGCTGCAGCGCCATGATCTCGCGCATCGCCCGGGCGAGATCCTTGCGCGCGGTTTGCAGCGCTCCGTCGGACACGGCCCGCTCCAGCTTTTCACGGCGAAGCGCGGCGTTGAGTTCCTCGATGGTGTCAGCCGTAGTCTGCTTTTCGGTTGCGAGAGTGCGTTCGAGCGTTTCGACGCGCTCGTTGAGTGCACCAATCGTGTCCTCGGCGCGCTCGAGCGCCGCTTCCTTGGCGGTGAAGGCGCGGGTGAGGGCGCCGCCGCGCTCCATCAAGGTCGAGCGTGCCTGGCCCAGTTCCTGCACGATCGATTCCTGGTGGATGCGCTCGGCTTCAAGATCGGCGAGCTGCGATTGCAGGCCGTCGCGCTCGAGCGCAAGTTCGCTCAGGCGCCGGTCATAATCGCGGATTTCCTCGGCGCGGGCGAGCAAGTGGCCGCGCGCCTCGCCCAAGAGCTTCTCGGTCGCGCCGGCGCGTGCCTGCAAGGCCTCGAAGCGCGTGCGCTGGTTGGCACGCTCGTGGTCGCTGCGCTCGTTGGCTTCCTCGAGGGCGCGGGCAAGCCGGGCGCGCTCGATATTCAGTTCGGCGAAATTGCCTTCGACGTGGCGTAGCCGGCCTTGCGCGGCGTTCAGGCTCGCCTCCGTTTCGGCCTGCTTGCGTGACAGCCGCGCGGCTTCAGCGCTTGCCTTGTCGAGGAGACCTTGCTGAGCGCGCTTTTCATCCTCGGCGATCAACAGCCGCTGACGCGCGTCGTTGAGATCGGATTCGAGTGCAATGATGCGCTTGTCGGCGGCGGTGAGCCGTTCGTCGAGGCGATTGTTTTCCTCGCGCAGCGCCTTGCTCTCGCCGATCTCTTGCGCGAGCTGCGCTTCGAGATCGGCGATTTGGGCGCGGCGGGCGGCGATGTCGATGGCGATCTCGGCCCTGGTCGCTTCCGCCGTGCGCAGCAGGTTTTGCGTGTTGGCGAGGTCCTGGCGCAAGTCGCCGCATTGCTGCTGCGTGGCGGCGAGCGTTTTCTCCAGCTCGGCGGCCTCGTTGCGCAGCCTGCCGTAGGCGGTACGGGTATTGTTGAGGGTCGTCTGCAGCCCGGCCTTTTCGGATTTCTCGGCTTCGATCGCGCGCAGCGCCTTGCTCACTGGGTCAAACAGCTTGCCGACCGAGTCCCTGATGGTATCGAGCTCGCCGACCTTGGCATTGGCGTCGAGCAGCAAGGTGCGCAGCGCCTCGTTCTCGCCGCCGATCTGGGCACCGATCGCCGAGAACAACTCCTCGTCGAGTTCGAGCGGATTGTCGGCCGCTGCGCCGTCGGCCTGCGTTGCGGCGGGCGGTGCGAATTCGAGCGCATTGTCGGGAATAACCGCCTTGCGGCCGAGGAATGCCCCGAATCTTCTCATTGCGATGACCCCTTTTGCGCCGATCCGCCCGGCCGAAGCGACACCGAATCACGCTGAAAAAATGTCCTAACGGAATGTGAATGGCGATGGTAAACGGATGGTTAATGGCTAAAGCTCTTTTTCGATCAATAGGTTGGATGAGACCGCGGGCGCGTGGCCCGGCTGGCTCCGGGCGCCCGACGATATGGCCGTGGTCAAGGCGCGCAGACACAAAAAGGAGACTCGCGCGCGGTAAATTTTTCGGTCGCCGCCGATCCCCGCTTGGACGCGGCGCCGGCGCGTTCGTCTTGCTGGAAGCTACGCCCGCTTGGCGATGAACAGCCCTTCGCACAGACGGAAGTTAATATTGTCGCCGCTGCCGGCGGGCTCCAGCACGGCCTTCACCTCGGGCGTGACCTGCGCGAGCATGGCGCGCAGGAAGTTCTGCATATTGGCGTCGTGGCGCGCCGCCCAGCTCTTGAATTCCATCTGTCTGTAGATTTCTTCCTCGTGCGCGATGGAAGAGCCTTGCGCCTTGAGCGCCGCGCGCCATTCCTCCATGCTCCACGAGCGCAGATGGCTGGGGTCGCGGAAACGCTCGAAGGCGTTGACGTAATCGCCGACGCTGCCCGCCGGCACCACGTTATCGACCAGCGCAAGCAGGCCGCTCGGCTTGAGAACGCGGTGCACCTCGCCGAGAAAGGCCGGGATCGATTCGAAATGATGCGGCGCGATGCGGCAGGTGACCAGATCGAAGCTTAAATCCTCGAACGGCAACGCCTCGGCCTTGGCATAGGCGGTGCGGATATTGGCAAGCCCGCGCTTCTGCGCCTCGGCTTTGACCATGTCGAGCATTTCCTGGGTGATGTCGGTCGCCCACATGCGCGCGACATGGGGCGCGAAGGTGTAGGCGACGTGGCCGCCGCCGGTGGCGACATCGAGGGCGTGCCAGTCCTTCTGCGGGGCGGCGAGGGTGAGCAGCCGCTCCAGGCTGGCGCCTTTGGCGTGCGGTTTGCTGGTGAGGTACTCGGCGTGGGTCTTGCCGAACTGCTCCTGGACGAGGGTCTTGCTCATCGTTGGGTTTCCGAAAGCGGGGCCGGCGGGCGCACCTTGATAGCCCTTCCCCGCGCGGGGCGATACCGGCAGTTTGCGTAGGACAGCTTTTCCTGAAGCGCTAGACGCTCAATAAGCGCTAGACGCTCAATGCCGCCCGCCGTCGCCACCGCTGAGATCGTCATAGCCATGGCGGTGCGAGTAGAAAACCAGCGCCATCAGCCCGCCGCCGACCAGCAGCGAAAACAGCACGCCGCCCGCGATGGCGAGCCAGCCATAGAACGGGATGACCGCGCCGGCCAAATGTACCCAGGCGCTGCCGGCGAACCAGATCGCCACCGCCAGCAGGCCGAACAGCGGTGTTATGGCGATCCACTTGCGCATGGCGGTCATATAAGGATGGGCGGGCGCCTTGTCATTGGCCGCGCTAAACGCAGCCGGCGCTCCTTTCTTCTCATTGGACGTTGCTGACGAGGCGGCGCAACGCGCCGCCGCAAAAGCAGAACGCGGGACTTGCGTCCCGCGGTGCGAAAGCTGGAGCTATGCGGCGAGGTTCCGCCCGCGGCATTACGCCTTGTCGCTGGGAACCGCGGACGCTGCTTCGATAGGAGTTGCATCCAAGGCGTCCATATCAGGCCAAAAATCAAGACAGCGCACGCTGCGGGCGTT
>CAZLWN010000097.1:0-15004 GCA_964563195.1 uncultured Undibacter sp. | reverse complement strand
GCGACCTTGGGCCGCATGGCGCCGCAGCGCGGCGACCGGCTGGCCATCGTCAGCAATGGCGGCGGAGCCGGCGTGCTGGCCACCGACCGGCTGATCGCGGAAGGCGGTAGGCTGGCCGAACTCAGCGCCGACACCATGAAGAAGCTCGACGCGGTGCTGCCGACGACCTGGAGCCGCGCCAATCCGGTCGACATCATCGGCGATGCCGATGCCAAGCGCTATGGCGATGCGGTCGGCATTCTCATGGCGGATGCCGATGTCGACGCGCTACTGGTGATCTATTGCCCGACGGCGGTGGGTTCGTCCGAGGATGCCGCCAGGGGCCTGATCGGCGCGCTGGCGAAGCCGGATGCGCGCAAACAGAACGTGTTCGCCTGCTGGATGGGGCAGGCCAACGTCGCGCAAGGGCGCGCCGCGCTGGCGGCGGCGCAGGTGCCGGACTTCGAGACGCCGGAGCGGGCGGTACGCGCCTTCATGTATCTGGTGCGCTACCGGCAAAGCCAGAACCTGCTGCTGGAGACGCCGGACTCGCTGGCGCCGCCGCCGCCCGCCGATATCGAGTGTGCGCGCGGCCTGATCAAGCAGGCGCTCAACGACAGCCGCGAATTGCTCGATCCGGCCGAGGTGGCGGGGTTTCTGGCCTGCTACGGCATCGCGTTTGTCCGCACTGAAAACGTCAAAGATGCGAAAACCGCGGGCGAAGTCGCCGCAAAAATCAACGCGCCGGTGGCGCTCAAGATCCGCTCGCGCGACGTGATCCACAAATCCGACGTCGGCGGCGTGGCGCTCAATCTTGCCGGTGCGGCGGACACCGAGGCCGCCGCGCGCCGCATGAACGAGCGGGTCAGTCGTGCGCTCCCTAAAGCACGGCTGGAAGGTTTCACGGTGCAGGAGATGATCGTGCGGCCCGGCGCCTACGAGCTGATCGCCGGCGTCACCACCGATCCGACTTTCGGGCCGGTCATCCTGTTCGGGCAGGGCGGCACCGCCGTCGAGATCGTCAAGGACGAGTCGCTGGAACTGCCGCCGCTCAACACCGCGCTGGCGCGCGCTCAGATCGAGCGCACCCGCATTGCCTCGCTG
The DNA here is from genome assembly GCA_964563195.1 of uncultured Undibacter sp. GTDB lineage: Bacteria > Pseudomonadota > Alphaproteobacteria > Rhizobiales > Xanthobacteraceae > Pseudolabrys. The sequence continues at coordinate 13,921 of CAZLWN010000097.1, read as the reverse complement.
CTGAAGGGCTACCGCGGCCGCCCGGCCGCCGACATCGATGGCGTCGTCAATGTTCTCGTTCAGCTCAGCCGCATCGTCGCCGACCACGCCGAGATCGCCGAGATCGACATCAACCCGCTGCTTTGCGATCCGCAAGGCGTGATCGCGGTCGACGCGCGCATCCGCGTGCAGGCGGCGGCCGAGCCGGCGCAGGCGCGTCTGGCCATCCGGCCCTATCCGCAGCGCTTCGAGAGTACGGTGCAGACGCATGAAGGTGGTCGCTATGCGCTGCGTCCGATCCGGCCGGAAGACGAGCCGGCGCTGCGCCGCTTCGCCGATGAAGTCGACAACCATGATCTCTGGCATCATTTCTTCGTGCCCTTAAGCGCGCGCACGCACGAGACCGCAGCACGCCTGAGCCAGATAGACTACGACCGTGAAATGACACTGGTGGCGTGGCAGGGCGAGCGGGTGGCGGGGCTGGCGCGCGCCATCGCCGATCCCGATTTCGACGCGGCGGAATGCGCGGTCATCATCCGCGCCGATCTGCGCGAGCACGGCCTGGGCCGGCAAATGCTGGAAGCGCTTTTCGGCGTGATCGCGGCGCAGGGCGTGCGCCACGCGGTGATGCGCTTTCCGGAAGAGCAAACGCGCATCCGCGCCATCGCCGACGAGCTTGGCTTCACGATCGAGTCGGAAGAATCCGGGCAACGTGCGACGAAAGCCTTGCAGGCTAAGCGTTAGCCAAATTCCGCTCATTCCCGCGTAAGCGGGAATCCAGGATGCAATTACAAGGCTAGTGTTTTTGCGCTGGGTCCCCGCTTTCGCGGGGACGAACGGGAGCCTGCTAAGTGCTCACTGCGTTCGCGTTGATGCAGCGAATTCCGAGCTTTTTGAACAGCGCGTGGATGGCCTCGGCCGAGCCGTCCATGTCGATGGCGCGACAGCCGTCCTCGATCACGATTGTCTCGAAGCCCTCGCGGTGGGCGTCTTCGGCCGAATAGCGCACGCAAAAATCGAACGCGAGGCCGGCCAGGAACACGCGCTTGAAGCCGCGCTCGCGCAAGTATCCGGCGAGCCCGGTATGGGTCTTGCGGTCGTTCTCGTAGAACGCCGAATAGGAATCGATCTCGCGGTGATAGCCCTTGCGCAGCACCAGCTCGGCGCGCGTGATGTTCAGGTCGTCGCGGAAAGCGGCGCCCGCGGTGCCCTGCACGCAATGGTCCGGCCACAGAATCTGCGGGCCATAGGCGACTTCGACGGTCTCGAACGGCTGCTTGCCGGGATGCGAGGACGCGAAGGACTGGTGGCCGGGCGGATGCCAATCCTGGGTCAGCACCACATGCGCGAATTTGTCGGCCAGAGCGTTGATCACCCGCACGACTTCGTCGCCGCGCGGCACCGCCAGATTGCCGCCGGGGCAGAAGTCGTTCTGGATATCGACGACCAGCAGCACGTCGCATTCGCCGGTCGTGAGCGTGTCGGCCATGCGGTCAAAGCCGGTTGATCTCGTAATCCTCGCAGGAATAGCCGAGCACCGAAAGGCCTTCCTCGAGGAAATCGCCGAGCAGCGGCGTGCCGAGCAGATATTCGGCAGTGCGCTCGTTATGGGCGCGCGCGGCCTCCTCGCGCAGCGCCGGCCAATCGTCGGCGGTGGAGTCGTCGCGCCCCAGCCACATCAAGGCGACAAGATCGACCTGCTCGTCGACCGAGAGCGAGTTGATGAGCGCGGTCAGCTCCTCGGCCACGGGGTCGTCGCCATGGTCTTCGAGCACCTCGGCCTCGAAGTCGTCGGTCGGATTCGATCCCGGGTCGGCCTCGGTCACCTCATCCTTGGCGTCGTACTCGCGTGCCTTGATGATGACGAAGCAGACCTTCTCTGGCGAGATGGTCAGCCGGTCAACACTGTCGTCCGCGCCTTCTTTCGTTTTTGTCTTCTGCTTTGCCATGGGCATCACCCCCATATCATGGACAGCCGATGGACCGGCAGGCTGCCGTAACGTTTGGAAGCATAGTCGCCTGCCCCGGTCCGCGTTTGAGCTAACGCAACAACGCATGCGAATTCGGCTTCTCGCGCAACTTTGATCCAGATCAATGTGGTTGGCGATCCAATCAGGTTTGATTTCTTGCCGCCGTGTGGAGGCAAGGCCGGCGAAGTATGGCAATGAAGCGCCTGCAGGGTGTGGATTTGCCCCGTTGCGAAGAACCGGTCCGCCAGCGAAACCATGGCGGAAGGACCCGTAGCCGTCTTATCCGAGCGCCCCAGGGGAGACCCAAGGGTGGAGGAGGCGCGGCGCGGGTCCTGCGATTCATAGGGCCGGCATCAAGCAGTGACCCCGCGCGCGTGCTTGCGCAAACTGCTGAAGCGGTGAGGCGCGGGGCGAACCATATTTCCGCTATGCCGTTGAGGAATCAAGGGCTTCGGCGCCGAGCCGGCCGCTTGAGCCATATCAATGAAGCCTGGCGGTCACTGCACGACATTACCTAAGACGCCATAAAGGTCGGAACGAAACCATGGAAACCCCAGTCAAGATCGATTTCCAGGGCATGGACGCGAAACCAGAAATCCGGGCGGCCATCGCCAAGCACGTGGCTCTGCTCGAGGACCGCTTCGGGCGGGTGACGGCGGGACGGGTCGTGTTGAAGGCGCCCGGCGGTCATCACCGCACCGGCGGTCTCTACGAGATCAACATCCGTCTGGCCTTGCCGGAGGGCCGCGAGGTCAATATCGGCCGTACCCCGCAGAACGACGAACGCTATTCCGATCTCAACTTCGCGCTCAACGACGCGTTCAAGCGCGCGCGCCGGCAGTTACAGGATCAAGTGCGCAAGCTGCGCGGGCAGGTGAAGCATCACGAAGGCCCGCCGATGGGGACGGTGACAGAGCTCGATCCGCTCGGTGAGTTCGGTTTCATCGAAGCGAGTGATGGCCGCGAGATCTATTTCCATCGCAACAGCGTGCTCAACGGCGGCTTTGCCGATTTAACCGTCGGCGCGCGCGTGACCTTCGCCGAGGAAATGGGCGACAAGGGTCCGCAGGCGAGCACGGTTAAGCCGATGGGCAAGCACAGCTTGAAGGTATGAGCCCGTCCGCCGCTCCCGCCGCGGCCGCGGGCTGGGAGCATTTCCCGCACGCTGCCGACGTCGGGGTGCGGGGGTTCGGCAAGAGCGCGGCAGAGGCGTTCGAACAGGCGGCGCGCGCGCTCACCGCGGTGGTGACGAATGCCGAGGTGATCCCGCAGGTATAGGTTGCGGTGTCCTGTGAGGCGCCCGATCTCGAATTGCTGTTCGTCGAGTGGCTCAACGCGATCATCTACGAGATGGCGGTGCGCAACATGCTGTTTTCCCGTTTCGCGGTGCACATCGACGGCACGCGGTTGCAGGGAACGCTGTGGGGCGAGCCGGTCGACGTTAAGCGCCATCAGCCGGCCTGCGAGCCGAAGGGCGCAACCTATACCGCATTGAAGGTCGCCGTCGGTAAAGACGACGTCTGGTCGGCGGCCTGCATCGTGGACGTATAGCGGAGACGGCGATGGATTCCGCGCGCTTCACCCGCGTCGACGAGACCACCTGGCGCATCGAGCCGCAGGGCGCCATGCGTGTGCCCGCTATCATCTACGCCGACGAAAATCTGATCCGCGACATGGACGACAAGGTCTGCGAGCAGGCGACCAACGTCGCAATGCTGCCCGGAATCGTGCAGGCCTGCTACGCCATGCCGGACGCGCACTGGGGCTACGGCTTCCCAATCGGGGGCGTTGCCGCCTTCGACGCCGAGGAGGGCGGGGTGGTGTCCGCGGGTGGCGTCGGCTTCGACATTTCCTGCGGCGTGCGCACCATGCTGACCGGGCTGAAGGTCGCCGACATTCTGTCGGTGCAGAAGGCGCTGGCCGAATCGCTGTTCCGGCAGTTTCCGGCCGGCGTCGGCAGCACCGGCGCCATTACCCTCGACGAAATCGAGATGGACGCCATGCTCGCCGGCGGCGCGCACTGGGCGGTCGAGCTTGGCTGGGGCGAGGCGCGCGATCTCGACCGCATCGAGGAAGGCGGCCGCATGGGCGGTGCCATGCCTGAAAACGTCTCCGACCGCGCCAAGCATCGCCAGCGCCGCGCGATGGGCACGCTCGGTTCCGGCAATCATTATCTCGAAGTGCAGGCGGTTGCGGAAGTTTTCGATGCCAAGACGGCCGAAGTCTACGAACTGCGGCAGGACGACGTGGTCGTCACCATCCATTGTGGCTCACGCGGGCTAGGCCATCAGATCGGCACCGAGTTCCTCAAGGAAATGGTGGTGGTGGCGGAGGCGTCGGGGATTACGCTGCCCGACCGCGAGCTCGCCTGTGCGCCGATCAACTCGGAAGTCGGCCGGCGCTATCTCGGCGCCATGCGCGCCGGCATCAATTGCGCGCTCGCCAACCGCGAAATCCTCGGCCATTTTGCCCGGCGGGTGTTCGAACATTATTTCCCCGATCGCGATTTGAGCCTGCTGTTCGACGTCTCGCACAACACCTGCAAGGTCGAGCAGCATCTAGTCGACGGCAATCCGCGGGACTTGTTCGTGCACCGCAAAGGCGCCACCCGCGCCTTCGGGCCCGGCCACGAAAGCTTGCCCGAAGCTCTACGCGCCGCCGGCCAACCGGTGCTGATCGGCGGCAGCATGGGCACCAGCTCGTATGTTCTGGTGGGCGAGACTTCGGCCGAGCAGAAGGCGTTTTCGTCCGCCTGCCATGGCGCCGGCCGCGCCATGTCGCGCCATGCCGCGCTCAAGCAATGGAGCGGACGCAAGATCCAGGACGATCTGGCGGCGCAAGGCATTCTGATCAGGAGTCCGTCGACGCGCGGCATCGCCGAGGAGGCACCCGGCGCCTACAAGGACGTGAGCGCGGTGGTACTGGCGGCCGAGCACGCCGGGCTCGCCCGCCGCGTGGCGCGGCTGCGCCCGCTGATCTGCGTCAAGGGCTGACACAAGTGCCGGTTGACTCAGGTCAATGCATATATCTCGCTGGTGGTTATCCGTTTTGATGGAGGCGACCGCATGAGCGGCGACGAAATTCGCGACGTGACTATTCCGCCGGTCGGGCTCGCCGGGAGCTTACGGATTCCGCGCGCGGCGTCTGCCGTCATCTTGTTCGCTCACGGCAGCGGCTCCAGCCGCTTCAGCCCACGCAATCGCGCGGTTGCGGATGCGTTGAACAAGGATGGCTTCGCAACGTTATTGTTCGATCTGCTCACCGAGCAAGAAGAGGCCGACCGCGCCAATGTGTTCGATATTCCACTGCTGGCCGGCCGTCTGGTCGATGCCATCCGCTGGCTGGAGCGCGATCCTTTCGCCGGCGGTATCCCGCTCGGGCTGTTCGGCGCCAGCACCGGCGCCGCCGCCGCGCTGGTCGCCGCCGCTATGACCGGCGACCGGGTCGGCGCGGTGGTCTCGCGCGGCGGACGTCCCGATCTTGCCGGCGAGGCGCTTTCGCGGATTCGTACGCCCACTCTGCTGATCGTCGGCGGCGCCGATACCGTCGTCATCGAGTTCAACGGGCAGGCGCTGGCGCAATTGCAGGGGCCGAAGGCGCTGGAAATCGTTCCCGGCGCCAGCCATCTGTTTCCCGAACCGGGCGCGCTCGACGCCGTGATCGACCATGCCGCGCGCTGGTTCAAGCGCTATCTTGCCGCGGCTCCGGTGACGCGCGATCATGCCAGGCGAGCTTGACGACAATGCCCTTCGTCAATCGAACAGACGCGGGCCGGCAATTGGCGCAAGCGCTCGCGCGCTACAAGGGCGAGCGCGTGGGGGTGCTGGCGCTGCCGCGCGGCGGCGTACCGGTGGCGGCGGAGGTTGCCGCCGCGCTCAATGCGCCGCTCGATCTCATTCTCGTGCGCAAGATTGGCGTGCCAATGCAACCGGAATTGGCCATGGGCGCCGTGGTCGACGGTGCGCCGCCGCTGGTGGTGCGCAATGACGAAGTGATCGCGCTCGCCGGCGTGGACGAAGCGGACTTCAAGGCCGTTTGCGACGCGGAGCTTGCCGAAATCGAACGCCGGCGCCAGCTTTATCTCGGCGGCCGTCCGCCCATCGATGTCACCGGCCGCATCGCGATCGTCATCGACGACGGCATCGCCACCGGCGCCACCACCCGCGCCGCGTTGCGCGCTACCCGCATGCGCGAACCGAAGAAGCTCATCCTGGCGGTGCCGGTGGCGCCCACGGAAAGCCTGGCGGCAATGCAAGAGGAAGCCGATGAGGTCGTTTGCCTGGAGGATTACGAGTCGTTCGGCGCCATCGGCTTTTATTATTCGGATTTTCGCCAGACCTCCGACCGGGAGGTCATCGATACGCTGGCGCGCTTTGCGCCGGCGCCAACGCAATGAAGCGCCGCGATGAATGACCAGAAAAGCGCCGGATTCCGGCTGTTCGCGTTGAAGGCCACGGCGGAACTTGGAAAAAACATTGCGCAGGCCGTCGGTGTTGCGCTGGCGGCGCACGAGGAACGCGACTTCGAAGACGGCGAACACAAGACGCGCCCGCTCGATTCGGTGCGCGACCGCGACGTCACCGTGATCCAGAGCCTGCACGGCGGTCCGACCGAGAGCGCTCACGACAAGCTGTGCCGGCTGTTGTTCTTCATCGGCGCACTCAAGGACGCCGGCGCCGCGCGCGTCACCGCGGTGGCGCCCTATCTGTGCTATGCGCGCAAGGATCGCCGCACCAAGCCGAACGATCCGGTGACCACGCGCTATGTGGCCCAGTTGTTCGAGGCGGTCGGCACCGACGTCATGGTGACGCTCGAGGTGCACAATCCGGCGGCCTTCGAAAACGCATTTCGCTGCCGCACCGTGGCGCTGACCGCGACGCCGCTGTTCGTCGACTACGCCAAGGCGCTGACCGACGAAAGTCTTTACGTGGTGTCGCCCGATCCCGGCGGCGTCAAGCGCGCCGAACTGTTCCGCCAGACGCTGGAGGCCGAAACGGGTAAGCCTGTCGGCAAGGGCTTCGCCGACAAGCACCGCAGCGGCGGCGTCGTCAGCGGTGACTTGTTCGTCGGCGATGCGGCCGGCGCCACCGTACTGATCATCGACGATCTCATCAGCACCGGCGGCACGCTGCTGCGGGCGGCGCGGGCGGCGCGCAAAAGCGGTGCCAAACGCGTGATCGCGCTGGTGACGCACGGCCTGTTCATGCCCGGCGCGGCAGAGGCAGTCGCCGATCATGCCATCGACCGTCTGGTGGTGACCGACAGCATTCCGCCGTTCGGGCTCGGCCCCGGCGACCGCAGCAAGATCGACACACTGCCCTGCACGCCGTTGCTGGCGGAAACGGTCAAGCGCTTGCACGAGGGCCGCGCGTTGACCGACCTCATGGTGTTCTGAGCATGCGCTCCAGGCGGACGGCGTCTGCCGCCGCGATTTGCAAATATTCACGCGCGCGGCGCGGCCATTTCTCCGGCGTGCGCGGGTCGGGCTCGAGCAGATGCGCGATGGTCAGGCGCGCGCGCAGCGTGGCGCGGTGGCAGCGGTAGAAGGTAAAGAGCTGCTCCGACAGATGATCGCGCAAGGCGTGGATGGCGCGGCGCTTAATAAGTTCGCTGGCCCAGGCGCCGCCCAGGCGGTCGCATTCGACGCACAGGTTGGCGATCTCGTCGAACGGATCGACCGCGCGCAAGCTCGCGTTGAACTCCAGGCAGTCGATAATGATGACCGGGTCGCCGAGCCAGATATGCTCGGGCCGCAGATCGCCATGGCCGTCGACAATCGCTCGCCCGCGCACACGGCCGGTGATCAGGCCGGCGCGACGACTGAGAAAGCGGCGTTGAGCGCGGTCGACGCGCCGCACCGGTCCGGCAGGCAGGCCGAGCCGGGGATCGAGCAGGACACGCCGGTTGTAGGTGAGGCTTTGTCGCCAGTTACCGAGATGGGTCTCCGGTGAAATGAAAGCGGAGCGGGCGCGGCGATAGAAGGTGACCAGCGTTGCGACCACTTGATCGAGCTGCCAGGCTTCAAGCTCATGCCCCACGATGGCATGCTCGAGCGTAGCGTGCTCGTTCAGCCGGCGCATCATTACCAGCCAATCGACGGCTTCGCCCGGCCCGCCGATGGCGAGACCCTGCGGCGTGCGCGTCAGCGGCATCACCGCCTCGTAGACCTCGGGCGCCAGCCGACGGTTCAGCGCCAACTCGGCGCGGCAGGCGGCTTCGCGCCGGGCAAGCGTGGAATAGTCCAGATAGGGAAAGCGCACCGGCTTCTTCAGCTTGTAGACCTTGTCGCCGGCCAGGAAGACCCAGGACATGTGGGTCTCCTTGCGCTCAAGGTCGCGCGCCGGGTGCGGATAAGCATCCGGCTTGCTGAGAAAGGCGACCGTATCGGCGAGTGAAATCGGCGCGGCGGATGCCCTTACGGCATTCGCAACCGCCGGTTCCGGCTCAGAAAGTGCAATGCTGGCCAATGCGATTCTGCCAATCCTGAAGTGATCTGCGCGTTGCATTAAGCGCCATCGACACGCAGCCGCAATTGATCCGCGTCAAAGCGCCGAAGGCGAGGCGCCCGCCGTTCAGTACCCCGCCGCTGTGGACCCGCGGGTGCGGCGGTCGGCGGCGCCGACATAGCCCTGCGGGCTAAAGTCGCCCTTGGGCGTGACTTGAAGCGAATTCGCCGCGGTGTGTGGCGCGGTTGCTACGATCTTGTGGCCGCGCGCCCGCAAGGCGTCGAGCAGGTCTAGATCGAAACCCGCCTCGGCGTATGTCTCGTCCGGCTGCCACTGGTTATGCAGGCGCGGCGCGGTGACGGCGTCGGCGATGCCCATGTGGAAATCGATCACATTCATGATGACCTGCAGCACCGCGGTGATGATGCGGCTGCCGCCGGGCGAGCCGGTAACCAGAAACGGCTTGCCATCCTTCAGCACAATGGTTGGCGCCATCGACGACAACGGCCGCTTGTTCGGCCCCGGCAGGTTGGCATTGAAACCGACGAGACCGTAGGCGTTGGCGGCGCCCGGCTTGGCGGTGAAATCGTCGAGCTCGTTGTTAAGCAGCACACCGGTGCCGTCGGCGACCAAGCCAAGGCCGTACGAGAAGTTCAACGTAGTGGTATTCGCCACCGCGTTGCCGTCGCGGTCGATGATGGAGTAATGCGTGGTGTTCCTGCCCTCGCCATCGCCGGGTCTGCCGGGGCGGATATCGGCCGCCGGTGTTGCGCGTTCGCCGATCTGCGCACGCAAAGCGGCGGCATATTCTTTCGAGGTGAGCCCGGCGATCGGCATTTTCACAACGTCGGGATCGCCCATATAGACAGCGCGGTCGGCATAGGCGCGCTTCATCGCTTCGATCATATTATGAAGGGACTGCACGCCGCGGCCGAGTTTGGCGAGGTCGTAGCCCTCCAGGATGTTGAGCATTTCGATCAGCGCCACGCCGCCGGAGGAGGGCGGCGGCATGGAAATAATGTCGGTGCTGCGATAGCTGCCGCGCACGACCGGCCGTTCAATTGCCATGTACGAGCCGAGATCGCCCTCGGTCATGATGCCGCCGGCTGAACGCACCGCGGCGGCAATCTGTTCGGCAACGCGGCCGGTATAGAAGGCACGCGGGCCGCCGTCGGCGATGGCCTGCAAAGTGTCGGCGAGGTCGAGTTGGATCAGCCGGTCGCCTTCATTCAGCGGCTGGCCGCCGTTAAGGAAGATGGTGGCCGACGACGGCCAGCGCTTGAACCGTTCGCTCGCCTGCGGCAGCGAATCCGCCAGATCGTCCTCGACCGGAAAGCCTTTCTGCGCAAGATCGATGGCCGGTGCGATCAGGTCGGCGAGCGAGAATTTGCCCGAGCCATATTTCTCAAGTGCCAAAGCGAGGCCGGCGACCGTGCCGGGCACGCCAACGCTGAGCCCTGAGTCGCGCGACTTCTGCGGATCGGGATTTCCTTGCGCATCGAGGAACATGATCGGCGTAGCGTTTGCCGGCGCGGTCTCGCGATAATCGATCGCGATGTCGCGGTTGCCTTTCGCGAGATGTATCACCATGAAGCCGCCGCCGCCGATATTGCCAGCGCGCGGATAGGTGACCGCGAGCGCGAAGCCGACCGCCACCGCGGCGTCCACGGCGTTGCCGCCACGGTCGAGGATCGTAACGCCGATGCGGGCGGCGCGCCGTTCCTGCGCCACCACCATGCCGTTGCGGACGGTGACGCTTTGCGCGGGTGGGATCGCGGGCTGCCGCACTGTCGGCGCGACTTGGGCGTAGGCCAGGGCGCCGAACAGCAGGGCAGCGGCGAAGGAGATGAACCCGGCGAAACGCTTCATTACTAACTCGTCATGGCCGGGCTTATCCCGGCCGTCCCGATAAGGTTGGCACGGTGCCTAATGAATCGGGATGCGTGGGACAAGCCCACGCATTACAGTGGAGAGTCCTACCGCGCCTGCTCGTGATACATCGTGTTCGGCCGCATGTCGGTGGCAGACGCCACGCGGTTTGACATGTTGAAGAAGCCGGCGACCGCAGAAATGTCCCAGATATTGCGGTCGGAAAATCCGGCGCGGCGCAGGCGCTCGCGGTCGGTTTCCTCGACGCTCCATGGCTGCGCCGTCAGCTTGACGGCGAAATCGAGCATGGCGCGCTGGCGCCGGCTCAGCCGTGCCACGCGGTAGTTCATCACGATCTGCTCGCCGAGCAGCGGATCGCCGGAATATCTCCGGATCGCGGCGCCGTGGGCGGTGAGGCAGTAGTAACAGCGGTTCTGCGACGACACTGCCACCGCGATCATCTCGCGCTCGAGCTTGGAGAGGCCGCTGTCGCCCAGCATCAGGTCGTTGTACATGGTGACGAAGCTTTCCAGCTTCGCCATGTCGAAGGCGTAGGCGATGAGCACGTTGGGCACGAAGCCGAGCCGGTCCTGGCATTTCTTGAAATAAGCGCTCATCGCCGGCGCGAGCTTGGCCGCCGGCAGGTTAAGTGCGATCACCGGGGCATCATCAGCCGCCGCCGGCGCCGGCTTGAGAGGGATCGGCTTGGCGGCCTGTTTTCCGGAGGTCTTGGCAGGCACTTTGGCCGGCGCGGCTTTGCCGCCTTTGATGGCGCGCAGCGCTAGCTTACTCCGGCCCGGTGCCGGCTTGCCAGCGGGCTTCAACGACTTGCTGGCCTTGGCCATGTCCTTGCCCCTTGTTCGTCCCGTATGAGCACGCAAGACTACAATGATCTCGCGGCTCATGATACGACCGGGCGAACTTGCTTTCGCCTTTTGTTTCAGCGCCTTAACTGCGCGGCGCCGTGAGGGCGTGTCGCGAGGCCGTCACCAAATGGTGGGTTGCTCTCGACGGGCCGGTCGGGAAGGTGAAGACTCCAGCCCGGGCGCGCGACTGATTCCCGAAAATGGCGCGAGGACGACATGGCCGTTGAGCATCCCGGCAGCGACGAAGAAGCCGCTGCCCGCGCGGTCATCGAGCAGGCCGGCTCAGCGCTCGCCGCCCGCCGCAGCGACATCCCACCGACGTTCGTCGCGCAGCTCTATGCGCATGCGGTGCCCGAAGACGTGGCGCGCTATGCCGCCGCCAATCTCGGCGAACTCGCGGAACGGGCTTTCGATTTCATGGGCGAGCGGGCGCCGGGCGCGCCGAAAATCCGCTGCGACACGCTACAACTGCAAGCTACCGGCCAGCACAAATCGGTCTCGGTGATCGAGATCGCCAATGACGATATGCCGTTCCTGGTCGACTCGGTGATGGGTGAGCTCGCCGAACGCCGGCGCGACGTGCGCCTAGTGGTGCACCCGGTGTTCGGCGTGCGGCGCCAACAAGGCAAGCTTTCCGCAATCGGCGCGGCAGGCGCCGCCGATTCAATACGCGAAAGCTTCATCCATATCCATGTCGATGCGATCGAGGACAAAGCCGTCTGCGCCGACATCGTGCGCGCGCTGCACGCCGTGCTCAAGGAGGTGCGGCTGGCCGTGCAGGACTGGCGGCCGATGCTCGACCGCGTCAATGCCACCGTCGACAACCTCAAAACCAATCCGCCGCCGCTGCCGGTGGACGAGATCGCGGAAGCGATTCAGTTCATGCAATGGCTGCTGGCCGATCATTTCACTTTCCTCGGGGTGCGCAACTACCGCTTCAATGGCCACGAGCTGGTGCCCGATTTCGACAGCGCGCTCGGCATCATGCGCGAGCGCGAGCTGCGTGTGCTAAAGCGCGGTGAAGAGCTATTGGAAATCACACCAGAGATCATGGCATTTCTCAAGGAACCGCGTCTGCTGATCATCGCCAAGGCCAATATCCACGCGCATGTCCATCGCCGCGTCTATCTCGATTACATCGGCGTCAAGCACTTCGACGCGGCTGGCAATCTGGCGGGCGAATTCCGCATCGTTGGCCTGTTCACCTCTACCGCCTATGTCCGATCGGCGCACGGCATTCCCTATCTGCGGCGCAAGATCGCGGCCATCGAGCAGCGCGCCGGTTTTGCGCCCAACAGCCATTCCGGAAAAGCTTTGACAAACGTGCTGGAGCATTATCCGCGCGACGAATTGTTCCAGGTCGACGAGGAGACGCTCTACCACTTCGCGCTCGCCATGTTGCAGCTTGAAGAGCGCCCGAGCGTACGCGTGCTGACGCGGCACGATCGCTTCGATCGTTTCGTGTCGGTGCTGGTGTTCGTGCCGCGCGAACGCTACGATAGCGCCATCCGCACCAAAATCGGCAATTATCTCGCGCGCACCTTCATCGGGCGGGTATCGGCCTTCTACCCGTTCTTTCCGGAAAGTCCGATGGTGCGCGTGCACTTCATCATCGGCCGCTCCGGCGGTGCCACACCGCAAGTCGACCGCGCCGTGCTCGAGCGCGAAATCGCAGCTATCGTGCGCAGTTGGACCGATGGGCTGGCCGAGGCGTTGGCGCTCACGCATCCGTCGGCCGCCGCGCACGAATTGTTCAAGCGCTATCGCGACGCGTTCTCGCTCAGTTTCCAGGACTACTACCAGCCGGCCGTGGCCGCTGGCGACATCCGCGCCGTCGAAGGTCTTTCCGAGCATCGCCCGCTTGGCGTCGACTTCCATCACCGGAACGTAGATGAGCCGAGCAATGTCAGCCTGAAAGTGTGGAGCTTTGGGCGCCCGCTGCCGCTGTCTGAACGTGTACCAGTTCTGGAAAACATGGACTTCAAGGTGGTGGACGAGCGCACTCACCGCGTCACGCCTGCCGGCGGCGCCCGCGTCTGGATGCACGACATGCTGCTGACGCGCAGCGACGGCGGCGCCATCGATCTGAGCGAGGCCAAGGCGCGGCTCGAGGCCGCCTTCCTAATGATCATGCGCGGTGGCGCCGAGAACGACGGTTACAACGCGCTCACGCTCGCCGGCGGCTTGGGTTGGCGCGACGTGGCGCTGATCCGCACGCTATCGCGTTTCCTGCGCCAGATTCGCGTGCCGTTCTCGCAAGATTACATGTGGGCGACGCTGACCAAGCACGCCGCGATCGCTGCAAACATCGTCGAGCTGTTCCACGCCCGCTTCGATCCGCGCCCGAACGTCGCGAATGGGCGCGACGCGCGCGAGAAGGACATCGCCGCGCGCATCGAGGAAGCCTTGCAAGGCGTTGAAAGCCTGGATGAGGACCGCATCCTGCGCCATTTCGTCAACGCCGTGCAGGCGGCGCTGCGCACCAATTTCTTCCAGGCCGACGAACACGGCCAGCCGAAAGCGCTGATCGCGATAAAGTTCGAGAGCGGCAAGCTCACCGGCGTGCCGCTGCCGCACCCGCTGTACGAAATCTTTGTCTATTCGCCGCGCGTGGAAGGCGTGCATATGCGCTTCGGTAAGGTGGCGCGCGGCGGCATCCGCTGGTCGGACCGCCCGCAGGACTTCCGCACCGAGATCCTCGGGCTGGTGAAGGCGCAACAGGTCAAGAACGCGGTCATCGTGCCGGTCGGCGCCAAGGGCGGCTTCGTGCCCAAGCTGATGCCGAAGGGGG
>CAZLWN010000096.1:0-15123 GCA_964563195.1 uncultured Undibacter sp. | reverse complement strand
ATCATGCCCATGATCCGCGGCGAGGAGGCGATCGGCGCGATCAGCGTGGTCCGCCTTGCGCCCGGACCGCTGTCCGACAAGCAGCTTGCGGTGCTGCAGACATTTGCCAACCAAGCGGTCATCGCCATCGAGAACACGCGCCTGCTCAACGAATTGCGTGAGTCGCTCGAGCAACAGAAGGCAAGTGGCGAAATTCTGGCCTCGATCAGCGGATCGATGACCGACACCAAACCGGTGTTTGATGCGATCGTGCGCAATCTCTTGCGGCTGTTCGGTACGCGCTTTGCCGTGGTCCAAGTGCTGCGCGATGGGGTCATCGACATGCCCGCCGTCGACGGCGAGGCCGGCTTCGAAAAAATGATCGACTATTATCCGCGCCGATTGGATGACACGACCTTCGGCGGGCAAGCAATACTGAGCAAACAGGTCGTCCAGCTGGCACCGGTGCAGGGCAATCCCGCGGCGCCGCCAACGGCCCTGCAATTTAGCGTCGAATTTGGATTCAATTCAGTCATCTTCGCGCCGATGATCCGGGATAACAGGGTGATCGGGGCGATCGGCGTCGCGCGGCACGAGCCGGCGCCGTTCAGCGAAAAGCAGGTTGCGCTGATCAAGGCCTTCGCTGACCAGGCCGTGATCGCCATCGAGAATACGCGGCTGTTCAACGAGCTACGCGAGCGCACCGACGACCTCACCTTGGCGTTAGAATATCAGACTGCGACCAGCGAGGTCCTCAACGTCATCAGCCGGTCGCCTAATGAACTGCAGCCGGTTCTTGACGCGATTCTTCAGACCGCGGGGCGGCTTTGCGAGGCGGAATATGCCTGCTTTTTCAAATTGCAGGATGGAAAATATCACGTAGCGGCCTCCAACAACGCCGAGGACGCCTACATCAAATATCTCTCGGAACACCCCATCAGTCCGGGCCGTAGTTCGCTTGTTGGGCGGACCGGTCTCGAGCGCCGCACGGTCCATATGCCGGATTGCCTCGCGGATCCGGAATATGAGATGCATGAATATCAGCGCGTCGGAAAACATCGTTCGATGCTCGGCGTCCCGCTGCTGCGCGACGGCGTGGCCATTGCCGTGATTGGGCTTTTGCGCACTGTCGTCAAGCCGTTTACGGAGAAGCAGATCGACCTGGTCACCACGTTTGCAGATCAGGCCATGATCGCTATCGAAAACGTGCGGCTGTTCGAAGCCGAACAGGAGCGCACGGCCGAGCTCACCGAATCGCTGGAGCAACAGACCGCGACCTCGGAGGTTTTGCGCGTTATTTCGAGCTCGCCCGGCAAGCTCGATCCGGTATTCCAGACCGTGCTGGAGAATGCGGTGCAAATCTGCGAGGCGCGGTTCGGCATGCTGGCGCTGTTCGACGGAAGCCACATGAGACAAGCGGCCGCTTACAACGTCCCGCCGGCGTTCGAAGAATTGCGGCGGCGCGAACCGGTCATTTCCTCGGATCGGTCGGTCGCCGGCCGCGTGCTCGAAACCAAGGCTGTCGTCCGCTTCGACGATCTCGCGGCCGAACAGCGTCATGCAAGCTCGGCCCTGGTCAAAATGGGAGGGGCACGAACCGTGGTCGGGGTCCCGATGCTCAAGGAGGACGAGCTAATCGGGGCGATTGTCATATATCGCACCGAGGTTCGGCCTTTTACCGACAAGCAGGTTAAACTGCTGACGGATTTTGCCGCGCAGGCCGTCATCGCAATCGAAAACACGCGGTTGCTCAATGAGCTGCGCGAATCTCTGCAGCAGCAGACCGCCACCGCCGACGTTCTGAAAGTCATCAGCCGCTCGACCTTCGATCTACAGATCGTGCTTGACACGCTGACCGAATCGGCGGCGCAACTGTGCGAGGCCGAGTTGACAGGTATCGTTCGGCCTAAAGATACGGCTTATCACTGGGCTACGACTTTCGGATTCCCACCCGACTTCAGCGACCATATTACAAAGTTGCCGATCTCGCCGGGACGCGGGTCGGTCGTTGGGCGGGCGTTGCTCGATGGGCGCTTTGCACATATTCCCGATGTTCTCGCTGATCCTGAGTATACTTTTCTCGACACCCAAAAACTTGGTGGCTACCGATCCGTGCTCGCGGTTCCTCTGCTGCGCGAGGGAAATCCGATCGGCGTGATCTTCCTGTCGCGAAAGTCACCACGACCGTTCACCGAAAAGCAGATTGAGCTCGCTTCGACCTTCGCCGACCAGGCGGTGATAGCGATCGAGAATGTGCGGCTGTTCGAGGAGGTGCAGGCGCGCACCGAGGACCTTGCCGAATCCCTGCAGCAGCAAACCGCCACCGCCGACGTTCTGAAAGTCATCAGCCGCTCGACCTTCGATTTGCAGACGGTGCTCGACGCGCTGGTGGAATCGGCGGTGCGGCTGTGTGAAGCGGATACGGCGGCTATCAATCGTCCGGACGGCAAATTCTACCAGCAGGTGGCGACTTGCGGGTTTTCGGAGACTTACACGAACTATAGAAAGGATCATCCCATCCCGTTGGGACCGAGTACCCTTATGGGGCGGACAGTCGCGGAAGGACATCCCGTGCAAATCGCCGACGCGCTGTCCGATCCAAATTACGGGGATCAGGAAGCGCGCAAACTCGGCGGCTTCCGCGCGATGCTCGGCATCCCGCTTATGCGCGAGGGAATCCCGATCGGCGTTCTCGTCGTGACGCGGACCGTCGCGCGTGAATTTACAGCCAAGCAGATCGATCTGCTCACGATCTTTGCCGACCAGGCGGTGATCGCTATCGAGAACGTGCGGCTGTTCGACGAGGTGCGGGCGCGCACCGAGGACCTCCAGGAGTCGCTACAGCAGCAGACCGCTACCGCCGAAGTACTCTCGGTGATGAGCCGCTCCAAGTTTGACCTTGCGCCAGTCCTGCAAAGCGTCGTCGACACCGCGGTGAGACTTTGCCGGGCCGATCAGGCCACAATCTCGCGCCTCGACGGCGGCGCCTACCGTTTCGCGGCCGGCTATAGTCTCACTCCCAGATATCTCGAACTCGAGCGAGCCATGCTAATCGCGCCGGGACCGGGCACCGTGGTCGGCCGTGCCGCCATGCAGAAAGGGGTCGTCCGCATCGACGACGCGATGATCGATCCGCTGTACGAAAAGAAAGAAGATGCCGCCGTGGCGGGAACCCACACCATGATCGGCGTGCCGTTGATGCGCGATGGCGAGCCGATCGGCGTCATTGCGCTGGCACGCCGCCGCGTCGAGCCGTTCAGCGACAAGGAAGTGGAGCTGGTGACGACCTTTGCCGACCAGGCGGTAATCGCGATCGAGAACGTGCGGCTGTTCGAGGAGGTGCAGGCGCGCACCGCGGAACTGAGCAGGTCGCTGGAGGATTTGCGGACCACGCAGGACCGGCTGGTTCAGACCGAAAAGCTTGCTTCTCTCGGCCAATTGACCGCCGGTATCGCGCACGAAATCAAGAACCCGCTCAATTTTGTCAATAATTTCTCGGCAGTCTCTGCCGAACTTATCGATGAATTACAGGAGGCCCTTAAGGGCATGCAGTTCGACGGCAAAACGCGCGCCGAGGTTGATGAAATTATAGATATGCTGCACGGCAATCTCCACAAGGTCGTACAGCACGGCAAGCGCGCCGACTCGATCGTCAAAAATATGCTGCTGCATTCGCGTGAAGGCTCGGGCGAACACCGGCCCGTCGATATCAACGCGGTCGTCGAGGAAAGCCTCAACCTCGCCTATCACGGCGCCCGGGCGGAGAAGCAGGGGTTCAACATCACCCTTGAGCGGTCGCTCGATCCGGCCGCCGGCGAAGTGGACCTGTTCCCGCAGGAAATCACCCGCGTTCTGCTCAATTTAATTTCAAACGGGTTCTACGCCGCCACAAGGCGCAAAGGTTTGGCGAGCAAAGACGGCTACGAGCCGACGCTATCAGCCGCGACCAAAGACCTGGGCGACAGCGTGGAAATAAGGATCCGCGACAACGGCACCGGCATTCCACCCGAGGTGAAGGAACGGATGTTCAATCCATTCTTCACGACCAAGCCGGTCGGCGAAGGAACCGGGCTCGGCCTCTCCATCAGCCACGATATCATCGTCAAGCAACATGCCGGCTCGATCGAGGTCGACACAAAGCCCGGCGAGTTCACAGAGTTCAAGATCGTTCTGCCGCGGTCGGCGGCATCCCTCGGCAAATCAGGAGCGCAGACGTGAAGCTTCTCATTCTCGTGGTTGACGATGAGCCCGACGTTGAATTGCTGTTTCGCCAGCAATTCCGTCACGACCTGCGCGCCGGGCGCTTTACCATGGAGTTTACCCAATCCGCCCAGGCGGCGCTGCAATGCATACGCGACGCGGCAAACGCCTCGCTCATCCTGATCCTGTCCGACATCAACATGCCGGGGATGAGCGGTCTTGAACTGCTGCCCAAGGCGACGGCTGCGCGACCCGACTTTCCGATCATCATGATCACGGCTTATGGCGATGCGGAAACGAAACGCAAGGCCCTGGAAGGCGGCGCCGAGGCGCTGCTGACCAAGCCGATCGACTTTGTGATCCTGCGCGACGAGATCGAGACTCGCGTTGGACGGGTCGCATGACCTGATATTCTCGTGGCGACGGGGTGATTGAATGAAGCGCCGCGAATTCATAACGCTTATCGGCGGTACGGCAGCCACGTGGCCGCTGGCGGCGCGTGCTCAGGAGCGCGAGCGGGTGCGGCGCATTGGTCTACTTATTCCTGCGCGTGCGGACGATGCGGTATTTCAGACCCGCGTCGGGGCGTTCCTGCAAAAACTGCAGCAGATGGGCTGGACTATCGGCCGCAACCTGCGCATCGACACCCGCTGGGCCACGACCAATGCCGCCGAGATTCGCCGACATGCCGCCGAATTGGCCGCGCTCGCGCCTGATGTCATTCTGGCCTCTGGCGCCTCGACCGTGGGGCCGATGCTGCATGCGACCCGCACCGTGCCAATCGTGTTTCCGATCGTCGGCGATCCGGTCGGCGCCGGCTTCATCGACAGCCTGGCGCGGCCGGGCGGCAATGCTACCGGTTTCATGAATTTCGAATACGGCATGGGCGGGAAATGGCTGGAACTGATCAAGCAGATCGCGCCCGCCGTGACGCGTGCGGCGGTCCTTCGGAATCCCGCCACGCCCACCGGAATCGCCCAATTCGGCGTCATCCAAGCCGTGGCGCCGTCGCTCGGGGTGGTGGTGAGCCCGGTCAACGTGCGTGATGCCGGCGAGATCGAGCGCGGCGTTAGGGCCTTCGTACGCGCCGGCAAAGGCGGGCTGATCGTGACGCCGAGCGCGTTGGCGGGGCGCCATCGCGACCTGATCATAACGCTGGCGGCCCGGCACAAACTGCCTGCGGTCTACATCGAACGCTCCTACGCCGCCGCCGGCGGCCTGATCTCCTATGGTCCTGATTTTATCGACCAGTTCCGACGCGCGGCCGGATATGTCGATCGTATTCTTAAGGGCGAGAAGCCGGCCGACCTGCCGGTGCAGGCACCGACCAAGTACGAATTGGTGATCAATTTGAAGACCGCCAACGCCCTCGGCCTTACTGTGCCTGCCGCGCTGCTCGCCCGCGCCGACGAGGTGATCGAATGACGGATCGCGTGGCACCGGGTCAAGCCACAGTATCGGACGCCGCGGTCCCGCAGAAAAGCGGCAGCCGCTTGTTCATGAAATATGCCGGGCTGTTCGTGGCCGTGGTTTGCGTAGCATTGATGACGAATGGACTGTTTGAAATCTGGGTTTCCTATCGGGAACATAGAGACACATTGATTCAGATCCAGCATGAGCAGGCGGAGGCGGCGGCGGCCAAGATCGGCCAGTTCATCAAGGAAATTGAAAGTCAGGTGGGTTGGACGACGCAGTTGCTCTGGTCGGCGGGAACTATTGAACAGCGCCGATTCGATGCGCTGCGGCTGTTACGTCAGGTTCCCGCAATCACCGAGCTTGCGCAGGTTGATTCCGGCGGCAAGGAACAGCTGCGCGTGTCGCGCCTGGCCATGGACGTCGTTGGCGGCGGTCTCGATCTGTCGAAGACGTCTAAATTCACCGAGGCGGTGAAGAACAAAGTTTTTTACGGTCCGGTCTATTTTCGCCGCGCGTCCGAACCGTACATGACGTTGGCGCTGGCCGGCACGCGCCGCGCCGCCGGCGTGAGTATCGCCGAAGTCAATCTCAAGCTGATCTGGGACGTGGTGTCGAAGATCAAGGTCGGCCAACACGGCGATGCCTATGTGGTGGATAGGCGGGGCCGCCTGATCGCGCATCCGGACATCAGCTTGGTCCTGCGCAACACGGATATGATGCAGCTTGCGCAGGTCCAGGCGGCACTGCACTCGAAGGCGGGTGTTGCGGGACATGACGTCGATACCGCAACCGATATCCAAGGCCGGCGCGTGCTGACGGCCTTTGCGCCGGTTGCCCCGCTCGGCTGGACAGTGTTTGTCGAACTGCCGGTGAATGAAGCCTATCAGCCGCTGATCGCCTCCATGCAACGCACGGCAATGGTTCTGCTAGCCGCGCTTTGTCTCGCCGCGCTCGCCGGGATATTCCTGGCGCGCAGGATGGTGGTGCCGATACAGGCTTTGCGGGCCGGAGCTGCGCGGATCGGCGGCGGCGATCTCTCGCAACGTATTTCAGTCAAGACCGGCGACGAACTGGAGGCGCTCGCCGATCAGTTCAATGACATGGCTGGCCGGCTTCAGGAATCCTATGCCGATCTGGAAAAGAAAGTAGACCTGCGCACTCAGGAATTGACCGAGTCGCTACAACAGCAGACCGCCACCGCCGACGTGCTCAAGGTCATTAGCCGATCGACGTTCGATCTTAAGACAGTACTCAACACACTTTTGCACTCAGCGGCCCGGCTCTGCGATGCCGATCAGGGCACGATTACTCAGCGCAAGGGGGATACTTACTATCGCTCGGTTTCCTATGGCTTCCCGGCGGCTTTCGCGGATTTCGTCAAGGATCGTCCGGTTGAGCCGGGGCGCAATACCGGAACCGGACGCGCGCTGCTGGAAGGCAAGGTCATCCATATTCCCGACGTTCAGGCAGACCCCGATTACACCTGGAAAGAAGCCCAGCAACTGGGTGGATTCCGCACGATGCTAAGCGTTCCGATGTTGCGTGAGGGCGTGCCAGTCGGCGTGCTGACCTTGACGCGTAAAGAGGTTCGCCCGTTCACAGACAAGCAAATCGAGCTGGTATCGACGTTTGCCGACCAGGCCGCGATTGCGATCGAGAACGTGCGGCTATTCGACAGTGTTGAGGCGCGCACGCGGGAACTGGTGAAGTCGCTGGAGGACCTGCGCGCCACCCAGGACCGCCTGGTTCAAACCGAAAAGCTCGCCTCACTTGGTCAGTTGACAGCCGGCATTGCCCACGAAATCAAGAATCCACTAAATTTCGTCAACAATTTTTCGGCTGTCTCAGTAGAACTTATCAACGAATTGCGGGATGCGCTTGCCGGGGCCAACCTCGACAGCAAGCAGCAAGCCGAGGTGGCCGACATCACAGCTATGCTGCACGGTAATCTCGACAAGGTCGTGCAGCACGGCAAGCGCGCCGATTCCATCGTCAAGAACATGCTGCTGCACTCGCGCCAGGGGTCCGGTGAGCATCGCCCGGTCGATATTAATTTCCTGGTCGAGGAGAGCCTCAATCTTGCCTATCATGGCGCGCGTGCCGAGAGGCAGGGCTTTAATATCTCGCTGGAACGGTCCTTTGATCCGACCGCCGGCGAGGTCGATTTGTTTCCGCAGGAGATTACGCGGGTGCTGCTCAACCTGATTGCAAATGGATTCTATGCGGCGATCAGGCGAAAAGCGGAGGCGAACGGAAGCGATTACGAGCCCAAGCTTGCTGCCGCGACCAAAAACCTGGGCGATAGCGTCGAAATCAGGATCCGCGACAACGGCACCGGGATTCCGCCCGAGGTGAAAGAAAAGATGTTCAATCCGTTCTTTACGACCAAACCGGCCGGCGAAGGAACCGGACTTGGCCTCTCCATCAGCCACGATGTTATCGTCAAGCAACATGCCGGCTCGATCGAGGTTGTGTCCCAGCCCGGCGAGTTCACCGAGTTCAAGATCATACTGCCGCGATCAGCGGCGTCTCTAGGCAAATCAGGAGCACAGACGTGACCGTCCTTGTTCTCGTGGTCGACGACGAACCCGACGTCGAAGTGCTGTTTCGGCAGCAGTTCCGGCACGACCTGCGCGCGGGCCGCTTTACCATGGAGTTTACCCAGTCCGCCGTCGGCGCCCTCCAGGCAATCACCGATGCTTCGGCCGCCTCGCTCATCCTGATCCTATCGGACATCAATATGCCGGGAATGAGCGGTCTCGAACTCCTGCCCAAGGCGAAGGCAGCGCGGCCCGACGTTCCGATTATCATGATTACCGCCTATGGCGATGACGAAACCAAGCGCAAGGCCCTAGAGGGCGGTGCCGAGGCGCTGCTGACCAAGCCGATCGACTTTGTGATGCTGCGCGACGAAATCGAGACGCGGGTCAGGCGGGCCGCATGACTGCGCGGATCCTCGTGGTCGACGACGAACCGGACATGGAAACGCTGCTTGTCCAAAAGTTCCGCCGGCAAATCGGCGAGGGTGCAGTGAACTTTGTGTTCGCCCGCGACGGCGTCGAAGCCCTGGCAGTGCTGTCGGAAAACCGTGACGTGGATATGGTGATCGCGGACATCAACATGCCGCGCATGGACGGACTGACGCTTCTCGGCAAGTTGCAGGAGACCGAGGATAAACTTTCGACCATCATCGTATCGGCCTATGGTGACATGGCCAATATCCGTACGGCGATGAATCGAGGCGCATTCGATTTTCTGACCAAGCCGATTGATTTTCCTGATCTTGAGCTCACGATCACCAAGACCATCCGGCATGTCGAATACCTGCGCGAGTCAAGACGGCGGCAATTGGCGGCCGAGCGTGCCTATGCCTCGCTCTCACGTTATTTCTCGCCAAATCTTGTCAAAAGACTCGCCAGCGACACCGACGCGATCGATCTTGCCGGCCAGCGCCGGGAGATCGCGTCGCTGTTCACCGATATCGCCAGTTTCACCACCCTGGTGGAGACACTCGAGCCTAGCGTGCTGGGACCGCTTCTCAATGACTACCTTACAGGCATGACCGACATCGTGTTCGCTCACGATGGTACCGTGGCTAAGATCGTAGGCGATGCGTTGCACGTATTGTTCGGGGCCCCCGGCGAGCAGCCGGACCACAGCGCCCGGGCCGTCACCTGCGCGCTGGAACTCGATGAATACGCCCAGTCATTCAGTGAGCGTTGCCACAAAAAAGGAGTCGCGTTGGGGGTTACGCGCATCGGCGCCCACGCCGGACCGGCGATTGTGGGCAATTTCGGTGGCGGCAAGTTCTTCGACTACACGGCCTACGGCGATACGGTCAACGTCGCGGCGCGGCTGGAAGCTGCAAACAAACAGCTTGGTACCCACGTTTGTGTCAGCGCCGCGCTGGCAAAAAAGGTCCAGGATTTTTGCGGGCGGCCGGTTGGCGATCTTGTGCTCAGAGGAAAGACGGAAGCGATGCGTGCGTTCGAGCCATTGCGGCCGGCGAATTACGAAACGCCCGAGACAAAGAGCTATCTAAAGGCGTTTGCAAAGCTGGAAGCGGCCGATCCCGATGTAATGGCGGCGTTTGCGGCGCATGTTGGCAGCCAACCGGCGGACCAACTCGCCAGCTTTCACCTCAAAAGGCTCTTAAATGGAGCAACCGGCACGCTGATTGCGATGGAATAGATTTTACAGTGAGGCGACGGATTTATCACTCGTAAAGTGCCGGCGCGCCGCGTTTTTGCCCATAGCCGGTTCTGCTGCGTCTTTCAGTCTGCCCGGCACTGGTAGTCAAATAAGCTGGTCTTCGCGCATTCGGCTGAGCGGTGTCGCAATAAATGCGATAATGAGCCTTACGTTTTCGATTCGACCCCGGCACACGGAACCCGTTGGTAATGACAGCATATTTATGGATCGCAGTCGGCAGTGCATTGGGGGGCATGGCGCGGTTTTTCTGTTCAGGTGTAGCGGCGCGACTTATCGGCGAGACTTTTCCTTGGGGGACGATTATCGTCAATGTCGTGGGCTGTTTCATCATCGGTTTCTTTGCGACGCTGACGGGCCCGGACGGCAGGCTCTATATGGGCTCGCTGGCGAGGCAATTCGTCCTGCTCGGCTTTTGTGGCGGCTATACAACGTTTTCATCCTTCAGCCTGCAGACACTCAATTTGCTGCACAACGGCGAATGGGTTCGCGCCGGCGCCAATATCGGCGGTTCGGTGATTTGCTGCCTGGTCGCGGTCTGGGCCGGCAGTCTGCTCGCTGGCAGCATTAACTCGATGAAGTGGATATGAGCCATGCAAATTCCCCGGGATGCCATTTTGCTCCGCATCTTCTTCGGCGAAGACGACAAATATGGCTCACTGCCCTTGCACGAAGCCATTGTCCTGAAGGCGCGTGAGATGCATCTCGGCGGCACCACCGTGCTGCGCGGGCACATGGGATTCGGGCACTCCAGCCGGATTCACACGACCAAGATTCTGCGGCTGTCGCAGGACCTGCCGGTGGTCGTGGAGATCGTCGACTCGCAAGACAAGATCGACGTTTTCCTGCCGGTGCTCGACGAGATGATGGGCAGCGGGCTGGTCACCATCGAAAAAGTGCAAGTGCTGCAATACGGTGCCGACAAGCCGTAGAAGACCTCAAAAAGATCGCGGGTCTAGGCGTGCAGGTAGGTTTGTGCGTTCGAGAAAAAATTTAAACCTGGCATTAGAAAACAAATAGAAGTTGGGCCAAGGGTGCGTTTAGTTCGATTCTCGCATTTTCAATGCGATAGGGCTTTCGACTGGCAAACCTTGGACCATATTGGTCCGCTGGAATGCTTGGCCTTTTAGCCGAGCTACAAACCCCGGCGAGCACCGAAAACAATGTTCGGAAATCAATTCCAAATTACCGTAACGCGGGCGCCCAGTTGCCAATCAATATCCACTTTCGGTTGTAAGGCGTACACGCGCCGGACATCTCGATATGTCCGCTGATGACCATAGCGCACACTGCGGGGTGTTCATAGACTCCCTGCACCAACCGCCATAAACTTTTGCCCCTACCGCTTTCAGAGGGACGCTATTTGACAGTTTAGGGGAGGGCTGGCGCGATGGCTGATCAATGGCTATTCAAGAGCGAAACCTATGACAACTGCAACTGCGCTGTGAATTGTGGTTGCCAGTTCAACTTGCCGAGCACGCACGGCTATTGTCAGTCGGCCTTCGTCGGTAACATCGTTGAAGGCCATTTCAACGATACGCCGATCGCTGGGCTGAATTGGGCTGGGTTGTACAAATGGCCTGGGGAAATAGCGGAGGGAAACGGAATACGCCAGATTGTTATCGACGAGCGCGCGGATGACGCTCAACGGATTGCGCTTGAAACAATTATCTCGGGCGGTGCATGCAAACCATTGAGCAATCTTTTCTCGGTATTCGCGTCCACATGCTCCGAATTTTGCGAGACATTGTTCCTGCCGATCGATCTCAAGGCGAATTTGGAACTCAGAACCGCAAGGGTCGACATACCGGGCGTTTTGAAGAGTAGCGGCAGACCGATAATCAACAAGTTCAATGGTCAACCATTCCACGTTGCTCTGGCGCGCCCCAGTGGCAGTTTCGAGTTTACCTACGCGGAAATCGGACTAGGCACGACCTCGGTGACGGGCGATATCGAGATGGCATTCGATGAGTCATGGGCGCATTTTTGTGTTCACCACTTCAATCAGGATGGGTTGGTCCGCGAAAGATCAAGGCTCACGGCATGGCTTGGCACATGAGAAGGTGGCCTGGATGGTGAATTTCGAAAGTGCACTCGATCGCGACAGGAGCATCGCTCTAGGCGCACTCGTCGTCGTGCCGATCTGCGACAACAATGGCTCGGCAACGAGTGCTGTATGAGCTTTTGCTGAGCGGCAGGTTTTGGCACTTAGCAGACAAAACAACCACGCCCGAGTTTGTCCGCTGATGACCAACGCGGACATTAGTCGGCACGGGCGCTCAGTGGCTGGGTAACGAATGACCCGACGCTGCATTCGGGCAATACGATTGCGGCCGCTGCCGATAACAAAACAGAAATCAACTTCGAAATTGATCGCTCCTAGCCCTCGACACGCCACGCCATCACTCGCAGCTCTTGGATATAGTGGAGCTATCGGCGGTAACGATGCAGGGACCACGCAGTTACGATCCAATATCCCGTAGAGTCACCGCGTATCAGAGCCATTTTCTTTTGAAAGGGTACTAATTCCGAACAGTGCATAAGTCGGGCACCAGCCGATCAAACCGGTCAAAAGCGTAAATGCTCCAACGATGCCGAAACTTAGGGATATGGTGCCTTCAACCAAGGCAACGGAACCTTGAAGGGAAGAGAAAACGATTGCCAACAGGATCGCCCCCACAATAGTTCGCACGATTCGATCAGCAGGTCTTTCATTTTTCTTCATGACGTGCTCCTAGACGACACTGACGACGGTCAGCAAACTTTATCGGGGTCAGACACCGTATTTGTATTTGGGACGAATACAGGTGACCTCATCTGCGATAGTATTCGTGCTTCCCTGGAGGTAGGTTACCGTTCCATTATTCACATTAACGTGACTAAGAAGATGGCGCCATCGCTGAACCGGTCTGACAAAGAAGCAGAAGCCGAATCAACCTTGAAAGTCTGGCCCGCTTCATCGGGCATCGTGACATCTATCTTGGTTATGACTTGCGCGGACATTGTTACTCTGAGCTTACCAGACGACGCGGAAGACCTCCGGCATTTTCATTCCGTAGATCAACGAAGCTGTCCTCATCCAATTTCGAATGCTGGTAGCAACCGCTGTTAGTTACACTTAGCGGACAATCCAACGGCGCCCGCGTTTGTCCGCTCTTGGACCAAAGCGGACAACGGTCGGTTTTGGCCGGGGATGGGTTGTTCGCTAATAAGCCAAAGGCGACATCGGCAACGACGCTCCGGCAAACTCCTTAGAAGCCGCTGCCGGCCACTTTTCGAATGCGGATTTGTGCCGCTATAATGCGCTCTCCTGGGCCTTGGGGACGTTCATGAGGCGACGGGAATTCATCAGCGCGCTCGGAGGTGCTGCGGTTCTATTGCCGCTCGCCGCGCGCGCGCAGCGTGTAACGCCTGTCATTGGCTTTCTCAGCAGCCTTTCTCCCGGCGAAGCTGAAAGCAAGATTGTCGGGTTTCGCCAGGGACTGCGCGAAACGGGATTCGTCGAAGACCAAAACGTATCGATCGCGTTTCGGTGGGCGGAAGGCCGCTATGATCGGTTGCCTGCGCTGGCGGCTGAACTTGTCAGCCTGCGGGTATCCCTGCTCTTTGCTTCAGGTGGCCCGCCTGCGGCGCTTGCAGCCAAAGCTGCGACCTCGACCATTCCGATCGTCTTTTCGGCAGCGAGTGACCCTGTCAAGTTAGGCTTGGTCGCAAGCCTCAACCGGCCGGGCGGCAACGTCACCGGCATGAGCGCGTTCGCGACCTCGCTTTCGGGAAAGCGACTTGAATTGGCCAAGAAATTGTTGCCGACCGCGCGCGTCATTGGCTATCTGCTAAATCCCAAAGGCGCCAATGTCAGCATCGAATTGAAGGAAGCGCGGGATGCTGCAACCGTGTTGGGGATCGAACTCCAGATCCTGAATGCTAGCAGCGGAAATGATTTCGACACGGCCTTTGCCGACGCGGTGAGGCGGCGCGTCGATGGGATGATCGTCGCAGGCGGCGAACCTTTCTTTATAAGTCGGCGCGAGCGAATTGTGGCGCTCGCTGCCCAACACTCGATCGCCGCGGTTTACGGTTGGCGCGAGTTCGTCGCCGTGGGTGGGCTAATCAGTTACGGCACAAGCCTACCGGATTCATACCGCCGAGCGGGAGTCTATGCCGGAAGAATTCTCAAGGGCGAAAAGCCGGCCGACTTGCCAGTCATGCAGCCGACCAAGTTTCACCTCGCGCTCAACCTCAAGACCGCCAAGGCCCTCGGCCTCACAGTGCCCAGCACGCTGCTGGTCGCCGCCGACGAGGTGATCGAGTAGGGACTCTCCACCGATTGGGTTTGTAATGTTGCCATTGGCACCTAGCGGACAATCAGACAGCGCCCGCAAATGTCAGCTCTTGGACCAAAGTAGACATCAAACAACAAACAACTGGCCGTCAATGTCGGCCTTTGGGGGTAATACGAGCGCGCTTTACGAGTACGCGGACGAGAAAGCCGGCTGCCCCTAGAACGATGATACCGGCAACGATCAACGTTATTTTGGTGGCGATAACGACGCCCATTACTTCGGTGACAATATCGATGATGCGCATGTCGACTCCGGATCGGAGCTTATCATGTCCAAGGCATCAAGTTTGCTTATAACCAGACATGGCTGGTCTAAAAAAGCCCGGGCGGGTCGATTCGATAGGCTCCGATAAGAGCGATTAGTGGCCGCTGAGGCAGGTCTCAGGCCAATTTTGGTTTTTGTCGCCTTGCTCTGTGGGCTTGGCTAGGCGATCATACCCAGCAAGGTCGCGCCAATAGCGGCCGCCATGCGGACGAAAATCCAAAAAGTGGAGTAGGGGTGATGATCAGAACTGGCAAATTGGCCACAGCCGGGCTCACGGCATTGGCAATGGCGCTTGCAGTCGGCGTGGCCAGCGCTAAGGACAAAGTGAAGGTCGGTTTCATCGGCCCGCTCACCGGCGGGGTGTCGGTCAACGGCATCGGCGGCCGCAACTCCGCCGACCTCGCCGTGAGATTGCGTAATGCCGACGCCAAGGCGCAATACGAATATGAACTGGTTGTACTCGACGACGAATGCAAACCGAACGTTGCGGTGCAAGTCGCGACCAAAATGGCCGCCGACAAGGACATCATTGCGGCCGCAACGCATTACTGCTCGGCCGCGGCGATCGCGGCTGTCGACGTCTATCACAAGTTTGGATTCCCGGTGATCGTATGGGGCGCCGTGCTGCCCGACATCACCTATCGCAACAAATATGCCGAGTGAGCAGCCTACATTGAGTGGTCCAAGTTGAATGTTAGTTCAGAGCTGGTGG
>CAZLWN010000095.1:0-15348 GCA_964563195.1 uncultured Undibacter sp. | reverse complement strand
ATATGCGGCTGCCGCGCTTCACTGGCGATCGCATCGCCCGGCAGGCGATCATGTACGGGCGGCGGCTCGATTGCGACAGTCCCGAAGGCCGGCTTATTTGCGACGAGATCGTACCGCCGGACGAGATGGATGCGGCGCTTGCCCGCGTGATCGACGGCCTCACGAGTTCCGGCGTAGTGAGCGCCGTAGCCAACCGGCGCGGGTTTCGCGTCGCGCAGGAGCCGCTCGACATGTTCCTGAGCTACCTTGCAGTCTATGCCCGCGAGCAGGCTTATTGCCACTTCAGCCCGGCACTGGTGGCTAATCTTGAGCAGCATTGGAGCGCTCAGACGCGTGAAGTCTGACGGCGGCGGTCGCAGGCCGAGATAGGTTTCGCGCAGAGGCGGCCGATCTTTTTCGACTGTGCTTTCCGCGGATCAATCACCCTCACCGGGATTTGGCGAGAAATATTGAAGCTTATCCGGCTTTCCTTCCCATTCTTTTGAATCTGCGGGAGGCTCGCGCTTGATTGTTATATTAGGCCAACTTTTTGAGTAGTCAAAGTTGAGCTTAAGCCACTTCTCGGCCCCGGGCTCGGTGTCAGGTTTGATCGCATCGACTGGGCATTCCGGCTCGCATACGCCGCAATCGATGCATTCATCTGGATGGATGACGAGCATGTTCTCGCCCTCGTAGAAACAATCGACAGGACAGACCTCCACGCAGTCCATCAGTTTGCACTTGATGCAATTCTCGTTGACGATATAGGTCAATTAATTGTCCATCCAGATCGCCGTACTAAACTCATTCACGGTGTCCGCTATCGCGGAGCTCGCGCTTTGGCTGAAAATGAACACAGAGAAGACCCGTGGCCTCTGGTTGTATCGGAACGCCGAGCAATGCGCATTCAGGTGCCGCGGGGCGCGCACTTGTACGGTTGTACAAACTCTTTCCACCGAGATACGTGCAGTCCTGGCAAACACCGAAGCACCGATGACCACTCGCAGCCAAAGTGGTCAGTACTTGGTGCAGGGCGTGGTGCATCGCGGTTTGCTCTTTCGCGTCGAGCGAGCCCACGGCGCGCACCAGACCGTCGAACGGATCGCGCGCAAGTGCTTTCTTGCCCTTGCTCGTCAGTCGCAGGCTGACGCTTCGCCCGTCTGTCTTGGATCGCTGGCGCACCAAGTACCCATTTTCCTCAAGTGCCTTGATCGCTTGCGATGCAGTGCCACGGGTAGTCGCTTGAAACTCCGCGAAACCCGATGGGTTTCGGGAGAACGGATTGGCGCGGGCAAAGTAGCGGAGCGCCATCCATTGGGCGGGACTGAGTTCGCCGTCGTAGCCCTCGGCTTGTACGAGCCGTCCCACCTGCAGCAGCAGCTCTGCCGTTTTGCGTGCTGGCATGGTCACCTCTCAGACAGGGTAATAGTGTTTCGAAATTAACTTGACAATGGGGGTTAGGCATTGATAATTTTGTTTCGAAACTAGTTCGGAGGCGGAAAATTGCCCACGATAGGTGCAGAGCATGGGTCGGCTGGCGACCACTGATTGGAGCATGGCGGCTGAATCCGGCCTCGCTGGTTATCTATGGCAAATCCAGCGGTTCCCGATGCTGGAGCGGCACGAAGAGTACAGGCTAGCCAAGCGATGGCGCGAGCATGGCGACCGCGAGGCGGCGCATAAGCTTATCAACAGTCATTTGCGCCTCGTCGCCAAGATTGCCAGGCGCTATCGCGGCTATGGCCTGCCAATCGCTGATGTCATCTCGGAGGGCAATGTCGGCCTGATGCAGGCGGTCCAGCGTTTCAAGCCTGAAAAGGGCTTCCGGCTCGCGACCTACGCCGCGTGGTGGATCAGGGCAGCGATCCAAGAATACATCCTGCACTCTTCGTCGCTGGTGCGCATGGCCACTACGGCAAACCGGAGGAAGCTGTTCTTCAATCTGCGCAAGGCTAAGGCCAAGATATCCGTCCTCGACGATGGCGATATGCGACACGACCAAATCGAAACCATCGCCAAGCGGCTCGGCGTTACGACGCAGGACGTGATCGACATGAATCAGTGGCTGAGCGGCGACGCCTCGCTCAATGCGCCGATGCGCGCGCAAAGTGATTCCGGCGAATGGCAGGACTGGCTAATTGACGAGGGTGCAAGCCAGGAGACCATGCTTGCCGCGCGCGATGAATTCAATAACCGCCGCAAGGCGCTCGCCTCGGCGCTCTGCGTGCTCAACGATCGCGAGCGGTACATCTTCGAAGCGCGCAGGCTCGCCGATGACCCAATCACGTTCGCGGGCTTGGCCGCCAAGTTCGAAGTCTCGCGTGAGCGCGTGCGCCAGATCGATGTAAGCTCGTTAGAGAAGGTAAAAAAGGCGATGAATTACCGTGGCGTCACGAGCAAAACTCTGGCGCCTCCAGGGAACTAAGCCAGCCTGCGGTGTAATGTCGATACAGCGGAGAAGATATTGAACGTCGAATGAAAAATGCAGAAAAATGAATCGCAACGAATAGCTGAAACGTTTGAAACAAAAATCGGCGAAGAGCCGGAGCGCGAACGCCGCGAAAAGGCGCTGGACGAAGCTATTGAAAATACTTTCCCTGCTTCCGATCCAGTTTCTGCCGAGCAGCCCGTGTCGGTTGCTCGAGCGTGGAATGTCTCCGTCCAACAATCTGGCGCCATTGTCGTCACTTCGATCTTGGCCGGGCTACATCATCAATTCGTTCGGATATGATTTTCGGAAAGGACACTCGCCACAGACGTGCCCGGGGCTTTCTCTTTTCCATACAATTTTCCGTAGCTTCTCAATCGTTCTGAAACTTACTTACCCTATGTATCCAGAATCTCAGCAATTGGGCGATCTCTTCGGTATTACGACAGTTGGCAGTTTTCGATTGTCCTGTTAACCGGGGCCTGTTCCTTCCCTCGTAGCGCTCAACCTGTTTGGGCGTGATCGCCGCACACGAGATATTACTATGAATTCGGATCAAGCCCGACAACGGGCAGAAAAAAGTTTCAAGCAGGAAGAGCGCGCGCGGGATGGTCGAATGGCAATAACCGAATATGAAGCCCAAGCTCGCGCCATTCGCGAAAAGACCGCACGTTTGAAGGCGCTCCGATTAGCTAAGGAAGCCGAGGCGCAGAACTCCAAACGCGATAAATAACAGCTCTTTGAACTTCGCAGCTCGCATTAGCGTTACGCTGCCAACTCAGCCCCGCCACAACATTTGTGTGCGGGGCTTTCCACTTATTTGAGTCGGAGGAGAAGGCCGCTTCTTGAAAGCGGCCTCGAGACTTTTGCGCCTTCACAAGGCAATCAGATCTTACCCTGCATAGGCGACACGCTTCTGCGCCTCTTCCTCCGCCGCAGTTGTGGGCTGCACCGGAAGCTGAAGCACCATTGCCTCCTGACCCACATAAAGGTGTGTCAGGAGAATAATCTCTCCATCCGGAAATTCGAGCGCATCATGGTGTTTCCACAGTTCGTGCTTATTCACTTGCCGGAAGATTGCCGTTGTGTGATCGATTGTTCGCGCACTCCAAACGGGGGATCCAACTGCTCGAAGTGTCACCTCGTTGGAAAACGCAAGTTCGGTTCCCGGAAGAACGCAAACCGCCACTGCAGAATCTTCCGCCGCGGCGAACCCACGTGTGCCCATACCGAAGTCACTTGTGGTGAGTTTGTCGCCGACCTTTGCAGGACGCGACCTTGTGTTCTGTAAGCTATAGTCGCACATGCCTAGGACCTCCTGTAGTCGAAGCCCCACAGCCCTATTTGACATAAGCGAAAACGCCACCACGACGGTTCCACCCCGCCGTTCGGGTGTCAACAGAAGATTCATTAAACTTTCAAGCCCAGTGGCAACCTGTTGTGTGTACCAAAAACCTCGTCCGCGTTGCCGAGGTGAGGGAATCGCCTAAGCTGAGGCTATGATCCCGCTGCTATGGCTGCTCTTGGCCATCCTGGCTTCGCCATTCAAATCAAAACGCCAGCTTGAGGCGGAGAATGTCGCGTTGCGGCATCAGGTGGTCGTGCTGCGGCGTCAAGTGCGCGGCCGGGTCCGTCTCACGAACTTCGATCGCCTGTTTCTGGTCCAGCTTTATTGCTGGTTTCCGTCAATCCTGAGGGTTCTTGCCATCGTTCAGCCGGAGACGGTCATTCGTTGGCACCGTGCCGGCTTTCGCTGTTACTGGCGTTGGAAATCACGATCGCGGGGAGGGCGGCCGGTGATCGCGAGCGACCTACGTGCGCTGATCCGGCAAATGAGCGTCGACAATCCACTCTGGGGAGCCCCGCGCATCCATGGAGAGCTGCTTAAGCTCGGCTTTGAAGGCGCCCAGTCAACGGTGGCCAAATACATGATCAAGCGATGGGGACCGCCAAGTCAGGGATGGCGTACCTTTCTGCGAAACCATGCCCCGGACATCGCTTCCATGGATCTGTTCGTGGTCCCGACCATCGGTTTCAGCCTGCTCTATGCCTTCGTCATAGTCAGGCTAGACCGGAGAGAGTTGGTCTGGATTAACGTGACACCAAATCCGACCGCAGAATGGATCGCACGCCAGCTCACTGAGGCATTCCCCTGGGATGAAGCGCCACGCTACCTCATCCGGGATCACGATCGCATCTATGGCGACGTCGCCCTGCGCCGAATTCGTGCAATGGGCATCCGGGACAAACCTATAGCGCCGGCTGCGCCCTGGCAGAATGGCTTCGCTGAACGGTTGATCGGCTCAATCCGGCGGGAGTGTCTCGATCACTTCGTCGTTTTGAGCGAGGCTCACTTGCGTCGGATCATGCAAACCTATGCCGGCTATTACAACGAAATCAGGACGCACCGCTCGCTGGACAAAGATGCTCCGGCGTTTCGCGCCGTTCAGCGGATCGGGAATGTCGCGTCACACACCATCCTCGGCGGCCTTCATCACCATTATGTGCGGGATTAGGTTTTTGGTACACACAGGATAGCGGAGACCGCAAAAACTCACCACGGCTTGCTGGAATTTGATTGTCGAGCCCCGCGGGGTGCTAATCGATAATCAGCTTTTATACAAACCATTGATTTCAAATGTCTGCGGATACCGGCGACCCGGAGTAGGTCATGACCTATATAGTCAACGAAAATTTTATCAAATGCGCGTTGCAATCCAACGATCAGATCAATGCCATCACCATCCAGACGGTCGGCCACGTCCTGCCGCTACCAATCTTGGGCGCATTGCACCACCATTATATCCGGATTTAGCTTCCGACAGGGACAGGAGTTTTTCTTTGGTGGCATCAAGCTTATATAGCATTGGATTAATGACGTGTGCTTCATCTAACGATGCTCATTTTGGACGCAAACACATGAAAACTTGTCCAGACTGCAATGGCGATGGTGTCGTTGAAAAAGGCACGGACGATGAACGTCAGTGCCCAACATGCGGCGGCTGTGGTTTCGTACCCGATGATGATGAAGAATATGAAGAAGCGATAAAGACAATGCCGATCTGCCGCGCCCGCTGAGAGACTGCTGTGTGTACTGAGAACCTCATCCGCGTTGATTAGCTGAGAGAATCGCCTAGCGTTGGCGCACAATGTTGGCGCTGGAGTTGCTGCTCCAGGGCGTCGGTGATCTGTCCAAGACAGCTCGATCGCCACTGAGTGTAGGACTCGGTCAGCTTCTCTGTCGGTTGCGCAGAGCCCATGAGGCTGTCCGAATAAACGTGCGTGCCGGTTTTTGATTGCGCCGCTCGTCACCCGGTAGTGCCAAGTGTTTCGGTTAGACGTTCGACCACTGCGTTGATTTCGTCGCGCGTCGTCCCGCGCCCGAGACTGAAGCGGACGGCACCCATACCCATCTCCGGTGCGACACTCATGGCTTCCAGAACCGGCGACAATTCTATGCTGCCAGCGTGACACGCCGACCCGGTTGACGCTGCGACGCCATCCAGCCGCGCCAATATCTCGGCTCCGATCCGTCCCACGAAGGAGACGTTGAGTGTGTTCGGCAGACGATGCGTGGGATGGCCGTTGAACGGCACGCGATTTCCAAATTGCTCCCGCAGCGCTTGCCAGAAATGGTCGCGCAAGCTTTGAAATCGATCAATCGGCGTAAGGTCCAGCGCAAGTTCGCGGGGCACCGGCTCAAATCGGCAATAAAACGCGCCGGCGCCGAACGGCGGAGCTTCAAAGTAATTCCGCTTGCGCATGGGTCCCGCCGAGCCAATGTCCTCATGCATAGCTCCCAATTATCTCGTCAAATCATCAGCGCGACCGGATTTTTGAAGCAGTCAGCGCCAGGAACAAGCTAATATAAACCGTCGTAAATCGAGCCGGCCACGCCGACGCCTGTGAGGCCGGTTTTTCGCAACGCCGGACCCGTTTTCGACAACTCACTGTCACGCGATTTTGCCGCATTCCGCGTGAACGATACGGCAATGCGACCATCGTTCTGGAGTGCCGGATAGATAAACCGCTGCCACCAGATCCCGCCCGAGACCCCGCCATACTCTTAAAGGAGATGGGGCGTGGCCTATACTGTGGAAACTCTGCTCAGTGTCTTGCGCCCGCACTGCCCGGCCAAGGTTGATGCGCTCCGCAAGGATCGCAGACGCGTCGAACACGGGCTCACGACTGTGGGGCTCAAGATCCACTGTCTTGGCGACAACCAAGAGCTATTGAGGCTCATTGACGCCTTGGGCGGTGAGTTTGAGGTAATCGCCAATAGGCACTATGCGCACGCCCGCGCGTCGGTGACCGTGGTGCTGCCGCCCGTGGGTAGCGCACGCTCGGCGATATGGCTGCTCGAGTGCATCGAGAAGTACTTCGGGCACAGCATCTTCCATAATCCGAGGTATCAGGTCCAGGTATGCTCGCCCTGTCGGCTCTCTGGGCCGCGTGCGGCGATACTCGCGATTGCGTTTTACCTTGGATCAGACGTTCTCAGACGCTACAGACTCGACGACCTGACGACGACTTTTTCGCAGGACGCTCTTCTTTTCGGCCGTAAGCATCGAGGACGCCGCATTGTGCTCTATGATGGCGAGGGCGATCTCGATCGGAATTTCGAGTGGTGGGATCTTGAGAAAAGTCGTTTGTCGATAAAACTGCGACTTCCGTTCGCCACGGAGCGGACCGACGTGCTGACGTGCCAGAGCAAAACCGATATCGAGAATGTCAATCTGATGACGACTTTGCTTTCACACGATCAGATGCTCGCCTATTGGAAACACTTGGGGCGCCGCTGTATGGCGGACGTGGAGGCTTTGCTCCAGCGCCATATTCTAGGGGGGATCCTCGACGTTCCCTGGATCCACCCAGCGACTGGAAAGAGGGCTGACGACACGCAGTTCTTCTCCGCTCTTCAAGAGCTCATGACATATGCATTCGACGAGTATGCACGGCTCGAGAAAGAAAGGCGCAACCAAGCGGGGCAAAGCACTTCCGATCGCCCTGGCATACTGGCGGAAATGCAAGCATTGCTGCGGCACTACCGCGCCGAGCTCCTCGCGCGGTCAATTGGATTATCGCAGGAGAGAGCCAAATGAGAGCACATCAGCCCGGTTCGACACCAATCGATATCCCCGAAACGGTTCCAAATCCTGCCTATTTTCCTCGACCCGCGCCCGAGCCAGCGCCGGAGCGGGAGCCCACCAAAGCGCCGGAAAAGGTGCCCGAAAAAACAATCGTATCGCGATCGGATTGTACGCCAGTTCACGGAGGCATTTCCCTGCGATAAGGCGGTAGCGAGCATCGAAATGCATCAATTGTCGACGAGGCCGGCAGTAGAGAAACCCACAGCGATCGACGAAATGGCGATGCCGGCAATGCTGGCGATGTTTCTGTGGACGTTCGCCGTGATGGTCCGCGACGTTCAAGTGCGGGTTCGCTCGGTGTTAAACGGCGAGCTCACCAACGAATATTTTGAACTATTCCAGGGACGCTAGCCGTCGTGCGAAAGAGGTGGTTAGAGTCAGTGCCGTAATGCCCGAGATAGAGACGCGCCATGACCATCGTTCTGAACCACACCATCGTGCCAGCGCATGACAAAATCGCTGCAGCCCGGTTTTTCGCCAATATATTCGGCTTGCCATTCGATGCAGAAAGCGGTCATTTCGCACCGGTTCGGGTGAACGGCGGCCTGACATTTCTGTTTGACGACGATGCCTTGTTCGGCAGTCACCACTACGCCTTCCACGTCAGCGATGCCGAGTTCGACTCCATCTTTGCGCGCATCAAGCAGGCGGGGCTCGCATATGGCAGCGCCCCCTGGAGCCTCGATGACGGCAAGCTCAATGACTGGAACGGTGGTCGCGGCCTTTATTTCAAAGACCCGAACGGCCACATACTCGAACTCATGACCGTGGCGCAGTAAGCGGCCGTCCTCGAAGCTGCCCAACGGTAAGCTCTTGCGAGCGAACGCTTAACGACTGTTGCCTCCCAAATTAACTTGGTAAGCAATAGGGCTATTCTGTTCAGGCATGCCGCAAGAAGGGAACCTAGAAGGCAAAACCGCCCTGGTCACCGGCTCGACCGACGGGGTGGGTCGGCTAGTGGCTCGCCGATTGGCTGATCAGGGCGCTCGTGTCTTGATTCACGGTCGCAACATCCACAGAGGCGAACAAATCGTCGAGCAGATCCGCAATGGCGGCCGCGGCTCGGCAGTATTCCTGCCCGCGGATCTTTCCTCGCTCGCCGAGGTGCGCCGCCTGGCCGACGCGGTCCGCCAGAACTGCGATCGACTGGTGATACTCATCAACAATGCCGGCATCGGCTCGGGGGGCACAAACTCAAAGCGAGAAACAAGCCAAGATGGCTACGAACTGCGCTTCGCCGTTAATTATGTCGCCGGATTTTTGCTCACAAAATTGTTGCTGCCTCTCATCATGATCAGCAAGCCCGCTCGCATTGTGAACGTCTCCTCTCTCGGCCAGCACCCGATCGATTTTGACGATGTTATGCTCACCCGCGGCTATACCGGCGGGCGGGCTTATGCCCAAAGCAAACTCGCGCAGGTCATGTTCAGCTTCGATCTCGCGCGCGAGTTCGATCCAACGACGATCACTGCGAATTGCTTGCATCCGGCTACTTTTATGGCGACCACGATGGTGCAGCAGAGCCGGGTCACACCGATTACCACCGTCGAGGAAGGAGCAGAAGCAATCCTCAACCTCGCCCTGTCGGAAGCACTCAGTGGCCATTCCGGTGAGTTCTACAACGGGCTGAGGCCATCAACGGCACACCCGCAAGCCTACGACAATTTTGCGCGTGAGCGGCTTCGGGTGCTAAGCCTGCGTTTGACGGGACTGGCCTGATCGCGACCAGGACCAGGCCCATTCCTTTATCACGCAACTGCGGAGGGAGTTTTCGACACACACAGGTGGCTTTTTCCCTTGACTGTGCTCGCCGCACCGTCTCTGCCAGCGTTAGTTTGCCCATGCTCGCTTCCTGCGATTTAACGAGGAGGGTGATTTGGCGAGGATTGACTTAATCTTTGTCGATCTGAGGTTCATCATGACCGCTGCCACGCCTAAGAAAATTGCAATGGCGATGGTGAACGCAAAAATTGAAATCCACATGGCGAGACCTCCGTATCCGAGCCGCTCAACTGCGACCGCTTCTACCTTAAGTTCAGGCAACCGTGTTGGATGCCTTGCTATTTCCGAGGCGCCAGTCATTAGCAGCAATTTTGGTCGCGGCCTTCTGGGCGATTTCTGCGAGCTCCTTGGTCTGCGCGGTCATCGCCTCGAGCTGCTTGCGCGCATGTGTGCTCGATAGCGCGACAAATTCCGAGGGCGATTTCGTCCCCAACAGCTCATGGGCGTTGTCAAAGGCGGTGTTAGTATTGATGCGGGCGATCTCAATGACCTTGAGGTTGTAGTCTGTGGCGCCCTTGGCGGCGGTCGTATAGGTATCTTTGAGCTGGTCCGTTGCTTTCTCGACGCCCGCCTTGGCTTTCTCGTAGGTATCCTTGGCCTGAGCGACGCCCTTCTCGGCCATCTCACGAAATGCCTCCGGCACTTCCATCTTCGGCAGGTCAAAATTCGGAATCTCGTAGTTTAGCACGCCAAACGGGGAGGCGTCGGGCTTCGCCGTCTTGGCTTTGGTGGTAGCAGTGGTGGCTTCCGTCATGACACTCATCCTTTTAAAGGGCGGTTCTCGGGTGGATTTTCCGACCCGGCGCCCTCAGCGCGGGTCGGATGTCAAGTAGAAAAGTGTTTCGGTTCGGCCGTCGACGCTACATAGACGGCGTCGAACCGTTCCCAGGCTGATCGATTCTCCTGAGGCATGCCTCGCGGCTGGAACACGGCCCGGAAGAAAGGCTGCCATCGTCGTCCATTGCGTACCAACCGGGCTTGATGGCACGCATGTCGGCTCTATCCTCATTGATGTAATGGGGAATGGTCATTGTGGCACTCCATTGTGCGGGCGGTAGGCTGATTGCCCGAGCCGCCCGGACGCATGTTCATTCAAGCGCACGTTAGAAAGATCGTTCCGCCTAGAGTGAAGCAGTCCGGTTCCGTCGAATCGCATCACTGAAGCGCGGCGGCTTTCTGCGCAAGCACCAGCTTGGAGCAGGCATCGACCAGAGCAGAATTCGGAGACGACTCGCCCTGGAGCGTGACGAGCTCTTTGGGGAATTCATCGGCGCGCTTCCACGAGTCGACCTTCGCGAGTGCAATCTTCTTGGCAGCGGCATCGGGAAGCGCTGCGAACTTCGCCGCGCATCCAGGCGCCAGGGCCGCGACGACCGCAGTCGCCGAACGCTCGTTCGCCATCTGGTCGGCGGTGCTACCGAGCGTCCAACCGCCCCAATAGAAGCCGACGGCGATCGTAGCAACGGCGCCGATGGCCATTCCTTGCAGGAGACGAGTGAGCGATTCACCCTGCAGGATAGGAGGAAGTTTCATCATGACCAAAAGCCTTTTGTAAGAGGGACGCGCGCCGCAAGCGACGCGCGGACGTGTAAAACGTGGATGCTGATCGCATCGGCGTACACGCACGTAAGTCAATTTTTCAGACTGTTATTGTGCCGGCCGATGGCACCATCACTGCCACTAATAGGGAACGGAGATTTCGGTACGTCGCCGTTTATTGGGCAGCTCTCGGGCGAGCCGTGGCTCGCCCCTGTCTACTTACATGGGGTGCCCAGCGTAAAGCACAATAAGGGATTGAGAATTTATATCCTGATGCACCTAGCCCACTGCAAAGGCTGAGACATTTCGCTATGTTTCCCCTGGGAGTAGGGTCGAATTAATCCGCGCGCGATGGGTGGCGGCGAAATCGAGCAAAAAGAAAACTTCGGGTTAGCGCGGCTCAATTCAAAAACTCAAATCGCAACATGCGGTCGCTATTCCCCGGCAGCCAACGCATACCTGTCAGGGAGGGAGCTAATCGCCTTTTGCGCCATACATTCGCCAACCGGCGATAGAGGGGGTTCGAATTCGGCAGGTTCCCAATTTGCCGCGGTGCCGCTGGGAAATAATCTCCTAATTCTGACGTGTTTGAGTTCCCGACATAGATTTTGAGCGCTTGCGGTTTTCACGCATTCGGCCTCGATAAACGCGCGCGATTTTTGCAGCTTTTCAGACATGATATCGTTCTCCATTGCTCGCTAGGCAAAAGTGGCGGTGCGACCATAGCTTCTCAAGTGGGGACGCGCTTAGAAACGCCTTTCGACTACCCGCGCCGACGAGGTGATTAATCTCTACTTTGCGTTCGCCCTTGCGGAGTGCACATTTCCCTCTCTCTTTCTCTTTTTTTGCTCGCTCCGTGCCTACGCTGCTTGGTTTGCGATCAGCGCGTTGCAGACCGTAATTCGTTTTGAAAGCCTGGAGTTTCCCTTCGGAATTGAAAACTTTTCGGTGCAATCTCGGATATTTCAAGCCTAAAAAATAAATTCTTTCACTAGATTCAACGCATTAGCAGCAATTACGACGGCTGTCTGATAGCGAATTAGCAGTCTCACTTGAAGAGTGCCAAAAACACACCAATTGAACAGCGAGAGGCTGCGTTCATCCTACGATCCGTAATGCACCTCTGCTTTATCGACAGAAAATTCAACAGCAACAGGCACTTAGGAGGATATATGAAGTTTCGACCGCTTCACGACCGCGTCGTGGTTACGCGCATCGAAGCCGAGGGCAAGTCCGCGGGTGGAATTATCATTCCGGATACCGCCAAAGAGAAGCCTTCCGAGGGAGAGGTAATCGCCGTCGGTCCAGGTGGCCGCGACGAGGCCGGCAAGCTCATCCCGATCGATCTGAAGACGGGCGACCGCGTGCTGTTCGGCAAATGGTCGGGCACTGAGGTCAAGATCGACGGCGTCGAATATCTGATCATGAAAGAGAGCGACATCATGGGCGTGATCGAACAGACCATCGCCCGCAAGAAGGCTGCCTAAGGACTGTCGCGTCAAACATAACGGAGAACAAAAATGACTGCGAAAGACGTAAGATTTTCAGTGGATGCGCGCGACAGGATGTTGCACGGCATCGACATTCTCACCAACGCGGTGCGCGTGACGCTCGGCCCCAAGGGGCGCAACGTCGTGCTCGACAAGTCATATGGTGCGCCGCGCATCACCAAGGACGGCGTCACTGTCGCTAAAGAGATCGAACTCGAAGACAAGTTCGAGAATATGGGCGCGCAGATGGTGCGCGAAGTCGCTTCGAAGTCATCTGACTTCGCCGGCGACGGCACCACGACCGCCACGGTTCTTGCGCACGCCATCGTACGGGAAGGCGCCAAGGCGGTAGCCGCCGGCATGAACCCAATGGATCTCAAGCGCGGCATTGATCTTGCAGTCGAAGCTGTGGTCGAGGACCTGGAGAAGAAATCAAAGAAGGTCACCTCGAACGAAGAAATCGCCCAGGTCGGCACAATCTCCGCCAACGGCGATTCCGAAATTGGCAAGTTCCTTGCCGACGCGATGAAGAAGGTTGGCAATGAGGGCGTGATTACGGTCGAAGAAGCAAAATCCTTGGAAACTGAACTCGAAGTTGTCGAAGGCATGCAATTCGATCGCGGATACATCTCTCCCTATTTCATCACCAACGCCAACAAGATGCGCGTTGAGATGGAAGATCCCTACATCTTAATCTATGAGAAGAAGCTTTCGGGCCTGCAGGAATTCTTACCGCTGCTTGAGGCAGTTGTGCAGACCTCGAAGCCGCTCGTCATCATCGCCGAGGATGTTGAGGGCGAAACTTTGGCAACGCTCGTCGTCAACAAACTGCGCGGTGGTCTCAAGGTTGCCGCGGTGAAAGCACCAGGCTTCGGTGATCGCCGCAAGGCTATGCTCGAAGACATTGCGATCCTCACCGGGGCTCAGGCGATCAGCGAGGATCTCGGCATCAAACTCGACAAGGTTACTCTGAACATGCTTGGGCGCGCCAAGAAGGTGACGATCGAGAAGGAGAACACCACGATTGTCAGTGGCGCTGGCAAGAAGGCTGACATCGAAGCGCGTATCTCTCAGATCAAAATGCAAATCGAGGAGACAACATCCGACTACGACAAGGAGAAGCTGCAAGAGCGGCTGGCAAAGCTTGCCGGTGGCGTGGCGGTGATCCGCGTGGGCGGTGCGACCGAGACCGAGGTCAAAGAGCGCAAGGATCGCGTCGATGATGCGATGCATGCAACCCGCGCCGCGGTCGAGGAAGGCATCCTGCCGGGAGGCGGTGTCGCCCTGCTCCGCGCGGTCGAGGCGCTCAAGCGCGTCAAGACCGAGAACGAAGATCAGAAGCACGGCATCGATATCGTGCGCAAGGCACTCTCCTGGCCGGCTCGCCAGATCGTAATCAATGCGGGCGAGGATGGCTCCGTCATCGTCGGCAAGATCCTGGAAAAGGATCAATACAGCTTCGGCTTCGACGCCCAAAACGGCGAATACGTCAATCTCGTCACCAAGGGCATCATTGACCCGACCAAAGTTGTTCGGGCAGCTCTGCAGAATGCAGCGTCGATCGGCGGACTTCTGATCACCACGGAAGCCATGGTCGCCGAAAGGCCGAAGAAGGACAGTGGGGCCCCGGCTATGCCTGGCGGTGGTATGGGCGGCATGGACTATTAAGTCCACCCTCAATCGAAATGACGAAGGCCCGGGATTTCTTCCGGGTCTTCTTTCTTGTGCCGAAGCTAAGGTTGATTACGTGAGGTGGGCGGCGTGATCAATCACGGTCACTGATCCCGGTCTAAAGAGCCTGCTCTGCAACACTTCAGACCAATCAGCGTTAGAAAAGACGATGGCCAGCAACGATAAGAAAACCAAAACTAATCCCGTTCGAAACAATGAGGTCCCTCCAAAGAAAAAAGATGAGGCCGCTCCGAAGAACATGTGCACTTCAGGTGCAGACCCATCCAAGACTGAAGGCGGCGAGATAGCTGCCGACTCACTCTCAGGCTATAGCAGGGGTGAAGGCCAGAAACCGGTTTCTAAAGCTTATAAGGATAACTGGAACGCGATTTACGCAAAGAAAAAGAAACGATAATTTGATCCGCCCCCGCAAAAGTGGTCCAGGTTGAATGTTAGTCCGAGGCCCGTTTTGACAACGGGAGATCAAGCAAAATGCCTCGGAAGCGGTTCACCTCAGAACAGATCATCAGCAAGCTAAGAGAGGCGGAAATCCGCCTGGGACAGGGCGAGACGCTACCAGATATTTGTCGCGCCTTGGCTGTCTCGGAGCAGACTTTCGATGTCTGCTTAGTGCCATTCGCGTCGAATCTGCGATGTCCGCCATAGGCCCGATTGGCGGATCATTTCGGAAATGCCGGTTGGCTGAAGCGCTCGCCGACGGATCGGCGCCGACGATTACCGACGCTTTTTGCGCTTGGCAACTTTCGCCGATGCTTTGCTCTTGGCGCGCGGCTTTTTCGCCGACGGCTTCGACGCAACCAGCTTGACCACCACGTCGCCGGAGACCGGATCGGTGACCCCGAGCCCGCCGCCGAGGTCCTCGAGATCGTCGCGGAAGCTGTCGAGAACGCTAATCATCTGCAGCCGCGCCTGCGCGAGTTTCTGCATG
Source organism: uncultured Undibacter sp. (assembly GCA_964563195.1). Taxonomy (GTDB): domain Bacteria; phylum Pseudomonadota; class Alphaproteobacteria; order Rhizobiales; family Xanthobacteraceae; genus Pseudolabrys. Next base: position 360 of record CAZLWN010000095.1, on the reverse strand, counting down.
TTGGCCCATTCGCCGATGATGCAAAACGTTCGCTCGCCGGTCTTGACCAAATTTCCGCCGCGAAAACCCTTGAAGCTGCGATGGAAGCCGCGATGAGCCTCGATAAAATGCTGCTCGCGCCCCGGTTTGACGCGGAACCGCACAATATTGAACGCTGTCATGTCGTCCTCCCAGGTTATATCATCCTAAAAACTGCGCTATTCGTCCATGACGCGCAAGACGCACTGCGCGCCCGGCGCTGCATAGGGCCTACCGGCAGCAAGAACAGTGCGCTGTTATTTGGCTCTACAATGTCGCTGATGGGTCATGTGTGGATGGCCCCCGAGGCGCAAGGACTTTCTTCGAACCTGTTGAACGTCG
>CAZLWN010000094.1:0-15455 GCA_964563195.1 uncultured Undibacter sp. | reverse complement strand
TGCTGACGATGGCCAGCCGGTCGCCGCGCTGCGGCGCCATGCGGCCCAAGGTCGCGGCGGCATCGAACAATTCCTCCAGCTCATTGACGCGCAGCATGCCGGCGCGCCGGAACGCCGCGTCGTAGACAATGTCGGCACCGGCCAGCGCGCCGGTGTGCGAGGCGGCTGCGCGCGCGCCTTCGTCGGCGCGGCCGCCCTTCACGACGATCACCGGCTTGATGCGGGAGGCGCGCCGCGCCGCCGACATGAACTTGCGCGCCTGCGTCACCGCTTCGGCATAGATCAGGATCGCATTGGTCGCCTCGTCGAGCGCGAAATAATCGAGCAGGTCGCCGAAATCGACGTCGGCCATGTCGCCCATGGAGACGATGGCCGAAAAGCCGATGCCGCGCGGCAGCGCCCAATCCAGAACCGTGGTCGCCATGGCGCCCGACTGGGTCAGGAACGCAATATTGCCCGGCAGGACCGCGGCGGGCGCGAAGGTAGCGTCGAGGCCGATCCCCGGGACCGCGATGCCGAGACAGTTGGGACCGACGATGCGCAACAGATGCGGCCGCGTGGCGGCGAGCAACTCGGCCGCACGGTCCTTGCCGACCTTGGCTTCACCCTCGGCAAAGCCCGCAGTGAGGATGACGGCGGCGCGGGTGCCGCGGCGCCCCAGCTCGGCGATCAGCGGCGGCACGGTGTCGGGCGGCGTGGCGATGACGGCAAGATCGGGCGTCAACGGCAGGCTGCTCACGTCGCCATAGGCCATGATGCCGTGTACCGCCGCCGTTTTCGGATTGACCGGTAGCACCGGCCCGGCAAAGCCGGCCCGCAGCAGATTGGCCATCAGCGCGGAGCCGACCGAGTTCGGCTTGTCGGACGCGCCGATCACCGTGATTGAGCGCGGGGCGAACATCTTGTCGAGATTGCGGATGGACATCGGCTTGCCAATCGAAAGTCGGCTTGGTCTAGCGAGTCGTGCCCGACCGCAATTTGACGTATCACAATTGCTGCAAAAGCCTGGCCGCGCCCAGCAGTGCGGGCTCCGGATGGGTCACCACGTAGGTCGGGATCGACGCCAGATAGCTGTCGAAGCGGCCCTTGGCCTCGAAGCGCGCCCGGAAGTCCGACTGCGCGAACTTGTCGCCCAGCTTGGGCACGATGCCGCCGGCGATATAGATGCCGCCGCGCGCACCGATGGTCAGCGCCAGATTGCCGGCGATGGTGCCGAGCATGGCGCAGAATATCGCGGTCGCCTCGCGGGCGCGCGGTTCCTCGTCTTCGGTATGCGGATCGGTGATCTGCGCGGCGGTGAGCGGGGCCGCCGGCTCGCCCGCGAGCTCGCACAGCGCGTTGTAAAGGTTGATGAGCCCGGGGCCGGACAAGCAGCGCTCGGCCGAGACATGATCGAAGCGCGCCCGCATGAGATCGAGCACCGCCGACTCGCGCGCGTCGGCCGGCGCCATGGTGACGTGGCCGCCCTCGCCTTGGATGGGCACGACGCCACCATCATTCGGAATCAAAATGCTCACCCCAAGTCCGCTGCCCGGCCCGATCACGCCGATGGGCGCACTCTTGACCGGCGCGCCGCCGCCGATTTGCGTGCGGTCGGCGGCAGTCAAATGCGGCACGGCCAGCGCATTGGCGGCGAAATCGTTGATCACCCGCAATTCCGTAAAGCCGAAATGCTTGCGCATCGCCTCACCCGAAAATGCCCACGGGTTATTGGTCATCGTCACCGTATCGCTGGTCACCGGCGCCGCCACCGCCAGCACTGCCAGCGTCGGCTTCACCGGCGGGGCTTCGGTGGCGAGATATTCCTCGATGGCCTCGCTCAAGGACGCGTAGTCGTCGGTCGCCGCCACGCGCGTACGAACAACCGCGCCGCCTGGCTCCACCAAGGCGAGCCGCGTATTGGTGGCTCCAATATCCGCGACCAGTCCTATTGCCATGCCCTTCATGCAAAATCCTGCCCGCTCTGCAGCGATGACGGAGTCTTAGCGAACAATTGCCACCGGCGCATCACGTAACAACGCCGCGTCGTCTTCGGGGCTTGAAGGGTTGATGGGCAAGCCGGCGCCGAGTTCAAATCCGCCCCAGGTGACGATGTCGGGAACCAGGCGCAGGCGCCAATGCAAGTGGGGCGCTGCGTCCTCGCCCTTCGGCGCGGAATCGATCACGAAATTGTAAGGCGGATCGTCCAAGGCAATGCGCAGCCGCCGCAGGGCGCGGCCGAGCAGCCTGGCAAAATCGCCGAGCACGTCATCGGCGAGCGCGGTGAACGCGGCCTGGTGCTGCTTCGGCACCACCCAAAGCTCGCATGGATGCTCGGCGGCGTAGGGCACCAGCACAACGAAGTGTTCGTTCTCATCGACGATGCGCGTGCCGGTCTTGCGCTCGATGGCAAGCTCTTCGCATAGCGCGCAGGCGCCGTGCTGGCTGTGGTACCGCTTGGACCAGTCTTCCATAGCGGCGAGTTTCGGCGGCACGAAATCGAGCGCGATGATCTGCGCATGCGGATGCGTCAGCGAAGCGCCGGCGCGCTGCCCGTAATTGCGGAACAGGATTGCGGCCTCGGTATCATCCTGCTCGAGCAATATCCGCGAACGCTCGCGGTAGACGGACACGACCGCGGTCAGCTCGCTCGCGTTCATAGTAGCAGGCTCGGTGTCGTGCCAGGGGCTTTCGATGATGACTTCGTGCACGCCATGCCCCGGCCGCGCCTGATGATCACCGCCGACAAACGGCGGCGGCTGAAGCTGCACGGCGGGAAACTTGTTGGGAACGACGCGCAGGCGCCAGCCCGGCGCATCTTGCGCCGGCGTCTCGGCGACGATGCCCGGAAGCTGCGCTTCGTTGCCTGGGCAGAACGGGCATGCCGGATCGAAGCGCGGCCGCAGTTGCGCACGTTCGCCGTGCTCGCGCATTTGCGGGCGGCGGCCGCGCTGCGGCGCGACGATGACCCACGAGCCGGTGGTGCGGTCCTGTCTTAGCTCCGACATGCCGCCGGGACTAACCGCGCGCCCGCGCGCGCGGGCGCGGCGTGGCGGCTTCGCGGGCGGCGACCCGCTGCTTGACGGCGACGAAGCTGTCCGGGCTCACCGAGATTGAATCGATGCCGCAATCGACCAGGAACTCGGCGAATTCCGGATGATCGCTCGGCGCCTGGCCGCACAAGCCGACCTTGGCGCCGGCCCGGTGCGCCGCCTCGATCACGCTGTGGATCATCCATTTCACCGCTTCGTCCTGTTCGTCGAACAGGCCGGCAAGCTCGGATGAATCGCGGTCGACCCCGAGGGTGAGCTGGGTCAGATCGTTGCTGCCGATGGAGAAACCGTCGAAGCGCTGAGCGAATTCCTTGGCCAGAATGACGTTGGAGGGGATCTCGCACATCACATAGACCTGCAAGCCGTTCTCGCCGCGCTTGAGCCCATTCGCCGCCATCACCGCCAGCACGCGGTCGGCCTCCTTGATCGAGCGGCAGAATGGGATCATGACGATCACATTGCCGAATCCCATCTGCTCGCGCAGCCGATGGATGGCGCGGCATTCGAGCGCGAATCCTTCCTTGTAGCGCGGCGAGTAGTAGCGCGAGGCGCCGCGGAAGCCGAGCATCGGGTTCTCTTCCTTGGGCTCGAATTGGGCGCCGCCGACCAGGCCGGCATATTCGTTGGTCTTGAAGTCGCTCATGCGCACGATCACCGGCTTGGGATGGAACGCGGCGGCGATGCGGCCCAGACCGCGCGCCAGGCGGTCGACGAAATATTCCTGCTTGTCATCGTAATGGACGGTGAGCGCGGCGATCTGCGCCTTGGCGTCTTCATCCTTGAGATCGTCGAAGTGCACCAGCGCCATGGGATGCACCTTGATGTGGTTGCTCACCACGAATTCCATGCGCGCAAGGCCTACGCCATCGGCCGGAATCCGCCACCAGCGGAACGCCGCCGCCGGATTGGCGAGGTTGAGCATAACCTGAGTGCGGGTTGCCGGCGTTTTTGAGAAATCGATTTCGCTCGATTCGAAATCGGCCTTGCCCTCGTAGATGAAGCCCTCGTCGCCTTCCGCGCAGGAGACGGTGACCTCCTGCTCGTCGTGCAGGACCTGCGTTGCGTTTTCGGTGCCGACCACCGCCGGCAAGCCCAATTCGCGGCTGACGATGGCCGCGTGCGAGGTGCGCCCACCGTGATCGGTCACGATCGCGGCCGCCTTCTTCATGATCGGCACCCAGTCCGGATCGGTCGTCTGCGTCACCAGCACGGCGCCATCGACGAAGCGATCGATCTGCTTGGGGCTGTCAATGATGCAAACGCGGCCGGTCACCACGGCATCGCCGATGCTCAAGCCGCTGACCAGCTTTCGTCCCTTCGACTTGATGCGATAGCTGCGGAAGGCGCTGGCGCTGCGGCGCGACTGTACCGTCTCGGGCCGCGCCTGCACGATGAACACGTCGCCGCTCTCGCCGTCCTTGGCCCATTCCATGTCCATGGGCCGGCCGTAATGCTGCTCGATCACGACCGCCCAGCGCGCGAGTTGCAGAATGTCGGGGTCCGCCAGCACGAAAGCTGAGCGTTCCGCCTTCGACGTCGGCACGTTCTTGGTCGGGCGCTCGCCCTGCGGCGCATAGATCATTTTCTTGGCCTTCTCACCGCATTTTTTCTCGACGATCGGCGTGAGCGCGGGGTCGGGCAGCAGCGGCTTGAATACGATGTATTCATCCGGATCGACGGCGCCCTGCACCACGTTTTCGCCCAGTCCCCAGGCGGCGTTGATCAGGACGACCTTGTCGAATCCAGACTCGGTGTCGATGGAGAACATGACGCCGGAGCCGCCGAGATCCGAGCGCACCATGCGCTGCACGCCGATCGAGAGCGCGACCTTCATGTGATCGAAGTTCTTGACCTGGCGGTAGCTGATGGCGCGGTCGGTGAACAGCGAAGCGTAGCAGCGCCGGCAGGCGTCGAGCAGCGCGGCGTCCCCACGGATATTGAGATAGGTTTCCTGCTGACCGGCGAAGCTGGCGTCGGGCAGGTCTTCGGCGGTCGCGCTGGAGCGCACCGCGACATCCACTTCCGTCTTGCCGGCGCGCTTGCACAATTCGGCATAAGCCGCGCGGATCGCCTCGGCGGTTTCCGCCGGCCATTCGCCTTTCAGGAACAAACCGCGGATCGCATTGCCGGTTTCGGCCAAGCTCGCCTTGCCGGCGGCGAGATCACCGAGCGCCGCGGCAATCTTCTGCTTCAGCCCGTTGGCTTCGACATAGCGCCAATAGGCTTGCGCCGTGGTGGCAAAGCCGGGCGGCACGCGCACGCCCTTGCCGCCGAGATTGGCGACCATCTCGCCAAGCGAGGCATTCTTGCCGCCGACGCGGGCCACATCGCCGCGGCCGACCTTTTCGAACCAGAGAACATGCGGGCTATCTGCGCTCATGGCACTCTCCTGACGTCAGCGCTGCGCCGCCCCTTTGAGCTGGAACCGCGGCTCGAACGAGCCGATAAGATCGAGCCAGTCTTCCATCAGGCGCGGCATCAGGAAGCGGCTGCGCACGCTCTCGCGCGCTTTGCGCCCCAGTCGTTCGCGCAAAGCAGGATCCCCCACCAGCGCGACGATGCGCTCCGCCGCCTCCTCGACATTATCCACCAAATAGCCGTTCACGCCGTCCTCGATCTGATGCTTGATGCCGCCGACATTGCCGCCGATCACCGCGGCACCTTTCCACATCGCCTCGGTAACGGTCAGGCCGAAGCCTTCGCGGATCGATTTTTGCAGCACCACCGCGGCGCGGCGTTGCAGCGCGTTGACCAGGGCGGTGTCCTGTACCGAGAGAATGCGGACGCGGTCCTCGGCGCACCGGCATATCGAGGCGAATACCTCCTGACCCTCCGGATCGTCGGTTGCCACGTTGCCGACCAGCACCAGCGTGCAGTCCACCTTTTTGCGCGCGATTTGGAAAGCGTCGATCACGCCTTTCGGGTCCTTCCACTTGTCGAAGCGCGAGATCTGCACCACCAGCGGTAGGTCGGTCGGGATGTCGTAGTGGGCGAAGCGGTCGGTGATCTCGGCCTCGGACAATTCCATGTTGGTAGTGGAGAACGGATTGATTGCCGGCATGATGAAACGCTGCGGCGTGCCGAGCTTCTGCGCGTATTCCGGCAACGACATCACCACTGCGTCATATTGCTCGACCAGCGGCGCGAGGTAGTCCCAGACGTCGGGGTGCGGCTGGCTCAAATCGACATGGCAGCGCCACACCCAGGGCGCCTTCTTGCGGAAGTGCTGGATCAGCGGCAGCGGCTGCGGGTCGTGCACGATCACCACGTCATGATCGAGATGCAGGCGCGCCGCGTTTTCGAACACCACCTCCTCGTAGATCTGCACCTTCAGGTCGGTGAGGTTGATGTCGGCGCCCTGCAAGGCATTGTGCATTTTCTTGGTGACGCTGAAAAAATCCGGCCGCCCTTCGATCACGCGCCAGCCGGTTTTGATCCCCGACGCGTTCATCAGCAGCGTCAGCGAGGACAGCAACTCGGCAACGCCGCCGCCGTAATAGGTCGAGTTGACGTTGACGACGTGGAGGTCGCGCAGCGCCTCCACCTTCTTGAGCAGCCGCTCAACCGTTTCGGTGCCGACCAGCGGCTCGTAGTCCTCGACCGAGGTCAGTTTGAAGGTCCGCGGTGCCCGCGGATCGTCCGGTACCAGCATCGATTACGCTCCTCGAATCTACCTATTCGTTCAAGTCGTCCTTCTGCCGTCATTTATCAATACATCTATTGCCACATTATGATCGCCATGACGGCGATCGGTCGCGTTGACATGGGTCAAGTGTTTCCCAAGACATTTCAATATTTTCGCCGTCAGTTGACGGATAACCCGGGGCGCACACGGGATTGGCATGGCCATAGTCGAAACATCGCAAAAACAGCCCGACGCGCCGCAGGCGCAGCCCGCCGACGAGGTGCTGGCGCATTTTGGCGTCTCGGCCGCAAGCGGGCTTGCCGACGAGGAAGCAAAGCGCCGGCTCCAAATCTACGGGCCGAATACCATCGTGTCGCGGCGCAAGGCCAGCGCCTTGGCGGTGCTGCTGCATCAGTTCCACAGCCCGGTGGTCTATCTGCTCGGCGCCGCGGCGACGCTCGCCTTCTACTTCGGCGAATTGGAAGAAGGCGCCGCCATCGCCGTTGTGCTCGCGGTCAACGCGTTGATCGGCTTTCTCACCGAGCTGAAGGCGGCGCGCTCGATCGAGGCGCTGCGCGCGCTCGGCGGGCGCTCGGCGCGCGCGCGGCGCGACGGCCATGCCCGTATCATCACGGTCGAGCAGATGGTGCCGGGCGACATCGTGCTGCTGGAAGCCGGCGACGCCATCTCGGCCGACATGCGGCTGGTGGAGGCGTCCAATCTGGCCGCCGACGAATCGACGCTGACCGGCGAATCGGTCGCGGTCGACAAGACGACCGACGCCGTCGCCGGCGGCGCGCGGCTGGCCGAACGCACATCGATGCTGTTCAAGGGCACCGCCCTCACCCGCGGCAGCGGCGTCGCCGTGGTGACGGCGACCGGTCTTGCGACCGAGCTCGGCCGCGTCTCGCAGCTGGTCGAGGAAGCCGAGCCTGGCTCGTCGCCGCTGGAAAAAAAGCTGGCGCGGCTGTCCGGTCAGCTGGTCTGGGCCACTTTGATCCTCACCGCGCTGATCGCCGGCGTCGGGCTGACCACCGGCAAGGAGGCCTTTCTGATGGTCGAAGCGGCCATCGCGCTTGCGGTGGCAGCAATCCCGGAAGGCCTGCCGATCGTCGCCACGCTGGCGCTGGCGCGCGGCATGTGGCGCATGGCGCGGCAGAACGCGCTGATCGAGCGGCTCTCCGCGGTGGAAACACTGGGCGCCACCACGGTCATTCTCACCGACAAGACCGGCACACTCACCGAAAACCGCATGACCGTGCGCCGGCTTTGGGTGCCGAGCGGGGAGATCGAGCTCGATGCCGCCGATGGCGAACAAATGCAGCTCGGCGACGACGCGCAGCTCTCGCTGCTCTTGGAGATCGCGGTACTTTGCAACAACGCCGCGCTCGACCGCGCCGACGAGGAAGGCAGCGGCGATCCCATGGAGTTGGCGCTACTGCGCGCCGGCTTCCTCGCCGGGCTGCAGCGCACGGCGCTGTTGCAGCGCAGCCAGATCGTGCACAAGGAAGCCTTCGACACCGCTAGCAAAATGATGGCGACCGTGCATCGCCGCGCCGACTTCTTTCTGTTTGCGGTCAAGGGTGCGCCGGAAGCGGTGCTGGCCGCATCCGACAAAGTGATTGCCGAAGACGGCGAGCTCACGCTCGACCACGCCATGCGTAGCGAATGGCACGCCCGCGTCGAACATCTCGGCCATCACGGGCTGCGCGTGCTGGCCTGCGCCATGAAGACCGGCGCACAGGCGGACGCCGCGCCCTATGAGCGGCTGACCTTTGTCGGTCTGATCGCGCTGGAGGATCCGGCACGCGCCGACGTGCCGCAAGCAATCCAGGACTGCCAGCAAGCCGGCATCCGCGTGGTCATGGTCACCGGCGATCACGCGGTGACCGCGCGCAGCGTCGGCCGTGCCATCGGCCTCGGTCACACCGCCGCCAATGTCGTCGAAGGGACGCAGGTCGCGCGCATGGCCAACGGCAAGAACGGCGCGCTGTTCGACGTCGGCATTTTCGCGCGCGTCAGCCCGAGCGAAAAGCTCGATCTAGTGCGCGCCTATCAGGCCGCCGGCGAGATCGTCGCCATGACCGGCGACGGCGTCAACGACGCGCCGGCGCTGCGTCAGGCTGATATCGGCGTCGCCATGGGCCTGCGCGGCACCGACGTGGCCCGCGAGGCCGCCGCCATGATCCTGCTCGACGACGCCTTCCCCACCATCATCAAGGCGATCCGCGAGGGCCGGGTCATCTTCGGCAACATCCGCCGCTTTGTCGCTTACCTGTTATCCTGCAACTTGAGCGAGGTGCTGGTGGTGGGCCTGGCCATTCTCTCCACGCTGCCGCTGCCGATCCTGCCGCTGCAGATCCTCTATCTCAATCTCGTCACCGACGTGTTCCCGGCTTTCGCGCTCGCCATGGGCGAAGGCGACCGCGACATTCTCAAGCGCCCGCCGCGCGACCCAAAGGAGCCGATCCTCGCCCGCACGCACTGGAGCACCATTGTGCTGCAAAGCCTGGTGCTGACCGCCGGCACTTTCGGCGCGCTGGCGCTGGCGCGGCTTTGGCTCGACCTCGACAGCCGCTCGGTGATCACCGTCACTTTCCTCACGCTGGCCTTCGCGCAGCTCTGGCACGTCTTCGACATGCGCCATCCGCGCTCGCGCCTGCTGGAGAACGAAGTCACCCGCAATCCGTGGCTGTGGGCATCGCTTGCGCTGTGCACGGGGCTGCTGGCGGTGCCGCCCTATCTGGCGCCGGTGGCGCATGTGCTTCATCTCGCCCCGCCCACCGCGGCGATGTGGGCTGTTATCATCGCGTTGAGCGCCGCGCCGATGGTGGTGACGCAAGCCGTCATGATGTTGCTGGCGGCATGGCGATCGAGGACTTGAGGCATGACCGCGATCCTGTTGCCGTGGCTGGAATTCGCGTTCTGCGCCGCCTTGATCGGCATGGCCGGCCCGGTGCTCACGCATTACGGCGACGTGATCGCGCGGCTGACCGGCCTGTCGCGCTCGTGGATCGGGCTGGTGTTGCTCGCCACTGCCACCTCGCTGCCCGAGCTGTTCACCGGCGTCAGCTCGGTCACCGTGGCGAACACGCCCAACATCGCGGTCGGCGACGCGCTCGGCAGCTGCGTGTTCAATCTGGTGATGCTGGTGCTGCTCGACGAATTGAGCCGCGAGGAGCCGATGTACCGGCGCATCGACCAGGGCCACGTGTTGACCGCCGGCTTCGGCGTCATCCTGATCGGCGCGGCCGGCGCCTTCCTGCTGCTCAGCCAGGAGGCGCTGAACGTGCAGGTCCTGCACATCAGCGGCTACACGCCATTCATTATCGTGCTCTATCTGGTGGCGATACGAGCGGCCTTTGTCTATGAGCGCCGCACGCCGCGGCCGCCGCCGATCATCAAGGAGGAGCACGACGTCACGCTGCGCACGGCGTTCATTCGCTACGGCGCGGCGGCGATGGTGGTGGTCGCCGCCGGCTCATGGCTGCCGTTCATCGGCAACGAGCTCGCCGACGTCATGGGCTGGCGCACCAGCTTCGTCGGCACACTGTTCATCGCCGGCGCTACCTCGGTGCCGGAACTGGTGGTGACGGTGTGCGCTCTGCGGCTCGGTGCCGTCGACATGGCGATCGGCAACCTGCTGGGCAGCAACCTGTTCGATATCCTGATCCTGGGGCTGGACGACATCTTCTACCGCCAAGGCCCGCTCTTGGGCGCGGTGTCGCCGGCGCACGCGGTCACCGCCTTCGCCGCCGCCATCATGTCCGGCATCTTCATCGTGGCGCTGCTGTTCAAGCCGGAGACGCGCGTGCGCGGCACCATCGGCTGGGTCAGCCTGTCGCTGCTGCTGGTCTATCTGTTTGCCGCCTACGCCATCTACCTGCACGGGCATTGAGACGGCGAAGGAAACGCCCAACGGTTACAGAGGATTGACATTTAACAGATAATATATTATCTATTATACTATGAATGACAAAATTGTGGATAATACACTACCCCTTAAATTGGCTTCCCCCTTTGAAATAAAGGAGGGGCTTCGGAGGCGGGCCAAACAAAGAAGGCTGGAGGCCAATCTAACACAAGAGGGCCTTTCTCGGCGCGCAAATGTCAGCTTGGGGACCCTTAAGCATTTTGAAAAAACCGGTGATGCTTCGATCGAATTTCTATTGGTCATCGCCTTCGCGTTGGGCGCCGAGCGGGAATTCGATGAACTGTTCCCGCCGCGTCCCTACAAGTCGATCGATGACATCATCGAAAAGAGGCAACGGGTTCGAGGCCGCCGCAAATGAGTGGCTTTCAGAGATACAAAAACGTCGAAAAGCTTTCGGTCTCCCTCGACCTTGAAGGCCAAGTGATGCCAGTAGGCAATTTAGCTTGGAGCAGTCGGGACAACCGCGCGTACTTCGAATTCAGCCAAGGTTTCATAGCGCGTGGTCTTCCGATTTCTCCCTACAAACTACCCTTGAGAGGCGGCGCGGCGTCGGCACCGCCAACGCCCTTCGGAGGACTTCACGGCCTTTTCAACGACAGTTTGCCGGACGGTTGGGGCCGCTGGCTTCTCGATGGTCTGCTTCGCCAATATAACTTTAACAAGGATGATCTGACCCCGGTCGACCGCCTCACCTACGTCGGCACGCGCGGGATGGGCGCGCTGCGTTACGAACCCGCAAACGTATTCAGGGACCCGAAAACCGGCGATGAGATCGATCTCGACTGGCTCGCGGCACAGGCCGAGAAGATTCAGGAGGAGTTTGATGAGGCTGATGTCGATCGTCTGCACGAAATGCAAGGCTCATCGGGAGGCGCACGGCCGAAGGTGATGGTCGGCAAAAATCCGTCTACCGGCCGAATGATGTCAGACGTCGGCAAGACATTGCCAAAAGGGTTCGAACCCTGGATTGTGAAGTTCAAGTCAAGGTCGAACGATCATACCGAGATCGGGCCGGAGGAGTATGCATACTCTCTTATGGCGAAGGCGGCCCGCATAGACATGCCCGAAACAAAGCTATTGAAGGCGGAGAAAGGTAAATACTTCGCAGTACGCAGATTCGACAGGACGTCGAAAGGAAGAGTGCACGTCCAGACCGCGAGCGGCCTTCTTGAAGTCGATCACAACGTGCCCCAGATTGACTACGAAACTTTACTAAAAGTCGTGCGCTCCTTGACGCGCCAGGACGAACATGTCCAGCAAGTCTTCAGGCGAATGGCCTTCAATGTAGCCGCGCGAAATCGCGACGACCACTCGAAGAACCACGCCTTCGAAATGGATGCTGACGGCAATTGGAAGCCGACGCCCGCATACGATCTGACACTTTCGGCGGGTCCTGGCGGCCAGCACAGCCTAGCCGTTGCTGGCGAAGGCAAAGACCCGAGTCACAAACATATCTTCGCCGAAGCTGCGCGGGCATCGATTTCGAAAGGGGATGCCGAAGAAATCTATGAGCAGGTATGCGCGGCCGTCGACAATTGGCCTTTTTATGCCGAACAAGCAGAGCTCTCCGAAAAGCGAATTGAAGAAGTCGACTATCTACTTAACCGGCGCGGCCGCCAGCCGAAACATGAAGTCAAGGTCGGGACGCACGCGCCATAGCGGAATATCTTGATACCCCACTCGATATCCCTATTCGAAATTTGGATCGCCGAAACTTGGCTAAGTCTTGGAGCGGGCGAAGGGATTCGAACCCTCGACCCCGACCTTGGCAAGGCAATTCCTGGCTGAAGCAGATTCTGAAAAGACGAAGTCCGGAAAGCGCTGAATTCCTGCACGGGGATGGTGACTAGCCTCACCCTTTCTTCGGAAACCAACGATAGGCTTTGGCGCACGCGCCGCCCATCAGCATCGCCCGCTCACTGTCGCTCAGGCGGTCGGTCTTGACGAAGGGCTCGAGGGCCTGCTGGTAGTTGACGACGGCGTATGCACGTGTCCAGTCCGTGCCCCACAGGCAGCGGTCGAAACCCCAGGCATCGAACACGCGGGCGAGCGGATCCCAGATGTCCAGGAATGGATACGGTTCCCGCGACAGCGTGCAGGCGCCGCTCACCTTGATTACCGCGTTCTTGCGCTTGGCAAGGTCCAGCACCTTCGGCAGGTCGGCCCACGGCTGTGGCGGGGCCGGTGGCGTGCGGGGCTGCAGGATGCCCAGATGATCGATGATGAAGCGCGTATCGGGGTGGCGGTCGATCAACGTCCTGCCCGCATCCACGTTGTCCCAGCACAGGATGTTGACCGGAAAGTCGTGCTTTACCGCCGCGCGCGCGATGCGGTCGAGGCCCGGTTGATCCGGATCGCTCTGCCTGTCCTTCGTCAACATGATGCGGATGCCGACCGTGCCCGGTGTCCGCTTCCAGTCGGCGATGATATCGCCCACGGCTGGATCGTCCGGATCGACCGGCTTGACGATCGCGAACCGATCGGGATGGGCCCGCTGCACCTCCACCGCATAGCTCGCGTCGTAGCGGTACATGGAAAAAGCGGAGATGAAGATCGCGCCGTCGACGCCGACCTTGTCCATCGCCGCCACCATCTCGTCACCCGTAACGTGATCGGGCCAGTTCGGCACCGTGGCCCAGGGTCGCTTCGGAGTGTTCGCCTCATAAGCGTGGACCTGGGAATCGATGATCGTCATCAGGGAAGGTCCTCAATTGCTAAGAGAGTTCGTTCACGTTTAACGCGGGGCGCGCTAGGCGATTTGCGCTTCATCGCGTTTGTTACCCCGGCGTTACCCCGAGGGAAAATTTCAATCTCAAAAATCGAGCTAAGTATTGGAGCGGGCGAAGGGATTCGAACCCTCGACCCCGACCTTGGCAAGGTCGTGCTCTACCCCTGAGCTACACCCGCATCCGGCAGATACTTAGTATCAGGCCGGAAAAACGCGATACCGGCCGCCAAGGCGTTCCTATAGCCACAAGCCCGGGCCCTTGCAACCGCGGGCAAAAGCGGCCGTTAACGGCAGCAACCGGGTATTTCCGGCGCGCTTTCGCCGCGCTTTATGGGCAGGTATACCTGGCGCGAATTGCAAGAACCGCGGTTCCGATGGCCACCACCCCCGACCAGCTGTTCGCCGCGCTCGATAAGCTCGGCATCGCGCATGCGACGATCAAGCACCCGCCGCTGTTCACGGTCGAGCAGAGCAGAGCCCTGCGCGGCCAGATCCCCGGCGGCCACACCAAGAACCTGTTCCTGCGCGACAAGAAATATGAGCTCTACCTGGTGGTGGCGGAGGAAGACGCCGACATCGAGCTGAAAGGCCTGCACCGGCGGCTCGGCGCCCATGGCCGCTTTTCCTTCGGCGCGCCCAATCTGTTGCGCGAGGTGCTGGGCGTCGAGCCCGGCGCCGTGACGCCGTTCGGCGCCATCAACGACACGGAGGGCCGCGTCAGCGTGGTGCTGGATGCCGCCTTGATGGCGCACGAGACGATCAACTTCCACCCGCTGGTCAACACCATGACCACCTCGCTAAAGCGCGACGATCTGGTGAATTTTCTCAAATCTACCGGCCACGCGCCCCGCATCGAGCGCCTGTCCGGACGCCCCGCCGGCGGCGCCTGAACCAATTGCAATCGCCGCCCGGATGACCATTTAATCCAGCATGGAACCGTGAGTGCCTGATCAAGCGAGGTAAAATGCTGCAAAACGGCGGGGGAATGACGGCGGCGCCCGAGGCGGTCAAGGACACCACCACGCAAGGCTTCGTCAAGGACGTGATCGAGGAATCCAAGCAGCAGCCGGTGCTGGTGGATTTCTGGGCGCCCTGGTGCGGCCCCTGCAAGCAGCTGACGCCGATCCTGGAAAAGGCGGTGAAGGCGGCCAAGGGCAAGGTCAAGCTGGTCAAGATGAACATCGACGAGCACCCGGCGATCCCGGGGCAGATGGGCATCCAGTCGATCCCGGCCGTGATCGCCTTCTCCAACGGCCAGCCGGTCGACGGCTTCATGGGCGCGCTGCCCGAGAGTCAGGTGATCGCGTTCCTGGAGCGGCTGACCAAGGATAAGATCGTTTCCGCCGACAAGAACCTGCTGGAAGCCGCCGACGCCGCCTTGGCCGAAGGTAACGCCAGCGCCGCCGCGGAAGTCTATGCGCAGCTGCTTTCGCAAGACGCCGGCAATGTGCCGGCGCTCGCCGGCCTTGCGCGCTGTTATGTGGAGACCGGCGCGCTCGAGCAGGCCAAGCAGACGCTGGCGCTGGTGCCGGATGGCAAGCAGAACGAGGCGCCGGTCGCCGCCGCCCGCGCCGCGCTCGAAGTCGCCGAGCAGGCCAAATCCGTCGGACCGGTCGACGAGCTGGAGGCGAAACTCGCCGCCAATCCGCTCGACCATCAGGCCCGCTTCGATCTCGCCACCGCGCTCAACGCCAAGGGCAGGCGCGCGGAGGCGGCCGAACACCTGCTGACGATTGTCAAGAATGACCGCAAGTGGAATGACGACGCGGCGCGCAAGCAGCTTGTGCAGTTCTTCGAGGCCTGGGGTTTTGCTGACCCGGCCGCGGTAGAAGGCCGCAAGCGGCTGTCGTCGATTTTGTTTTCGTGAGTTTGCGTGTTGCAACGCTTTTGCTGAATTGCTCCGCCCTCATCCTGAGGAGCCCGCCGAAGGCGGGCGTCTCGAAGGATGCGGGCGGCCCCATCCTTCGAGACGGGCGCGGCGCGCCCTCCTCAGGATGAGGCCGAGGGAGGTTCGCGCATGCCGATGAACGCCCAATATCGCGGGCCGATCGACCTGCCGCAAGTCATTCCGGTGTTTCCATTGCCGGGCGCGCTGCTGTTGCCGCGCGGGCAGATGCCGCTCAACATTTTCGAGCC
>CAZLWN010000093.1:0-15495 GCA_964563195.1 uncultured Undibacter sp. | reverse complement strand
GTCAATCCTGACGTTCACACCGCCATCTGTCTCAATTTATCTGACGACGGACAGTATGATCGTCAAGTTGCACAGCATTCTGAAGGAGGTGCAGGAGACTGCGGGAGACGATTTCACTGGCGTGGGTGTGCTTGTCTGTAATATGCCGGATACACTACCAATCCTACCCCTCCGCCCTGTGAGCACGCTGCCAGGTACAAAGGATCTGATCGAATCGCTCGCGACGATTTCGGTTTATAACAGCGAGTATCATGACGGATTTCATGTCGTGTCATCTGACTGGAGACTTATCCGTGTGTCGCAATATTTTTCGCCGCCGATTGTGATCAACGCGACGATCGACCGGACCAAGCTCTTCGGCGGGCGATACGTTGCGGCATTATTTGGATCCGCGATCCACGGCGTGCATCTGGCGGGGATCGCAAGCCGGGGCTTTGGGATCGCAATATTCAAGGACGGTTCAGAACCACTTTTTGAGGCTGCCCCATGATTGGTCTACTGCCGATTGGGCGAGTAGTCGCCTTTATCTCGGTCGTCTACGCGTCTCTCATCGCCGTAGTTGTTGCCCTCAGTTGGAAGTTTGCTGACTCCCCGACTATCTGGGGCAGCATTGGGATTGCATTCTCCGGCGCGACCCCAATACAGGTCATCCTTATTGGGTGGTTCTATTTCGGTTGGAGGCACCTATGGCGACGGATTCCAAAACTGAACCACCTGTTGTTCCCGGACATCGGGGGCGAGTGGAAGATAGAAATCTATTGGCAGCGGCAGGACGAGGCGGGCGTCGTCGACGCAGAGGCGACAGTAAGACAGGACTTTCTACGGGCCAGCATGGAGGTAAGGTCCCTCAACTCTGATTCACAAACGTTGATAGCACAGCCCAAGAAGGATCCGGAATCGGAGAGACCAATTCTTTATTACGTATACCTCGTGACTCCGAAGGCATTAGGGCGCGTACTCATAAATTCGGTTCTGTAAGCGCGGCTCGCTGAATGTCCGCTTCGCCCCGAAAGCGACCGCATTGCTGCGATGCCGCGTAATGTCGCGAATGGCCGATATTGTTGCAAAAGTATTTTGAGCATCCCAGCGCGAAAGATTGATTCAAAATCGCGCTCCAATGCGTAACATAGATTCAAAAATGCGCGCTGCCGGATTCGATTATATCAAATTCCTATTCCACAGATGCCACTTGGCGACTTTTGCAACACAATCGGCCAATAACCGACTCCTGCACCGCAACATGATGTGCACAAAAGAAAGACCGCCTCGCGGCGGCCTCTCTCATTTCTAAGCGGAGCACATTAATGTTTTCATTCTATCCACCCGACACAAGCTCGATCTCGCTCGGGCGCCAGGTCTTGTCAAACCATGGCTCCAGCGGGCCATAGAGCCGAAGGATCATGAACCAGCCTTTGCCCGGTATCGTCTGAATCCAATTGTTCGCAAAGCCGGCAGGCGCTTTCGGACCAAAATAGACATCCACTGAACCGTCCGAATTGACCTTAATTCCCTTTTTCTGACTACTCACGCTCGGGAACTGCTGATCGGTCTGCAGCATCGAACGTGTCTGGTTGTCATAGACGATGACTGACCAGAAGTCCTTGACCGGCACGTGCGGAGGCAGTTGAAGCTTGTAGGTCTTGCCGCCGTCGAATGGGTTACCCTTCGAGTCTTGGGCGGACCAAGGGTATTGGGACCCTTCGCCGACCATCTTCATCGCCATTGCAGGGGTGACGCCCGTGGCGAAGTAATAGAAGAAGGCGGCCCCATCCAGATTGCTGACGCCCGGCGCAACTTCAAACTTGTAGCCGCCGAAGAAGGGCAGTCGCCACGAGCTGTTGGGGTAGAAATAAGCGTCTTTGCCGCGAATCTTGAAAGCGATGGTGCGTGCGGTTACCGCACCTATATTGGCAGCGTCCGTCAAGATTTTCTTCATCCGAGCATCGGGGCTGAAAGGCTTTCCTTTCTCGATGCCGATGGAAGCGAAGAGGCCAAGGGTCGTCGGATCGCTTCCCTCACTCGGTTCTTCTTGAATGACCTGGTTCAGCAAATTCCAGAATGAGTAATCATTGGGGTAGACGAAGTTCGATGGGATACCCGAAGCATTGACGAACTTGATCTTCGGAGGATTGCCCGCATCCGCTAGCCGGTAGATCTTCAGATGCGTTTTCACCGACTCGACGCCTGGTTTCGTCGAGCCATCGACCAGAAACGATCGGAAAGGCATCCAGGTTCCATAGGTGCTCGGGCGGACAACGAAATAGCCGTCCGGCACAGGGCCTTTGTAACCAGGCGGCAGTATCAAGTACTTCCCGCCCTTTCCCTTGTCGGCTCCCGTGATGCCTACGTCGGCGACCCAGCGGTACCAAAAGTCATCGATCAACCCCAGGACCTTGGGCGGAATCTCGACGACCAGCGGTCCCTTGTGCGTATCGAGCCAGATGAAGCTGTAAACCGTGTTGTCGTTCGCCGTCAGTTCGACCGTTCTCGAATCGACAAGGTTTTCCCAGATGACGTCAGTCTGGTTGTCCGGTCCGAACTTGCGCAGCGTGTCGCGCATGCTGGCTTGGTTTACGATCGGAAGCGCCAACAGGTAGGCTTGCAGCGCACGCGACCGATCGAGGTTGTCGTAGACCTTCTCGATTGTTGCGGGATCGGGATAGCCGTAAGAAAGGTGCAAGGTGCCAATAGAAGTCTCCACCTTGTCCGGCGAGGCGACGCCCGGCGGCATCGGCGTTTCATATTTGTACTGCTGGGCAATCGTTACGGTCCCCGAAAGCACCAGCAAAGTGAATGCGGTAAAGCTCGACAACAGTGATTTCATGGCTCCTGCCTCAAATGGTCTATTGGGGATGGACAGGACTGCACGTCTCGCACAGACGGAGCTGGCCCTGCCTTGACCTATGTCAATCGCGCGCTGCTCAATGTTCGCTCTGGGTCATTCGCGACTGGGACGCGGCCAGCAGCACGTCCCGCCATGTCGGCTTTGCCCCGAAAGCGGAAGTGAAATGAGGGTATTGGCACCTGTCATGACCGGCCGTGGTAGGTTGATGATGCCGCCCGACGCGTGATTCAAGCTCCCAAACTGGAGCCTCGAATCATGCGCTACGAACTTACCGACTATGAATGGGCGGCCATCAAGCCGTTCCTGCCGAACAAGCCGCGTGGCGTTCCGCGCGTGAATGACCGGCGCGTGCTCAACGGTATCTTTTGGGTCTTGCGGTCAGGCGCGCCATGGCGCGACCTGCCGGAGACCTTTGGCCCCTATACGACCTGTTACAATCGCTTCGTTCGCTGGGGACGGGCCGGCATCTGGGACCAGATCATGGATGCATTGGCCGCAATGCATGACGCAGCGGTGCAGATGATCGATACGTCCATCGTGCGAGTGCATCAGCACGGAGCCTGCATCGCTGGTAATAGTCAGCAACACATGGGCCGATCCCGAGGCGGGGTGACGACTAAAATTCATGCCGTCGTGGACACCAATGGCCTACCGGTACAGATTGGTCTCACGCCCGGCGAGACGCACGACAACCGGCTTTGCTCGGTTCTCTTGAGCGAGTTGTGCCCAGAAACAATGTTATTGGCGGATCGCGGCTATGATGCCGACTGGATCAGAGCGCTTGCCAGTGAGCAAGGCGCGTGGGCAAACATCCCGCCAAAACGGAATCGCAAAGAGGCAATCTGCTTCAGCCCATACCTCTACCGGGCGCGCAATTTGGTCGAGCGTTTCTTCAACAGGATCAAGCAGTGTCGGCGCGTCGCAACTCGATATGACAAGCTTGCAGCCAACTATCTCGCCTTCATCAAGCTGGCATCAATCCGGATATGGCTGCATGCTTATGAGTCCACGCCCTAGGTGCCAATCCGAGCCCACCATACTATGGCGCCGCAATACTCAAGTTCTCCGAAACTGGTGGAGGGCAGCTGAGTGGCAACTATTGGACAAGTCAACAAACCAGCGGACATTTCCGGCTCTCGCGTCGGCCTTGAAAATAGATCAAGTAATGCAAATCAAAGAATACCGGTCAATTAGTGAGGCTGTGCAAGGGTTCTTAGTGCATACATGTGGCCTGCTCGCAAACAAAAAAATAAATCATATTGTTGTTGGTGGGTGGGTCCCGTTTCTTAGGGGAAAGCACCACAGATTGGTACATCCGGGCACAAGAGACGTGGATATTTTATTTGATGACAATAGAGAAGCGATTCGCCGGGCTGCAAACTTACTACTTGACGCAGAATATTTAGCGTCTGCGAAGCATGAATTTCAATTGCTAAAAACATTGCGTGTATCTGGTCGCAATTTTGTCTTCAACGTTGATTTGATGAATCCTAGCGAGGCGCGGGAAAGTCCGGAATTATTCAGCGACATTCTAGATCTAGGGGTGCGTGACGATTACGACCTATCGGGAACACGGCACATAAAATCTATAGCGTTTCCCTCTGCGCATGTCGTTTTTGAAAACAGTTTCTGGTCCTATGTCGATACGGAGGGCCTTCTGCCAGATGGCCAAATGTGTCGAATAAAAATCCCACTTTTAGATGAAATTGGACTCATAATTTCAAAGAGCGAAAGCGTTTGGAAGAATAATCGAACGCGGGATCCATTCGATATTTTTTTCACTTTAGCAGGGCAGAAGTATGAATGGATAATACAGGGCCTTTCCAGGACTGCGAAATCAAGTGAAGTGGTTCAAGGTCAACTTGCCTCACTAAACAAATATCTTCGAGATAAGCCCGAAGAATTCAACAGACGCGTAATGAAGTATGTTGGTAGGTATCGGCCTGAGGTCCCGCCGGCCAAATTTGTAGCCATGGCCCTGCAGTCCTGTTTCTGAAATTTAAATTAGGTCCCTTTGTGGGGCTTTATTGCAACTATTACTCCGTAGAAGTTTGAGGCTAGAAAGCAGTTGGGTCACACCAAGTGGCCTACTTTCACCGCTATCGCTATACCCCCTACACAACAGAACAGGGAATACTTTCGGCGGAACAGGGAATTCTAGTTCAGAAACAGGGAATTTTGCCTGCGAAAGCCAAAATCCGCGCCGGATGAGGTTTTTGGTACACACAGCGCCCCAGAGCGGGTTGGCAAGGCTCGTGTCGCGGATCAATTGCCTGATGTCCGCCAACCGCGTCGGACGGCCACCAGGCGAACTAGACTTCCATCGCTAGTAAAGGCGAAAACCCGCGCGGTGCGAGCTGATTACGGTTTCTGGCTTAACAATTGCCAAGGCGCTCAGCACGTCCGGCGCTAAGCCATACAGTCCCGCAAGTATCTGCCGATCGAAGTTGCTGAATCTCGGCCGTTTCTGCGAATTGCGTCCCTGGATATTCAGTTTATGGCCCAGCACCACGATCTCTGCTTCCAGCGAGGCCCGCGATCGGAAAAATCCGATCAGCGCGCACCAGATCAGCCTGCAGAGCTCGATCATCGAGCAGAAGATTCACCCG
The DNA here is from genome assembly GCA_964563195.1 of uncultured Undibacter sp. Lineage (GTDB taxonomy): Bacteria > Pseudomonadota > Alphaproteobacteria > Rhizobiales > Xanthobacteraceae > Pseudolabrys. The sequence goes on along the minus strand of CAZLWN010000093.1, from coordinate 10,041 downwards.
ATTTGCCGCCCTGGCCAACCGTATTAGGTTTGCGATAGGGACAGGTTCGCGCCGCCCATTCAATCACATGGCCGGGATGCCCGGCGCGGCGATGCGTGCCATTGTAGATGTCCAGGAGTGTTGGTACGCTAAGGATCAACGTATGAAAGCGTTTGGGGAGAAAATGCCATGCCCATGTTTATCGATCGACGCCGTCTGCTCGGTGGCACCGCTGCGGCCGGCATAGCGGGCGCAATTCCGCGGTGGGCGCGCGCTCAGGAGCCGCGTGCCAAAATCCGCGTCGGTCTGGTGCGGCTGATCTCGTCCGGCCCGATTTTCATCGCCGAAGCGCGAAAATTCTTCGACAAGGTGAATCTCGACGTCGAACTGAAATATTTTGCCGACGGTGCATTGGCGATGCCGGCGCTGGTCGCGGGCGAGCTCGATCTCACCGCATCCACGCTCAATGCTGGCCTGTTCAACGCGGTGTCGAAAGGCGCGCCTTACAAACTCATCCTCGATCGCGGCATCGAAAAGCCGGGCTCCGGCTCGATGACTATCGTGGCCAGCAACGCCATGTACGACGCGGGCTTCACCTCGGTCGACAAGGCCAAGCTGCTCAAGGGTAAAAAGATATCCATCCAGGCCCCCGGCAGTATCGATCAGTACCTGTTCGGCCGCGCCGCCGAGAAGGCTGGGCTCGACCCGACAAAGGATCTCAACTGGTCGAGTGGGATGTCCTATCCCGATATGATCAAGCTCATGGGCGTCGGGCAGACCGACGCTGCCAATATCCCGGTGCCGCTCGCATTCCTCGCCGAGAAGAACAAGGCCGGCAAGATCATCGGCGCCGGCTCCGACATCGAGCCGAACGCGCAGCTCGCCTGTTGGGTCATGTCGTCAAAATTCCTTGCTGAGAACAAATCCGCCGCTGTCCGCTTCTCCATGGTTCACACCCATGCCGCGCGGCTGTTCAACAAGGCGGCCGCCGCCAAAGACCCAGACGTCATTAAAATCGTTTCTGAAGCCACCAAGGTGCCGGCACCGCTAATCGAGCGCGCTGCGCCGCGCTGGACCTGGTTCGACGAGAAAGGGATGCCGAACGTCGAATCCTGTCTCGCGCAAGGCAAGTTCTGGAATCAGATCAAGCTGGTGAACGCGACGGTTTCGCAGCAGCAACTGTTTGATCTGTCGCCAGCGAAAGAAGCTGACGACAGACTGAGCAAGAGCAATCCGTTCACGTGATCGTTGCCAATGGGCATGCCTGCTGTTGCGATCGAGGCCGACGATCTTGGCCTGACGTTCGCGCCCGCGTCGGCTGCGCCCACGGTGGCGCTTGAAGCGGTAAGCTGCCGCTTTGAGCCGGGCCGGGTTACTGCGCTGATCGGTCCGAGCGGCTGCGGCAAGAGTACGTTGCTCCAGATCGTGCGCGGCTTCCTCGATCCGACCCGCGGCCAGCTTCGCTTCGTAGTGCCGGCCGACGGCCGCATGGCGGTACGACCTGCGATGTCCACTGTCTGGCAAGCGTTCAACTTGTTTCCTTGGCTCACCGTCGTCAAAAACGTTGCGTTCGGGCTCGACCTCGCCGGCGTGCGGCGCGCCGAACGCGACGAACGTGCGCACCGCGCTATAGCGGCGGTAGACCTGACCGGCTTCGAGAACCGCTACCCCCGCCAACTGTCGGGCGGCATGCGACAGCGTGTCGGTCTTGCTCGCGCGCTGGTGATGGAGCCGGAGGTGCTGCTGCTGGACGAGCCGTTCGGCGCCCTTGATGCGCAGACTCGGCTGGTGTTGCAGGAGCAACTGGCGCGGCTCGTCGAGACAAGCGGCACTACCGCGATTCTCGTCACGCATTCAATCGAGGAAGCAATTCTGCTCGCCGACGCGATCGTTGTAATGACCGCGCGGCCAGGCCGCGTCGCCGCTTACATAGATGTTGAACTGCCGCGGCCGCGCAGCATGGCCACAACGCGCGATCCCGGCTTTGCCGCACTGTTTGACCGCATCTATGGCTTGCTACGAGATGAAGTCATGCGGGCCATGGTAAGCGGCGGCGCGGGGGCCTGAGCTATGACGGAAACGCCGCCGATTTCCAACACGACCGCTGTTGCACCGCCGGCAAAGCCAGGTCGCTCGCTGCTCGACGATCCGAATGTCCTCGGATGGGGTTCGATTGTACTAACGCTGCTGGTCTGGGAGCTGATGACGCGGCTTTTTGGAGTGTCAGCGCTTTATCTCCCGCGTCCGTCGCAGATCGTCGTCGCGCTGATCACCATGTTCGGAAATGGCAGCTTGGCCATCGATCTTGCCGTTACGCTCTGGCGCATCTTCGCCGGCTTCGCGATCGCGCTCGTCCTCGGCACGCTGCTCGGCCTTTGGATTTCTACCTCATTCCGCACGCGTGCGGTGGCCGATATGTTCATTGCCGCGCTCTACCCGCTGCCGAAAGTGACCTTGATTCCGCTGCTGATTATCTGGCTCGGGACAGGTGGCCCGTTCATGCTGACCATCAGTTTCCTTGGTGCGATCTTCCCGATCGTGATCAACACCGTTCTGGGCGTCAGCCAGTGCGATCCCGGCTTGGTTCTGGCAGCGCGCGATCTCGGCGCCAACCAGCAGCAGATCATGCGCCGCGTGTTGTTGCCGAGCGCGATCCCGTCAATCTTCGCAGGTATGCGGCTCGGACTCGGTGTGTCCATCATACTGGTCGTCGCCGCAGAAATGGTAGTCGGCAAGACCGGGTTGGGCGCGCGACTCTACCTGGCAGGCCAAATTCTCGAAACGGAACAGGTGTTCGCTGTCTTGATCGTGCTGGCTGCGCTCGGCATCGTTGTGACCAAGTTGCAGGATGCGGTCGACGCTTCGCTCAGCAACTGGCGAATCGATTGAACTTACAGGTCGGACGAAAGGGAGACTCCCATGACAGTGATGACGAAACCGCAGCGCGACTTCAGGCTCGATTCCGTGCAACCAAAGCCGGAGCAGGCCCACACCATGCCTTATGCGCCGGCGGTACATATCGTCGGCGCCTGCGATCTGATGTTTGTCTCTGGAGTTACGCCTTCCCCGCTTTATCACATGCACCCTCACATCGATTCCCAGCATCAGCATCCGGTCGACATCGGCGAGCAGACCAAACGTGCGATGGCCGGCGCCAAGGAAGTACTCGATAGCGTGGGGGCGACCTGGAGCGATGTTGTGAAGATCACCAAGTACCTGACCGATATGCGCGACGCCGACGGGATGCATGCAGCGATGCGGCCATTTTTCGGCGACTGGAAGCCCGCGAGCACAATGGTCTGCATCAACCAGCTGTCGTCGCCCGGCGCGCGCGTGGAGCTCGACATGATAGTGGCGCTGCCGAAGAAGGGCTAGTGGCTGTGTGCACCGAAAACCTAAAGCCGGACGTAATAGTGATGAAGTCCGCCAAGTATGGGGTTGGATTTGATGCTTCCGGCCCGCTGAACGGGCCGAGAGACCTGTGTGTACCGACAACCTAAACCCTGTGTGTACCGAAAACCTAAACTCCGCACATATTGGCGAAGAATACCTGTCCCAGTCGGAAACTAAATCCGCACATACACCGCCTCCGCGATGTCCACGATAGGTTTTTCGGCAAATTTTAAAGGGAGAAATTCCGCGAGTGAGACAGCGTCGCCCGCGTTTCAAAAACCTCAAGCTTTGGCGGCCACCGTCTCCATTTCAACGACCCATAACGGATTAGCAAGCCTGCTAACGACAACCCAAGTCGAGGCTGGTGTGTGTCCCGGCTTAAGATATTTCTCACGATGAGTTTTAAGATACTTTAAGCCATCGGGATCGGTTGAATAGACGTTGAGCCGCACGATATTTTCTGGACCCATGCCGGCGTCTGCAAGAATAGCCAACGTATTTTGCCAGATCTGATCGTGCTGAGCCTCGAAACCTTCGGCAAGAGTGCCATCGGGGCGCACGCCGACCTGACCTGCCGTATAAAGCCAGCGTGCATTCGGAGGCACCTCTACGCAGTGACTATACATTGCTGCTGGCGGCGCGACCGTCGGCAGATTGCTTGTCTTTAGCATGGCGATCAACTCCTTTTTTAGGTGTATTGCATGTTGCCACAGTTTATTACATTCGGCCTTAGAAGTTGTTACGGCATAAACAACTGTGCAAAATTGGGCGCAGGTTTATGAAGTGGGCAAATGGTCAACGAAAGTCTCGCAAGCCGATAGCTAAATGGGCATGGAGCAAGGATTGATCGATTGGCCCGTGCTGATTAGCTCTCGAGTCACCTGTTTCAGAGTCTTGGAAACAGCTTGATATATCGCCGAACGCGAAGTGGCGCCGCTCTGACGATCCAATAATTCTGCATCATTCACTTGACTTGAGCATTGAATTTTAGAGAAGCTTAACATCAGTGCCGGGGATTGGTTTGGTTTGCCTGTGTGTACCGAAAACCTAAACCCGCACGTACTGGTGATGAAGCCCGCCAAGGATCGCGCGTGAGGTTATAGATCCGATCCGCTGGATAGACCGAGAAACCGGCGCATCTTTGTCCAATGACCGATGCGTTCTGATGTTTTTGTAATAGCGAGCGTAGGCTCGCAGAATTCGGCGCAGATGCGCTTCACCCAAGACAATGAAATGGCCCACACACTCGCGCCGGATCGATCGGATCAGGCGTTCGGCAAAGCCATTCTGCCAAGGAGAGGCCGGCGCGGCAGGCCTGTCCCGGATGCCCATGGCGCGAATTCGGCCCATGACTAGGGCGCCATAAATGCGATCTCGGTCGCGGATGAGGTGGCGTGGCGCCTCATCCCAAGGGAATGCCTCGGTTAACTGGCGTGCGATCCATTCAGCCGTCGGGTTTGTTGTGACGTTGATCCAGACCAGGTCTCTGCGGTCCAGACGGACGATGATGAAGGCATAGAGCAGGTCGAAGCCAATGGTCGGAACGACGAACAGGTCCATGGCAGCAATGTCCGGTGCGTGGTTCCGCAGAAAGGTGCGCCATCCCTGACTTGGCGGCCCGCCTCGTTTGACCATGTACTTGGCGACGCTCGACTGCGCGACTGCAAACCCAAGCTTGAGCAGTTCGCCGTGGATGCGCGGCGCTCCCCAAAGCGGATTCTCGATGCTCATCCGCCGGATCAGTGCCCGCATGGCCGCATCAATCTGGGGCCGCCCTCTCCCGGAACGCGACTTCCAACGCCAGTAATGGCGAAAGCCGGCCCGATGCCACCGCACAAGCGTCTCAGGTTGGACGATCGTGAGGACCTGCTGGATCGACGGAAACCATCGATACAGCTGGATAAAGAACCAGCGATCGTTGTTCGTCAGCCGGACGCGGCCATGTACCTTACGCCGCAGAATGATCAACTGATGGCGGAGAACCATATTCTCTGCCTCAAGTCGAATCTTCGACTTGAATGGCGCGGTCAAAACGGCAAGTACGAAGTACAGCAGCGCAATCATGGTGCGCTAACGTTAGGTGATTCCCGCGGCTAATCAATGCGGATGGGGTTTTCGGTACACACAGGGCCGATCAATTGCGCTAGCTTAGCCGATTCCCTCACCGCCGAATGGCGGATAAAGTTTTCGGTACACACACCCCTGGACGGCTCCATGGCCTCCATCGGGCAAGGGCGCGCCGTCTTCCCGCCCCCGTCGGCGACGGGGACGCATTGTCCCTCAAGCCATCCAGAGAACGGACAAGGTCGCGACGAGCCCTCGAGTCATTTCGCAGCGCGTGCCCGATCAGGAACCGGCAACGAAAAGCTGAACGTTCCCTGACGGCTGAGCCGGGCGAACTCTGCCTGGATCATGTCGCTGACGGCGGCGATTGCCGGGTTGTAATTGCTGTTAAGTCTGGTGGCGAGCACCAGCAGCCGGTTTAGCTGCACGCCGGAAATCTCGGAGAGCGTTATGGGGTGAGCGGCGCGCGTCTCCTTGAAAACGGAGATGGGCATTAGCGTGGCCCAGCGCCCATGCAGGACCAGTTCTCGTATAGAGTCGACGGAATCAATTTCCGCATGGACGTTCAGATGGCCGCCCAACGGCGCGAGCTGTCTTTCGATAATGCGCCGATGCAGGCTGGTGATGAGGATGGGGATACGGGACAAGTGCCCGATCGAGATCACCGGCCTCATTTTGCGCGAAACGTGTGCGACAAGAGCGAAGGGCTCGCCAAGCAGCGGGTGGATACTCAGCGGCTGCTCCGCTTCGGAGCCGGTCACAACCGCCATGTCGATCAGGCCGCGCTCGACCTGGTGGAGCAGCACGGGCGTATAGGCTTCCCGAATCCTGAGCCGAATGCTGGCGATCGATTTCTGGCAGCGCGCAAAGAGCCCGGGCAGCAAGACCCGCGCGAGCGTCGGTGCGGCGCCCAGGCTGATCGTGGTATCCATCTGAGCGGATCGACCCGTCAGCTGCTGTCGCACGCGCGATGCTTCATTGAGGATGCGCTGCGCCGATTCATAAAGCGTCGCACCGGCGGGCGTGAGATGCACCCCGCGCGAGGAACGCAGTAGCAACTGGACCCCCAGGTCTTTCTCCAGTTCGCGCAATTGCCGGCTCAAAGCAGGTTGCGCAACGGAAATGACTTGCGACGCAGCACTCAAGCTGCCGGCGTCGGAAATGGCGACGAAATAGCGAAGCGCCTTTAGATTCATGACAATCGCGCGGACTTTTCTCGCGGGCGGAACGAAAGCGGCCAGCTTTTCCCATATCAAAATGATATGGTAGTCAAAAAATTCGGTATTGGACAGGCCTTTTTGGCCTCCCTAGGTTTCATAACGTCATAGCAATTTGGTTTGGCGAAGCCTGCGGGCCGCGAGATACTTCCCCTCTCAACGAGAGCACGACGCAATGAAACTCACCGCAATCAAGTTCAAGATCGTTTCCAATCCGAAGCGTCCTGAAGAAAAAAGCATCGGCATCATCACGCTCAATCGACCGCAGGCGCTGAACGCGCTCGACGTGGACATGCGGCTTGAATTGAATGCCCTTCTGGACGAGCTCAAGTACATGAACCAAGTCAGAGTCGTCATCCTCACCGGTGAGGGCCGGGCCTTCTGCGCGGGCGGCGACCTTCCGTCCGAGGCAACGCCACACGGCAACGGGGCCAGCGAACTCGATACCGGCCTCAAAGGTCCATACAAGCGTGCGATGGAGTATTTCTTCAACGACGTGCGCCACGACATGCTCCAGCGGATGGTGCTCAAGATCGAAGGCCTGCCGCAGCCGACTATCGCCGCGATAAACGGCATTACCGTCGGTGGAGGGTTGGAGACGACGGTTGCGTGCGACATCCGGATTGCCTCGGAAAAGGCCAGGTTCACCGAAGCGGGCGTCGCCGCGGGATTTGTCGCGGAGGTCGGCGCTGCGTTCGCTCTTCCGCGGCTGATCGGGAAGGGCAAGGCGATCGAGATGATCCTGACCGGAGACGTCTACAACGCGGAGCAAGCGCTGGAGATGGGTCTGGTCGATCATGTCGTGCCCCATGAGCAGTTGATGGAGCGTGCCTTGGATCTGGCCGGACGGATCGCCTGCAATCCGTACCTATCGGTGCGCCGCGCCAAAGAGCTCATTCACATGTACTGGTCGGCGGTTCGTACCCCCGAGCGCGTCAGGCGGGAAACCGAGGCGGTCAACGAAATTTATCGTACCGACGATTGCGAAGAGGGCGTGCTGGCGTTCAACCAGAAACGCAAGCCGACGTTCAAGGGCCCGATCTACCCTAAGTATCTTGAGAGCAATGAGTGAGCCTCCCATAGCACCGGGTGCGGGCGAGAACGGCCTCGGCGCCGGTTGGCCCACATTCCCTGGCTATAGAACCGCGCCTCCCGAATTCAATGTCGCGCGGGAGGTCCTGGACGATCCGATCGAGCGGCATGGATGCGGCGATCTGCCCGCCATCCGACATGCCGGCGGCGAACTTACTTTCAACGAACTGCGCCGGCGGGTCGATGCGTTGGCAATCGGGTTGCGCGACAACGGTGTCTTGCCGGGTGAGCGGGTGCTGTTGCGCGGGCCGAATACCGCGGAATGGGCGGTCGCGTTCCTCAGTCTGGCGAAGCTCGGCGCTATCCCGGTGCTGGTCAGCACGCTGTTCGGGCCGAAAGAAATCGGGCATGTGCTCATGGTAAGCCGTATCCGCCGCGCCATCGTCCATGGGGATGTCGCGAGTGCGGTGCGGGATGCCTGGCCGCACGTTGCGGAACGAAAGCCGCTCATTGTTATCGGCAATCCGGAGCCCGGCGAAATCAGCACTGAGCAATGCTCGGTGTTCAATCGCGACCCTGTCGAGGCAGCGAACACGCACCGTGATGCGCCCGCTTTCATCGTCTACACCTCCGGCTCCACGGGCAAGCCGAAGGGCGTGGTGCACGCCCATCGTTGGCTCGCCGCCGTAGGCGACGCGGCGCGGCTGCGCGGCGAGGAGTTCGCTCCAGGAGAGATCGCCTTCGGTGTAGGCGAATTGTGCAATATCGGCGCGCTCGGTCATTGCCTGCTATTTCCTTTGCGAGGCGGCGCATGTGCGAGCCTGCTTAGTGGGCGGGCGACATTGGATCGCGTTCTTGGTGCGATCCGGGATAACAAGCCGACCATTTTCTTCGGCGTCGCCTCGATCTTCCGGAAAATTCTCGCGATGCACGAACTCGAGGCCTCCGCGCTGAATTCGATCAAGCTTTTCGTGTCCGGCGGCGAGCCGATCGGACCGAATCTGCCGGCGGAATGGGAAAAGCGCTTCGGGAGGCCGGTCTATGAGCACTATGCGCTTTCGGAATTTCAGATGGTGCTGGCCAACGGTCCAGGCGTGCCGGTGCGGCCTGGATCTACGGGAATTGCTCCACCGGGCGTCGCGGTCGAAGTTCTCGACGCGGCGCTGCGTCCTGCGAAACCGGATGAGGTTGGAATGCTGGCCATCCGCGCCGATGATCCCGGGCTGTTCCTGACCTACGACAACCAGCCGGAAGTCTGGCGCCGGTCGATGCGTGGCGGGTGGTTTATTACGGGCGATCTGTTCAGCCGCGATGCCGACGGTTACTTTTGGTGTGCCGGCCGCGGCGACGATATGTTCAAGAGCCGCGGCTATTCGATCGCTCCGGTCGAAATCGAAAACGTGATGCAAGAGCATCCTGCCGTGTCGGAAGTTGCCATCGTCGGCGTTCCCGATGTCGAGATCTCACGGGCGATCAAGGCGGCAATCGTGCTCAGGCAGGGCTGGGGCGGCTCCGAGAAGCTCACCTCCGAACTGCGCGAGCATGTCCGCTCAAGGCTTGCACCCTACAAGGTCCCCAAGATTATCGAATACCGGGACGAGCTGCCGCGGGTAGGCGCCATCGGCAAGGTCAACAGGCGCATTCTCGAGGCGAGCATGCCGGCTCCCAGCGCCTCCGGCAGTCAGCCGGGAGCCGCAAAGCCGTAAGGTGACGGCGAGACGGATATGACCTTCGAAAATCCAGCTCCCGACGCTCTGCGCGCGCTTCTTCAACGCGTTAAGAACATTGCCGTCGTCGGCTTGTCCCCGAACGCTGACCGCCCGAGCCACCGCATCGCGCGCCGCCTGCAAGGCTGGAACTATCGTGTGATACCGGTGCGCCCCGGCCCTAAAGAGGTGCTCGGCGAAAAGGCGTATCCGCGCCTTGCCGACGTTCCCGACGTGATCGACCTGGTCGACGTTTTCCGGCCGGCGGAAGCGATTGCCAGCATCGTTCAAGATTGTATTTCGCTCAACTTGCCGGCGATCTGGATTCAGCAAGGTATCGTCGATGAGAACGCCGCCATGCGCGCGCGTTCCGCCGGCATGTTTGTGGTGATGGATCGATGCATCTCGGTTGAATATCGGAAATTGATATTGCATGAAAAAATATAGGCTGAACGACTGTGTTTACCGAAAACCTAAACCCGAACGTAATGGTGCTGGAGCCGCCGAGGATCGCGTGAGAATTGATGATGCCGACCGGCTGAAACGGTTTTCAGTACACACCGGCCTTAATCCACGCTTAAATCACCTCGTCATCCCGTATGGTCAAAAAATTGAAACGGCCGCAGGAATTGAGACGGTTGCCAAAGCAC
>CAZLWN010000092.1:0-15546 GCA_964563195.1 uncultured Undibacter sp. | reverse complement strand
AACCACCAGCTCTGAACTAACATTCAACTTGGACCACTCAATGTAGGCTGCTCAGGCGCGGTCGGGCAGCTCAACCGAGTAGGGCATCTGGGGCTACGTGGCGCCACGGGAGCACCGTTGCGTGCGATTTCGGCGGGCAGAAGCGAAGCCGCCCGAAGCTGCCGACCACACGCCGCAAAGCTGATAATGAACCTTTTCATTCGAAATGGTCATTGTTGCGCTTGAACATTGACGCTTTCACGCAGGCCGCCCCGCGATGATGCGGCTTCCGTCAATTCACTAAAGTCCCCCGTTCGAGTCGTTTTCTTGATTGAAATCAATCCAAAGTCGCACCAACAATGCCTATCCTACATAGGCGGCGAACAGGCCATGGCACGGCCCCGCGACTGAACATTGAAACCCGCGATGAACATTCAACAGACACCTTCCTCTTTGCACGACAGCGCGCAGCCGCCCGCTACCGTCCTCAAGAGTGTCTGTCGCAGTTGCCACGGTGGCTGCGGGGTATTGCTGCACGTGCGGGAAGGCGTGTTGCTAAAGGTCGAAGGCGATCGCGCCTCACCGCTCAATCATGGCCGCCTGTGTCCGATCGGGACGGTGACGACCGACTTGGTCTACCACCCGGATCGGCTGAAATACCCGCTGCGCCGCAAGGGCAGACGCCAATCCGGCGAATGGGAGCGCATTTCCTGGGATGACGCCCTCGATGAGATCGCCGAGCGTCTGCTTGCCATTCGCGAACAGCATGGACCTGAGGCCATCGCCCTCGGTACCGGCACCGGCCGCCATCATATTCGCTGGGTGTCGCGCTTCGGCCATGCGCTCGGCACCCCCAACTGGTGCGAGCCAGGCTTTGCCCAATGCTTCCACCCGCGGGTGAACACCTCGATTCTGACCTTCGGCGACTTCCCGGTCTGCGATTACACCGGTGAGGTGCCGCCGGCCTGCATCCTCTATTGGGGCCACAACCCGGTCCTGTCGGGGCCGGACGGCGAGACACGCTTTAATGTGCTTGAAGCGCTCGACCACAATCCAAGGACGATCGTGGTCGATCCGCGACGCACAGGGCTCGCCGAAAAGGCGGACCTGTGGCTGCAGCTCAGGCCTGGCGCGGACGATGCGCTCGCGCTTGCGATGCTCAATGTCATCATCGGCGAGCAACTCTATGACGAGCCATTCGTCACGAAGTGGACGCATGGGTTTGCCGAACTCGCCGCGCATGTGAAGGAATTCACGCCGGAATGGGCCGAGCCGATCACCTGGGTGGCCGCCGACAAGATACGGGCCGCCGCGCGACTATTCGCGCAAACAAAGCCCGCCATGATGGAATGGGGTTGTGCCATCGAGCACACGCCGAAATGCATCCAGACGGTGCGCGCGGTCTCGATGCTGCCGGCACTCACCGGCAATATCGACGTGCCCGGCGGCTGGGTGTTCGGCATGCACGGGCTCGGCCGCTTCCCGAGCCTGATCGAGAATCTCACGCCTGAAGCCAATGCCAAGCGGCTCGGTGGCGAGCGCTTCAAGCTGCTCGGCGGGGAGGGCGCCGACTTGCCGGCCGCCCATATCCCGACGCTGCTGCGGGCCATGCGCGAGGGCAAGCCCTATCCGGTGAAAGCTTTCCTGGTGTTCGGCAACAATACCCTCACGACCTATGCCAATACATCCGATGTCTACGACGCCCTGACGAAGCTCGATTTCATGGTCTGCGCCGACCTGTTCATGACCCCGACGGCGGAGCTGGCCGACATCGTGCTGCCGGCGGCGGCCTGGCCGGAGCTCGATCAACTAGTCGGCCTGCCGACGGTTGCCGCCAACGTCGTGCTCGCCCAGCAGAACGCGGTGCAGATCGGGGAGTGCAGGTCGGACGAGGAAATCTTCGTCGCGCTGGCCCGGCGGATGAAGCTCCCGGTCTGTACCGAGCCGGTTAAGGACGTGCTCGATGCCCAGCTCGCCGCTGGCGGTCTCGACGTCACCTTCGACCAGCTCAAGCAGGAAGGATTCATCAAGTTGCCGTTCAAGTACAGGAAGTACCTGGACGGTGGATTCAAGACGCCGACCGGAAAGATCGAGCTTTACGCCACACGGTTCGAGCAGCTGGGCTATGCGCCGTTGCCTTATTATGAGGAGCCGCCAGAAAGCCCACTGCGTGCGCCCAAGACTGCCGCGCATTATCCGCTGGTGCTCACCACCGGCGGGCGCATCTCATTCTTCTTCAATTCGGAGCATCGCCAAATCGACAAGCTGCGCAAGGCGCAGCGCGATCCGATGGCGGAAATTCACCCCGAGACGGCCGCGCGCTTCGGCATCGTCAAGGGCGCCTGGATGTGGATCGAAACGCCGCGCGGCCGCATACGGCAAAAAGCCAAGCTGACGGACGGCATCGACCCGCGTGTCATCCACGTCCAACACGGCTGGTGGTTCCCGGAACAGCCCGGCCCGGAATACGGCGTTTGGACCTCGAATGCCAATCTGCTGACCAGCAATCAGCCGCCCTACGACTTGGCCATGGGAACCTACCAGTTGCGCGCGCTGTTGTGCAGGGTGGCGCCCGCCGATGATCCCACGGCTGACAAGAAAACAGCCGGCCCGCAATAGATCTTCCGTTTGGAGGATTCCAAATGCGGATCGATCGCAGGGCAAGGCCGTGTCGGTGATGGATCAGCGCAACAAGACCAATTGATCGCGCGTTTTTATAGCCGCTGATGGCGGCGCGATGTCTAACGGGTGGCGCTATTCCTGGGACACTGGCGGATCCAAATCGTCGGCCCAGGAATCGTCCGGCTTCGGATAACGGCGCAGCAGCCGGTGCACGAGACTGACGTGCTCGGCCTCCTCCTCGACTAGCTCCGCCGCCAGCGCCTTGACTTTCGGATCTTTTGCCGTCTCCACGATGGAGGTGAAGTAGGCAAGCGCGCGCTCTTCGCCGGCGAGCGAGAGCTGCAGCGCATGCCAAGGCGTCATCAGGTAGTGCGCGGCACCGAGATCGGCCTCTTCCGGGCTGTCGGCCCGGCCAAATTTTGCAATATCGCGAGCGTGGGCGGCGACGTCGAAATCGCCCGCGAGCCGGCGGATTTCCTCGCCATGGATGCCTTCGGCGCGGGCCAGATCGCGGAACACCTTGACCAGTTCCGGATTGTTGTGGGTTTCCATTTGATCGGCCAGCACATTGTAGCGGTCGACCGCGTCGATCTCGACCTGGTAGGCGACGGCCAGCAGATCGTTGAGATTGGAGATTTTTGGATTTCCCGCTGTTTTGCTCATAGCTCGAAGTCCTTCTCCAGTTCCGACAAATCGATATTGATTGCGCCAACCGCAGGCTGAAACGGTGTACGATTGCCGCGGTACAGAATCCCGATGTTGAATCCATCGTCGGTCATGATCCGGCGCGCCGCCTTGCCCGGATCGGTGGTTGCGGCGACTGGGGCAGGGTGCACCAGATCTTTCCATGCCTTCTCGTCCGGGCGAAAGGTTACACACGGGCTGAGGATTTCGACAAACGAGAATCCCGGATGCTTGATCGCCTCCACCAGCACGGCGGCGGTTTCGTTCGGTTCACCGGAAAAGCAGCGGGCGATGAAGTTCGCCCCCGAAGCGAGCGCGACCACCAGCGGATGGAACGGCCGCACTTTGGTGCCGCCCGGCGACAGCGCGGTGTCGAATTCCGGTTCCGTCGTCGGCGAGGGCTGCCCCTTGGTCATACCGTAGATGTGATTGTCCATCACCACATAGGTCATGTCGACGTTGCGGCGGCAGGCGTGCAGGAAGTGGTTGCCGCCGATCGAGTAGCCGTCACCGTCGCCGCTGGCGACCACTACCGTGAGATCGGGCCGCGTCACCTTCAATCCGGCAGCGAGTGCCAGCGAACGGCCGTGCACGCCATGAAAGCCGTAGCAATTCGTATAAGCGGGAATCCGCGACGAACAACCGATGCCGGAAATGACCGCGATCTGTTCGGGCGGAAGGCCCAATTGTGCGAACGCGCGCGTGAACGACATGAGCACGTGATAATCGCCGCAGCCAGGGCACCAGATCGGCTTAATGTCGGACTTGTAGTCCGCCTGCTTGTAGGCGCGTTGCGTATCGACGGTCGACATCGCTATCTCCATTCCGTGATCGCACGGTAAATCTCACCCGCTGTGATCGGCAGCGGCCCGGGCCGGTTGAATACGCGCACCGGCGCCGGCAGGTCATAGTGCGCTCGCAGGTAGCGGTGGAACTGGCCGCCATGGGTTTGCTCGATCACCAGGATGCGTTTGACACCGTAAAAAGCTTTAGCCAGCCGTTCGGGCTGGGTCGGCAACAACAGGCGTGGCGCGACAAGGCGAACGTCAATCCCGTCCTTGGTCGCACGCGCGATTGCTTCGCGCGCGGCGCTGGTGAGAGATCCCCAAGTTAAGACCGCGAGTTCGCCGGCGCCCTCGATCGCCGCCCAGTGGTCGCCGTAGTTGAAATGATCGAGCTTGTCGCGCCGCTTGTCGAGCTGGGCGAGATGGTCGGCAGCGCCACTGGTCGGGATACCGCGTTGCGAATGGGTAAGGCCGTCGGCGGTGTATTGCCCGCCGCGCGTTCCCGGAATAGCCATGGGCGATACGCCGTTCGCCGCCAAGGCGTAGCGCTCATAGGCGCCGGCGATATCGGTCGCGACGGTCCGTGCGCCGATGAATGCCACGTCGGCCGGCCGTTCAATGGCGGCCCTTGTCTGTCCCATGAATTGATCGGACAGGACAATAGCCGGCGATTGCAGCGTCTCCGCGAGATAGGTCGCCCATTGCGTCGTGAACATGCAGTCGCCGACCGATTGCGGCGCCAGCACGAGATGTGGTGCATCTCCGTGCAGGCCGTAGACGGCGATATTTAGGTCGGCTTGCTCGGATTTTGTGGGGATGCCCGTTGATGGCCCGCCGCGCATTACATCCACGACGACAACTGGAATTTCGGCGGAGGTGGCGAGGCCAAGCGCTTCGATCATCAGCGAAAGGCCGGGTCCGGAGGTTGCCGTTAGCGCCGGCGTACCGCCAAAGGATGAGCCAATGATCATATTGATGGCGGCGAGTTCGTCTTCGGCCTGCAGCAGCACGCCGCCGACTTTGGCAAGGCTAGGCGCCAGCCATTCGAGGACTTCCGTCGCCGGCGTAATTGGATAGGCGGCGGCAAAGCGAACACCGCCGCGGATGGCGCCGAGGGCGGTCGCCTCGTTTCCCGACAGGAGCCACCGCCGGGCGGAGCTCGGGTTTGGCGGGGCGAGTTGCTTGCCGAAATCGGTCCCAGCGGCCGCGCCGAATCCGATCTTGATTCCGGCGTGACTGGCCTCGATGGCGGCTGGTCCTTTGTCCGCAAGGAGTTTCTCGATCGGAGCGAACACTTGTTCGATGGTAAGATCCAGCAGGCGCCCTGCGATGCCGAGCGCGATCATGTTGGGGCGTCCATCGGGAATGGTCTTGGCCATCTCCTTCATCGGTATTTCAAAGACTCGCGCCCCGGATTGAGTCACCATCGGCGGCTGGTCGCCGCCGCGGGGGTCGCTGATCACCAAGGTCCCTGGCCCGGCTTTGATTTCAGAGCCGAAACGGTGAGCATTCAGCCAGTCGATGCCGATCAGCAGGTCAAACTGGTCGGGGAGGCCTTCGACCGGGTTGACGGCCAGTCGGAGCAGCGCCGCTGCTTCACCGCCGCGAATCTGGGGTCCTAAAGTGCGCGTAAGCAGCCCATACCAGCCGGCGGCGCAGGCCGCTTCGAGCAGGGAATTTCCGGTGGTCAGAGCACCGGCGCCACCGCTGCCAACGATGGCAATCGAAATGCTTGGCGAGGCTGCCATGGTCGTTTTCCCCTTGATTAGAGCCCGTTTTGCGGGTGTGCGCCTCCAATATGCATTTAAGTACTAGAATACGTTTTTTTGCATTTCCTTGACCTTGATCAAGGTAATCCCATGGTCGACGATTGAATATAAAAAACTAAGGCCGCGCCGGGGTCCGGCGACGGGTCGGCGGCTTGACTGGAGGGCAGAGCTATGGGCGCCAAACCGGTTCGTTGGATGATGACGGGCGCGGGCAAGCCTTTCGTCCCCATGGAATTCGAAATCGGTACCCTGGGTCCCAGTGAAGTCCTGGTCGAAATCGCCGGCTGCGGGGTCTGTCACACCGATCTTGGCTACTACTACGATGGCGTGCGCACCAAGCATAAACTGCCTCTGACGCTGGGGCACGAGATCAGCGGTCACGTCGTCGACATGGGTACCGATGCGCTCTGGTACACCGACCGCGCGGTTATTATTCCGGCGGTGATCCCGTGCGGTCACTGCGATGCCTGCCGGCGCGGCAAAGCGACGATCTGCCCCAACCAGAAAATGCCGGGCAACGATATTCACGGCGGCTTCGCCACGCACATCGTCGTGCCGGCGCATGGGCTGTGTGTTGTAGACGAACATCGCTTGGCCGCCATCGGAATCGAGTTGGCCGATCTTTCCGTGATCGCTGATGCGGTGACGACGCCCTACCAGGCGGTCGTGCAGGCTGGTGTCACGCAAGGCGATCTCGTCATCGTCAACGGGGTTGGCGGGGTTGGCGGCTATGCCGCCCAAATCGCGGCTACGTTAGGCGGCATCGTTGTCGCGATTGATGTGAACGATGAAAAGCTCGCCGCCATCACCGGACAGGGCATCTCGCTCAAGCTGAATTCCAAGCAAATGTCGCCGCGCGACATCAAAGCGGCAATCCAGGCCTTCGCCAAGGAACACAGTCTGCGCCAGAGCGAGTGGATTATTTTTGAATGTTCCGGCACCCGCGCCGGTCAAGAGACGGCATTCAGTTTGCTCAATCATGGTGCGACACTGGCCGTCGTCGGATTCACCATGGAAAAGGTCGAAATACGACTCTCGAACTTGATGGCATACCACGCGCGGGCGATCGGAAACTGGGGATGCCCGCCGGAGCTTTATCCGGACGCCTTAGAGCTCGTCTTGAACGGCCGCGTCAAGGTGACGCCGTTCGTCGAGAAGCATCCGCTTAGCGAGATCAATCAAATATTCGAAGCGGTCCATGCCGGCACGCTCAAGCGCCGCGCCGTTCTTGTTCCCACGTAAGGAGCAAAGGAGCAATTCAATGACCAGCGAAGCAGGCCGTGTCATCGCCATGCAAAATTCCGTCCCCAAAGATCATAACTTGGTTCCCGACGGCGTTCGTGAGGCGGTTTCAAAGAGCGTGCACTACGAGAAACGTCCGGCGAAGGGCATCGATGGCAAGCCGGTGGCCGGTCTATTCAACGCCTGGATCACGCTAGATAACCCTGGTCAATTCAATTCTTACACGACCGATATGGTGAAGGCGACCATATTGGCCTTTCGCGCCGCCAGCTCTGCGCGCGACGTCGTTGCGGTGGTCTTCACCGGCGCCGGGGACAAAGCTTTTTGCACCGGAGGCAACACCAAGGAATATGCCGAATACTACGCCGGCAATCCCCAAGAATACCGGGGCTACATGCGGCTCTTCAACGACATGGTCTCGGCGATCATCGGGTGCGACAAACCGGTTATCTGCCGCGTGAACGGCATGCGCATCGGCGGCGGCCAGGAAATTGGCATGGCGTGCGACTTCTCGATCGCGCAGGACCTCGCCCGATTCGGGCAGGCCGGGCCTAAACACGGCTCGGCGCCGATCGGCGGCGCCACCGACTTCCTGCCCTACATGATCGGCTGCGAGCAGGCGATGGTCTCCGGCCTACTGTGCGAGCCGTTCTCGGCGCACAAGGCCTATCGCCTCGGCATCATCAGCGAGGTGGTGCCGGCGTTGAAAGTCGATGGCAAGTTCGTTGCCAACCCGACCGTTATCACCGACCGCTACCTCGACGAGTATGGCCGCATCGTGCACGGCGACTTCAAGACCGGTGCCGCCGCCGCTGAAGGTCAGGCGCTGTTGAAGCGCGGCAACATCGATCTCAGCCTGCTCGACGAGCGAGTGGAGGCGCTTTGCACCAAGCTGCTCTACACCTTCCCTGAATGCACGACGAAGACGGTCGAGGAGTTGCGCAAGCCGAAGCTCAACGCGTGGAACGCCAACAAGGAAAACGCGCGCGACTGGCTGGCCCTCAACATGATGACGGAGGCACGCGCGGGCTTTCGCGCCTTTAATGAAGGCACGCGGGAATCGGGCCGGGAAGTCGATTTCGTAGCGTTGCGCCGGGCGCTCGCTGCGAACACGCCGTGGAGCGATGAACTCACCGAAAGCATCATGCCGCGGGCGGGGTCCTAGCCGTGAGCAAGCCCCTCAAGATTTGGCACGAGGCGGACGGTCGCTTGTTGCGGTTGCGGCTCGCCCGGCCGAAAGCCAATCTCGTCGACGCCGCCATGATCGCGGCACTCGACACGGCGCTGGCGGAACAGCTCGGCAACGGCGAACTCGGCGCGGTGGTTTTGGATGCCGAGGGGCCGCATTTCAGCTTTGGCGCAAGCGTCGAGGAACATCTGCCGGATCAATGCGCCGCCATGCTGGACGGACTCCATCGCCTGATCCTGCGCATGGTCGAATCGACGGTGCCGCTGCTGGTGGCGGTACGCGGCCAATGCCTTGGCGGTGGGCTCGAACTCGCGCTTGCCGGTCATCTCATGTTCGTCACTCCGGATGCCAGTCTCGGCCAGCCGGAAATGAAGCTCGGTGTGTTCGCGCCAGCGGCGTCTTGTCTGTTGCCGGAATTAATCGGCCCCGCACGCGCATTCGATCTCCTGATCTCCGGCCGCAGCATCGCCGGCACCGAAGCGGCGACCATCGGCATCGCCCATGAAGCGGTCGCCGATCCGGAGCGTGCCGCTCTCGCTTATTTCGAGGAACATCTGAGGCCTAAGAGCGCGAGTTCATTACGTCATGCGGTCAAGGCGGCACGGCTCGACTACGTCGCGCGCATCAAGGCCAAGATCCGTGCCGTTGAGCGGCTTTATCTCGAAGAACTCATGGCCACCCACGACGCGGTAGCCGGGCTCGAAGCATTTATCGCAAAGAGGGCGCCGCAATGGCAACATCATTGAACCCTTCGGCTACCGCCGATATCGTTGAACGCGCGAACGCGCTGTTCGCGGATTTGTCCTTCACTTCGGCGCGCCGATGGAAGGCAGCGGAGCCGGGCCGCAAAGTGATCGGCTACATGCCGATCTACGTGCCGCGTGAGATCATTCACGCTGCCGGCATGCTGCCGCTCGGTATCGTCGGCGGCGGCGATCAGCTCGAGGTCATCCACGGTGATGCCTATTACCAAAGCTATATCTGCCGCATCCCGCGTTCGACCATCGAACTTGGCGTATCCGGCCGCATCGATTTCGTCGACGGCATGTTGTTTCCGTCGATCTGCGACGTGATCCGCAATCTATCCGGCATGTGGAAGATGATGTTCCCGCACGTCTATTCCCGCTATTTTGACGTTCCGCAGAACTATCGGGACGATATCGGGGGGAATTTTTACGTCAATGAGCTGACCGATCTCAGGCACGATCTCGGCGAGCTTCGCGGCAAGCCGATAACCGACGACGAGCTTCGGCACTCGATCGCGGTTTACAATGAAAATCGCCGACTGGTGCGCGATCTTTACGCCTTCAGGGCGGAGCGGCCATGGCAGGCGCCCGCCGCCGAGGTTTACCTGATGGTGCGGGCCGGCCTCGTGCTTCCGGTCGAGGAGCATTCCACGATGTTGGGCGAATACCTTGCCGCAGCGCGCGCCGAGGAGCGGCCGATGCGCGACAATTGCCGCATCGTGCTGACCGGCATGTTCTGCGAACAGCCGCCGCTCAACCTGATCAAGTCGCTCGAGCTTTCCGGCTGTTACGTGGTGGATGACGATCTGCTGCTGGTGACCCGTTGGCTCACCGGCGACGTCGCGATCGAGGGCGATCCGCTGCAGAATTTGTCACTTGCATTCCTGCATCATTCCGAATCGACCGCGGCCAAATACGAACCGGATCAAAAAGAAAAAGGCCAGCATCTCGTCCGCGCGGTGAAGCGTACCGCGGCGGAAGGCGTGATTTTCGCCGCGCCGAGTTTCTGCGATCCGGCGCTACTCGAGCGGCCGATGCTGCAGCACGTACTCAAGGAAGCCGGCATCCCTTACATCGCGTTCAAATACGCCGAGAATTCCGGCCAGATGCAGCCGATAAGAGAGCAGGCTGGCACGTTCGCCGATTCAATCAAACTATGGAGCGCAGCATGACGACACAGACAAAGGTTGTCACCTCCCGGGCGCCGGTGAAGGAGGTCGTCAAAGATGCCTCCATGGTCAAACAGAAGGCGATGATGGCCGCGCATTACGATCGGCTAACCAGCGCGCCGGAGACCGGCGACAAGGTGGCCGCCACCTTCGTGCCGGGCAATCTCAACGAATTGATCATGTGCTTTGACCTGCTAAACAATCTTCCGGAGGTCAACGCCATTCAGAACGGGTTGCGACGCACGAGCGGCAGCTTCGTGCTCGAAGCGGAGAAAATCGGTCACTCGGAGGACGTCTGCACCTATGTGAAGTCAGATCTCGGCATGATGGCCAAGGGCAATATCGCCCCCAACGGCAAGAAGTTTCCCGATCCCGATGTGCTGCTGCTTTCCTATACCGGCTGCTTCACCTTCATGAAGTGGTTCGAACTTCTGCGTGAGCAGTACAAATGCGAGACGATCATGTTGCACACGCCTTACATGGGCGACGGCAAAATCACCAAGAACATGATCGACTACATGGTGAAGCAGCTGAAGGATGAGGTCATCCCCACGCTTGAGCGCGTGTCCGGGGTCAAGTTCGACATCGACCGGCTGCGCGAACACCTGAAGCAGTCGACCAAGGCCGAAGACGATCTGGTCCGCGTGTTGCAAAGCGCCAAGACCAAACCGTCGCCGATCGACGCCTATTTCGGCGGCATCTACTACATCGGGCCGATCTTCGGTGCCTTCCGCGGTACCGAAGACGCCGTCGACTATTACAGGTTCCTGCGCGAGGAGGTCGAAGAGCGCCTGGCCAAGGGCCTCGGCCCGGTCACGCCCGACGGCGACATGGGCAAGGAGAAATATCGGCTGGTCGTCGAGGGGCCGCCCAATTACACAAGCTTCCGCCAGTTCTGGAAGATGTTCTACGACGAAGGCGCGGTCATCGTCGCTTCGAGCTACACCAAAGTCGGCGGCGTCTACGATTTCGGCTTCCGTCACGATCCAGACAAGCCGCTGGAAACACTGGCCGAATACTGCCTCGGCGTCTACACCAACCGTAGCCTGCCGATGCGCATCGATATGTTGGTGAATTACATCAACGAATACGAAGCGGACGGTCTTCTGATCAACTCGATCAAGAGCTGCAACAGCTTCTCTGCGGGGCAGTTGCTGATGATGCGCGAAGTCGAGAAGCGCACCGGCAAGCCGGCGGCGTTCGTGGAATCCGATCTGGTTGATCCGCGGTATTTCTCGGCGGCTAATATCAAAAATCGACTGGAGAGTTATTTCCAGATGATCGACCAGAAACGCGCCGGCGTGGACGCGGCGGCTTGAGGAGGAATGCATGAAGACTTTCGTCGGCATCGATCTTGGTTCGACGACGACCAAAGCCGTCCTCCTCGATGAGGATCGCAAAGTCATCGGGCACGGCATTACCAATTCGCGCTCGAATTACGCGACAGCGGCGCGCGTGGCCAGTCAGGAGGCGCGCATCGACGGGCAGTTCACGCTGTTCCGCCGGGCGCTTACTGCCGCTCATGCGCTGATCGACCTCGATACGTTCCTCGGCACGCTCGAGCGAGCCTTTCGTCTGGAGCAGTTCCTCGAACAGCTTGACGATCTCGAGCAGACCTGCATTGGCCAAATCCAAGGTGAGCGCTTCGCCAAGTTCGGGACCGGCGTGAAGCATTCGCTCGGTGAGGTGTTTCAGCGTTTGCGCAAGGAAGCGCCTGAACTTTACGCTCCCGGCGCCAAGCGTAAATCGGATTTCTTCCGCGATATCGCGGGTTCGCGCTACCACGCCCACGCCGAAGAGATCGCACGCGATGCCAACCTGCCCTATGACCTGCTTCTTAATGTTTACGACAAGTCGATCATCGAAGTGGAGAACCGGCCGCCGGCGGGCGAGTTGAGCGATAAATTCCGCCGGGCGCTCGGCCGCGTGCTGAAAACGGACGATTCGGTTAAATCGGCGGCGGCTGACATCCAAAAGATGATCGAGGATGCGCTCGCCGTGGATTTGGAGGAAACTTACCTCGTCGGCACCGGCTATGGCCGGGTGACGCTGCCGTTCTCCAAGGAGCATATCCGCTCGGAGATCCTGTGCCACGGCCTTGGCGCCCATCTGATGTACCCGCAGACGCGCACCGTGCTCGATATCGGCGGTCAGGACACCAAGGGCATTCAGGTCGATGCCAACGGGATTGTTGCAAACTTCCAGATGAACGATCGCTGCGCGGCGGGATGCGGGCGGTATCTTGGCTATATCGCCGACGAGATGAACATGGGCCTGCACGAATTAGGTCCCATGGCTATGAAATCGGACCGACCGGCCCGCATCAACTCGACCTGCACTGTGTTCGCCGGTGCCGAGCTGCGTGACCGGCTTTCGCTCGGAGAAAAGCGCGAAGATATTCTGGCCGGGTTGCACCGCGCCATCATATTGCGCGCGATCTCCATCATCTCGCGTTCGGGCGGCATCACCAATGAATTCACCTTCACGGGCGGCGTTGCCAAGAACGAGGCTGCGGTGCGCGAACTGAGGAAAGTCATCAAGGAGAACTACGGAGAGGTCACCATCAACATCAACCCGGACTCGATCTATACCGGCGCACTCGGCGCGGCGGAGTTTGCGTGCCGGGCGCATTTCGGGCAGGCGGACGGGAGCGAACAATGACCATCACCGCGGGAATCGACATCGGCACTAGCACCATCAAGGCGGCGCTGTTCAAGGTCGAGAACGGCGAGGAAACGTGGTTGTCGCGCTACGTGATGCGCATCCGGCAACGCGATCCCATGGAGCTGGCCCGCGTCGCCTACGACGCCGTGCTCGAAGACGCAAAGCTCAAGCCCGAAGACGTCAACTACGTTGCCACCACCGGCGAGGGCGAAAGCGTGCCGTTCCACACCGGCCATTTCTACTCGATGACGACGCATGCGCGCGGCGCCATCTACCTCGACTCGGAATCGCGGGCAGCGCTCGACGTCGGCGCGCTGCATGGCCGTGCGATCCTGATCGACGGGCGTGGCAAGGTCCTCAGCTACAAGATGACCAGCCAGTGCGCATCAGGCTCTGGGCAATTCCTCGAAAACATCGCGCGCTATCTCGGTATCGCGCAGGAGGAGATCGGATCGCTTTCGAGCCAAGGCGAAAACCCCGAAACGGTGAGCAGCATTTGCGCCGTGCTCGCGGAGACCGACGTAATCAACATGGTTTCACGCGGCATTACGACGCCGAATATCCTGAAGGGTATCCATCTTTCGATGGCGGCGCGGCTGTCCAAACTGCTGAAGTCGATCGGTGTAGTTGATGGCGCGGTGATGGTGACCGGCGGACTTGCGCTCGACAAGGGGCTGGTCGCCGCTCTCGAAGAGGATATCTCCCACATCAAAGACATGAAGACCGCGATCCGCAGCCATCCGGATTCGATCTATGCCGGGGCGATCGGGGCCGCGCTGTGGGGCGCATTTCGATTTGAAAAACTTGCTGCCACCGGAGTCGTGCCGAAGGCGGCATGAGCAGTTAAGGAGATGACACTATGGCTCTGATGATCACCGACGCCTGCACCGCCTGCGACGCCTGTGAGCCGGTGTGCCCGAACAAAGCCATCACCGCCGGTAATCCGCTATACGTCATCGATCCGATGAAATGCACGGAATGCGTGGGCGCGGAGGATGAGCCGCAGTGCAAGCTGGTTTGTCCGGCGAATTGCATCGAGCCAAATCCGGACTGGGAAGAATCGCAGGACGACCTGCTCGCCAAATACCAGCAGCTGCACGGTTGAGCCATGAACTTCCAAAACCGCGTTTGCCAGAAACTGCACGACGAGCACGCCGCCGTGATTGCCCTGATGGAGCGGCTGGCGCAGGCCGTCACACGTAAAAGGGACGACATCCCGGACGCAAGTGAGCCAATGCTGGCGAAACTATTGAACGACCTCGCCACCGAACTGCCGGGCGAGGTTGAGCGTCATTTCGCCTTCGAGGAGGCGGAGCTGTTCTCCTACCTGGGCGAAGCGGGCAATGAGGGCATCGGCGCGCATCTGACCTACGAGCACGGAATCATCCGTCCGATCGGCACCGCGCTGGTCAAGCTTATCGGCGACGTCCGCGCGCAGGGCTTCGATGCGGCGCGCTGGGCAGAATTCCGCCGGCTCGGGCAGCAGTTGTACGATTGCCTAGTGCCGCACGCCCGCAAGGAAGACATGGCGTTACTGCCGCTGCTGGACGATTTAATGGATTCCGAAAAAGAAATACAGCTTTACGAGAATTACGTCGAGAATATGTGAGGCTCTTGCATGAGCACGGCTGCCATGAATGAGGGCGATGTTGTCCGTCCCTTACGCCCGAGCGACCTTGATCGCGTCATAGCGATTGACTCTGATCACGTCGGCAGACCGCGCCGCCGCTTTTTCGAGAAACGGCTGGCCAACGCCAAACAACACCCCGAAGATTTCGTGCATGTTGGTGTTGCTCGCAACGGCTCGCTGGTCGGCTTTGCCTTCGCCCGTATCCTACGTGGTGAATTCGGCCGAGAGCAGGCCATCGCCATGCTCGACGCAGTCGGTGTTGAGCGTGACAGTCAGGAGCGCGGCGTTGGCCATGCATTGATGGCAGGCCTCACCGAGGTCATGCGTCAGAAGGGGGTCCAATCGCTGCAGTCACAAGCCGACTGGACCAATCACGCCTTGCTGCGGTTCTTCGACGCTTCCGGCTTCGGGCTGGCGCCGCGCCTGGTGCTGGAGCGTTCGGTTCTGACACCGCTGGCGGAGCCGCTCGAGGACGAGTGACGAACAAGACAAGGAGTGACGGTCATGGCTCGAAGCACCGGCATCACCATCCCGCAACACGTGGGAGAGGCCGCCGAGATCGATTACGGCGGACCGCCTGCCGCGGATTTCGGGCCGCTCGCGCGCGACAGGGTACCGGTGCGTTCGATGGCCGAAGGCGATCTGCATGCGCTGGTGGCGATCGATCGTCGGATTACCGGCCGCGACCGGGCGGGATATTTCCAGCGCAAGCTGGCCGACGCGCTGAACGAATCGGACGTGCGCGTCTCGCTGGTTGCCGAGCTCGACACCGTGCCCGTCGGTTTCATCATGGCCCGCGTCGATCTCGGCGAATTTGGGCAGGTCGAAACCACGGCGGTCATTGATACGATTGGTGTCGATCCGGACTATCAGAACAAGAGCGTCGGCCGCGCTTTGGTGTCGCAACTGTTGGCGAACCTCGGCACGCTACGCGTTGAGAAAGTGCGTACCGAAGTCGACTGGCGAGATCGCAATCTGCTGGCCTATCTCGATCACTGCGGTTTCATTCCGGCGCAACAGCTGTGTTTTGACCAACCCCTCGTTTGAGGTGCTCGTCGATGCTCGTC
>CAZLWN010000091.1:0-15716 GCA_964563195.1 uncultured Undibacter sp. | reverse complement strand
GTGAGCGAGACGCCCAGCGCCATCAACACGATCACCGGCACGAAGGTCTTGTCCATCTCGAAATTGTTGGCGTAGCGCGTGATCATGAAGCCGAGCCCGGTGATGGTGGTGTAGAACTCGGCGATCACCATGCCGACCAGGCCGCGGCCGATGGCGAGCCGCACGCCGGCCGCGATATAGGGCAGCGCGAAGGGCAGCAGCACGTCCTGCCACACCCGCCGCTCGCTGGAACGGAACGAGCGCGCGACCTCGAGCATGTTCTTGTCGCATTCGCGCACGCCCTGATAGGTGTTGATCAGGATCGGGAACACCGCGAACAGGAACACCACGATGATCTTGGCCTTGAGATAAATGCCGAACCACAACACCAGCAGCGGCACAACTGCGACCAGCGGCGTCGCGTAAAGCGCGTTGATCGGGAAATCGAGCGCCCAGTCGAGCCAGCGCACCCGCGCCATCAGCACTGCCAGCGGGATGCCGACGACGACGGCCGAGAGCAGGCCGTAGAACATGACCTCCAGGCTTTGCGCCAGGTAATACGGCAATTCGCCGTTGATGGTCAGATTATAGAAGGCGATGGCGATCTGGCTGGGATAAGTGAAAAAGATCGGGCTGATGAATGGCCCGACGATCTGCCAGACGATCAGGATCAGGGCGAGGAAACCGTAGCGGAACACCGCGCGGTGCTCCCACCAGGCGGCATGAACTTTCGCGGTCGGCATTGTTTGCTGGCCGGCTGCGAGACCGCCGGCATGAACCTCGTTGGCGACGCTCATCGAATTGGCTCCCTGACGCTCTGCCAGCTTCAATTCACGTTGATAAACTTACCGGCGGGCGCTGCCGGTAATCGGCGGCGTCCGCGCGGCACTGGTGTCTTGCGTTAGCCTGCGGCTAGAACACCGCCGTCGGGCAAACGGGTCCTTTCCATTCGCCGAGGTCCTTGATCGCCTTTTCGGCGAAGGTCTTGTCGACGATTTGGTCGTAAGTCGGGGTCTTGCCCTTCTCGATATTGCCGACCTTGGTCATCAGGTTGGCGGTGAAGTTGACGCGCTCCGGCGACAGGCCGGTGTTGGCGTCCCAGATGCAGCTCTTCACCAGGAAGTCGTAGGTCTGCGACACGATCTTCTCGGGGTAGCCGGTGTGCTTGACCATGATCGGCAGCACCTTGGCCTTGTCGGTGTACATGATGCGGGTCGCTTCGATCACGGACTTGACGAAGGCTTGCAGCGCGGCCGGCTCTTTCTTGATCGTATCTTCCTTCACCGCATAGTAAGTATACATCTGCTTCGGCGAAAGCTCCCACATGCGCGCGATGGCGTGCAGGCTCGGCACCTTCTCCTTGGCCAGCATTTCCTGCTCGACATGCAGGATGGCGGTGTCGACTTGGTCGGCAACCAATGCCGGCACATCTTCGGTCGCGATGGAGACAAAGTTGACTTCCTTGGGGTCGATCTTGGCGGCGCGCAGCACGTTCTTGCTCAAGATGTGGGCGAACCCGCCGGGCTGCTGAATGCCGATGCGCTTGCCCTTGAGATCGGCCATGGTCTTGACGTTGTCGCGAACGACCATCGAGGCTTCGAACTTATAAAGCGTGCCCAGGATGCCCTTGACCTTCGAGCCCTTGGAGATCGCGATCGAGGTGACGGTGCCGGGCGACTGCGCGATGTCGAGATTGCCCGCCAGCATGGCGCGGAATACCTTGACGCCGCCGGCGAGCGCGACGGTTTCTACCTCGATGCCGTTCTTCTTGAAGAGCCCGAGGTCCTGGGCGACGATCACCGGAAAGTGCACGATGTTCGGCGGCGTGGTCGGCATACCGACCGTGAGCTTGCTTTGCGCGTAGCTCGCGCCCGGCAGCGCCAGCGCGCCGGCGGCCAATACCGCCAGCATCAGAGTGGTTTTGCGCATTATGATCCTCCCTTTGGTCTTTTCGTCGTTATCGGTTTTCGGCCCGGCGGCACCCCCGGACCAAGCCGAATGATGCATAAGCCGCGCTTGACGTTGCAGCCGGCGTTTCGCCTTTGATTTTGGGCAGGCCGCAACCGTCCCGCCGAATGGGATTTTGCCCTATCCCACAGGCAAAAACAACGAAGCCTGGTGTAAAAGTCCGATTGCGCCAATTGGCCTTTGACCGCAGGGGCGGACCAAGGCTAGTTGCAGAGAGTTAAATGCGTTTTTATGCAACCATGCCCAAATTCATCGCCGACTATGGAAAGGCCGGCGTCCCGCGAGAGCCCGACGGCCGCCTGTACGGGCCCGCCTTTGAGCGCAACCATGCCGCCATCTGGTCGGCCATGGCCGAATTCATGGGTGCGCAAACAGGCGACGTGCTGGAGCTCGGCAGCGGCACCGGCCAGCATGTTACCGAATTTGCCCGCCGCGCTCCGCACCTGACCTGGTGGCCGAGCGATTTCTTGCCCGCGCATCTGGCCAGCATCGCCGCCTGGCGGAAACTTGCGCACCTCGAAAATCTGCGCGCGCCGCAACGCATCGACCTCAACGATCCCAACTGGGCCTGGCAAGGCAACGGCGGCGGTGAACTGGCGGCTATCCTTTGCGTCAACGTGCTGCACATCGCGCCCTGGCAGGTATCGCAGAATCTCATGGCCGGCGCCGGGCGGCTGCTCAAGAGCGGGGGACGCCTGTTTGTCTACGGCCCGTTCAAGCGCGACGGCGCGCATACCGCGCCGAGCAATGCCGCCTTCGATGCCAGCCTGCGGGCGGAGAACCCGGACTGGGGTGTGCGCGATACCGGCGAGTTGAACGCGCTGGCGCAGGCGGCCGGCCTTTCGCCGGCTGAAATCACGACGATGCCGGCCAACAATCTGGTCCTGGCCTTAGCGCGCGACGTTCGGCACAATTGAAACATGCCAAGTGAGCCCATCTTCGACATCGCCCATCTCGGCCACCTCGAATTGCTGACGCCTAAATTCGAGGCGAGCGCAAGGTTCTTCATCGACGTCATGGGCATGACCCAGAGCGGCGAAAAAGGCGACAGCATCTATCTGCGCGGCTGGGACGACTACGAGCGTTATTCGCTCAAGCTCACCGCCTCCAAGACGTCGGGAATGGCGCATGTCGCATTCCGCACGCGCAGTCCTCAAGCCCTTGAGCGGCGCGCCGCCGCGCTCAAAGGCTCCGGCTTCGATGTCGGCTGGGGCGACGGCGATCTCGGCCACGGGAAAACTTTCATCTGCAAGGACCCGGACGGCCACGTCATCGAGCTCTATTACGACACCGAATGGTACGATCCGCCGCCCGACCAGAAGCCCGCGCTCAAGAACCAGGCGCAGCGCTATCCGGCGCGCGGCTGCAACGTGCGCCGCATCGATCACTTCAACGGGCTCGCTGCCGACATCAAAGCCAACCGCGAATTCTTCGAAAACTATCTTGGCTTCCGGTTGACCGAGTTGATCGTGCTGGACGACGGCAGCGAAGCCGGCATCTGGATGACCGCCACCAACAAGTCGTACGACTTCGCCTATACCCGCGATGCAACCGGCACCAAGGGCCGCTTCCACCACGTCACCTATGCCCTTGATTCCCGTGAGGACGTGTTGCGCGCCGCCGACATTTTCCTGGAGAACGGCGTGTTCATCGAGACCGGCCCGCACAAGCACGCCATCCAGCAGACATTTTTTTTGTATGTATACGAGCCTGGCGGCAACCGCGTGGAAGTCGCCTGCGCCGGCGCACGGCTGGTGTTGGCGCCGGACTGGAAGCCGATCGTCTGGACCGAAGCCGAGCGCAAGAAAGGCCAGGCCTGGGGCCTGCAGACCATCAAATCGTTTCACACCCACGGCACGCCGCCGGTGGACGAAAAGCCGTGACCCGCCGCAACACGCCGCGCATTTCTTTCATCGGCTTCGGCGAGGCTGGCCAGGCGATCGCCTCCGGCTTTCGCGAAAGCGGCATCGAGCGCATCGCCGCCTGGGACATCCTGTTTCCAGAAAGCCAAGGCGTGCGGCTGAAGGCGGCGGGCGAGAACATCGGCGTGCGCTGTGCGCCTTCCGCGCGCGACGCGGTCGCCGAGACCGACATGATTATTTCCGCGGTGACCGCCGCCTCCAGCCTTGAGGCCGCGCGCTCGGTTGCGCCGCATCTCACGGGCGCGCCCTATTACCTCGATATCAATTCGGTCTCTCCCGGGCGCAAGCAGGAGACCGCCAAGCTGCTGGCGAACCGCGCCCGTTATGTGGACGTGGCGGTGGTGGCAGCCATTCATCCGGCGCGCCACCGCACCCCGATGCTGATCGCCGGCCCGCACGCCAAAGGCGTCTCACCGCTGCTGCGCGAGCTGGACATGCAGCTTCGTGTCGTCGGCGACGCGGTCGGTGCCGCTGCGGCGATCAAGATGATCCGCAGCGTGATGATCAAGGGCATCGAGGCGCTCACGCTCGAATGCTTCCTGGCCGCCAGCCGCGCCGGCATTTTGGACGAAGTGACCGCCTCGCTGAAGAACAATTATCCCGGGCTCGATTGGCCGAAAATCACCGAATATAATCTCGAGCGCATGGCGACCCACGGCGAACGGCGCGCGGCGGAAATGGAAGAGTCGGCAGCCACCCTGCGCGAGCTTGGGCTTGAACCCTTGATGGTGGACGCGACCGTCAAGCGCCAGCGCGAAATGGGCGCGGTCGGCAAGGATGAGGAGGTGTGCGCTTCGCTCGACAAAGGCCGCGCCGCCATGCTCGACGCGATCGGCGCAGCGAAAAAGCAGAAGCATTAGGCGCGCGCATTCCAGAACGGAAAATAAAACGGGCCGCTGCCAGGCAGCGGCCCGTTGGCATATGATGCGGCTTTGCCGCCGATCTTATTTCTTCATCATCGGCGGAATCTGAATCAGCTCCGCGAGTTGCTCCTTGGTGAGCGGCTTCCGGAGGAATTTCAGCCGCACCGCGTCGCGCATCGCGCCGTCAAGATCGACCATCTTTTCGGTCTGCAGGGTTTCCTTTGGCTGGAATTTATGGGCCGAATCGGTGACCAATTGGACCGGCTTCTTGATCTTCTTGGCGTACATCTCGAACGCCTTCGGATCCGAATACATCCAGTCCACCGTCTCGCGATAACTCTTCATGAAACGCATGATGGCGTCGTGCTTGGTCTTGAGCGCGTTGGCGTTGACGATGAGCACGCGCACCGTTTGATTCTTCAGCGACGGCACGTCGCTGCCGCGCGCGATGATGCGAATCTTGCCGTCCTTGATCTCCTGCAGACCGAACGGCGGCGCCGACCAGCCGATGTCGATCTGGCCGGACATCACCGCGGTCAGCGTGCCCGGAGGTCCGCCGGTCGCGGTCGGCGTGCCTTTGGTGCCAAGTTCGTTCTTGAACGCCAGCACGACATTGTTGGTGCTCGAGCCGTTGGTCGAATAGGCGATGGTGGTCGAGGGCGTTGAGTACTTCAGGCTCTTGATCTTGGAATCCGCCTTCACGTACCAATACAAATCGCCGCTACCGGTGAAGGCCGGCGCCAGGATGCGCAGCGGCGCGCCCTTGGCGAAGGCGCGCATGACGGCCGGGGTGCCGACGCCCGTACCGATATCGGCCGAGCCGGAGATCACCGCCTGGATGGTTTCGCCGGCGCCGCGGGTGCCGACGTTCTTCAGCACCAGGCCGTGCTTCTTGAAGATGCCGGCCTCCTGACCGAGCGTCGGCGGCTGTTGCTCCCAATTGTTGATGTGTCCGACTACCACATTGAGATGGTCTTCGGCCGATGCCGAGCCGGCGGCCAGCGCGAGCGGAACAATAAGCCCAAGCGCGGCGGCAAACGTCTTGACGGTTTTCATTAAGTTCCTCCCTGGATTTTTTACCGTTCCGGGCTGATCGCCCCGATGGGCAGCATTCAACACCGAATACTGCCCACTGGGGAAGCCCAAAACGCGATGGACCTAGCGGCGGCCCCTGGCGCGCTTGCTTTTCTTGGCGGCGGACCGCCCGCGCGCTGCTTTTTTGCCGACCGGCGGCGGTCCGCCGCCCGCCTTGGCCAGCCGCCCCGCCCAATATTCCCAGGACCGGTCGAGGCCGGTCGTGCGCGCGATGATCTGGGCGCACAGTTCCATTTCGCCAGGCGTGAACTGGTCGAGCTTGCCGATTGCCATAGCGCGCACTTGAAAATCGGCGTTGCGGCACGCGGTGATTGCACTGTAGGCGCATTCGCGCACGCTCTTGCCGGCGACGGTCACGCCATGCCGGTTCATTAGGACCATCCAATGGCTGCCGAGCGCCCGCGCGAGCGAAGCGCCATGCGCCGGCGTAACCACCAGCAGATCGGTGTCGCCGAATTCGTCGCGCTGGTCCCAGAACGGCGGCTTGTTGCCGCCGACATTGCCGAGCGCAAAGACCGGCACGAAGTCGGTGCGGGTGGCGAGCAGCGGCATAAAGGCCGGCGCATGGTGGTGGCACACCGACATCACGTCCGGCCGCGCCTTGTAGATTTCGCCGTGGATCACCCGCTCGGAATATTGCGGCACGCCCGGATCGCGCAGCAGCCGCGAGTTAAGATCGTATTCGGTCAAGTCGTCAGGGCTCACGAGCTCGGGCGCGCGCGAGCATGACAACAGATAGCGGTCCGGATGGTCAGGGTGGCGCATGCTGACATGGCCAAAGGCGTCGAGCACGCCCTCGTTGGCGACGATATTGTTGGCGAGCGCGAGCTCCCGGCGGGCTTCGGCAAGACTGGGCACGGGCGTTTCCTCTTGAATATGACCAAGTTGGTTTTCAGCATTATAGGCCAAGGCGGCGGCCAAAACAGCGACGATGGCGCTTGACAGATTGCACCCGTTAGGGAGGCTTCACCGGCCATGGCCGGTCCTTCCCAAATCGTCATCGACGGCGTCAGCCATATCTATCGTCCGCCGCGCGGGCGTGAGGTGTTGGCGCTCGACCAAGTAGCCCTCGAAGTCGGCAACCGCGAATTCGTCGCGCTGCTGGGGCCGTCCGGCTGCGGCAAATCGACGCTGCTCTATCTGATCGGCGGCTTTCTGCCGGTGGAGACCGGCGCCATCCGCATCGACGGCAAGCCTGTCGCCGGCCCCGGCCCCGACCGCGGCATCGTGTTTCAGCACTTCGCGCTGTTTCCCTGGAAAACCGTGCGCGGCAACATCCTCTACGGGCTGGAACGCCAGGGCATGGCGAAGGCGGAGCGCGAGCGGCGCGCCAAGGATTTCATCGAGCTGGTGGGGCTCACCGGTTTCGAGGACAGCTACCCCTCGCAACTGTCCGGCGGCATGAGGCAGCGCACCGCGATCGCGCGCACTCTCGCCTTCGACCCGAAGATTCTGCTGATGGATGAGCCGTTCGGCGCGCTCGACGCACAGACCCGCGGGCTGATGCAGAGCGAATTGTTGCGCATCTGGCGGCGCACGCCCAAGACGGTGATTTTCGTCACCCACGACGTGCAGGAGGCGGTCTATCTGGCCGACCGGGTGGCGGTGATGTCGGCGCGGCCTGGCCGCATTAAGACCATCGTCGACACCAAATTCAAGAAGGACGACCTCAACATCTTCCGGGAGAAGGCGTTCGTCGAGAAGGTGGACGAGATCTGGCAGCTGGTGCGCGAGGAGGCGATCAAGGCGGGCATGGGCAGCGCATCGCGGGAGCGCGGACCGTGAAGACCTTCGTCCGCTATTCGCCGCTCTTGCTGCTTGCCGTCGCATGGGAGCTGGCGGCGCGGTTGCATCTGGTGTCGTCCGACGCGCTGCCGCCGCTCACCGCCGTGATCGCGGCCTGGATCGACATGATCAAGGACGGCGCATTGCTGAGCAACGGCGCCTCCTCGCTCTACCGCGTCGCCGCTGGACTGGCATTGGCGATTGTCATCGGTGCGACACTCGGCGTGGTCATGGCCTGGTGGAAAACGGTCAATGTGCTGCTGAGCCCTCTGGTGGAGATTTTCTATCCGCTCCCGAAATCGGCGCTGATCCCGGTGACGGTGATCTGGCTCGGCTTCGGCGACGGCTCGAAAATCCTTTTGATCTTCCTCGGCTGCATGCTGCCGGTGACCATCGGCGCCTTTAACGGCGCCCGTTCCAGCGAACAGGTTCTGGTCTGGTCGGCCCGCAGCATGGGTGCGAGCCGCCTGCGGATGCTGTGGGACGTGGTGCTGCCGAGCGCCATGCCGGAGCTGCTCAACGGCATCCGCACCGCGCTGGCGCTGTCGTTCATTCTGCTGGTGTCGGCCGAACTGGTCGTCGCCCATAAGGGCTTCGGCTATCTGATCGGCATTCTCGGCGCCAGCGGCTCCTACGACGCCATGTATGCCGTGGTGCTGACGGTGGCCTTCCTCGGCTTTGCCGCCGACCGCGTCTATCTCGTCATTACCCGGAGAACGCTGGCATGGCGCGACTAGGCGCAGTCGGACCTGAACCTCAGCCTCTGCGGCTGACACGGCTGGCGCTGTCGGGCTTTGCGCGCGTGTTCTCCATCCTGGTGCTGCTGGCGGCGTGGGAAATTCTGGCACGCAGCGGCGTGTTCACGCATTTCCAATTGCCGGCGTTGAGCGAGGTGCTCGAGCGCATCTGGGAAGACGGCGTCTCCGGCGATCTTGCGCTCAATACCGCCCTCACGCTTTACCGCGCGCTCGCCGCCTTTGCGATCTGCGCCGTGTTCGGCGTGCTGATCGGCATGGCGATGTCGCGCAGCGTTATCGCCAATTGGTTCTTCGATCCGATTATCTCGGTCGGCTTTCCCATGCCGAAGATCGCCTTCCTGCCGGTGGTGATCCTGTGGCTGGGCGTGTTCGACGTGTCCAAGATCACCATCATAGTGATCGACGCCATCTTCCCGGTCATTGCCGCCACCGTCATCGCCATCCAGGGCGTCGAGCGCGAGCTCATCTGGTCGGCGCGCAACATGGGGGCGAGCAACCGCGAGCTGCTGACCCAGATCGTGCTGCCGGCGGCGAGCCCCCAGATCATGACGGGCTTGCAGGTGGCGCTGCCTCTGTCGCTAATCGTGGCGGTGGTGGCGGAGATGCTGATGGGCGGCTACGGGTTGGGTGGCGCTATGATGACGGCCTCGCGTTTTGCCAATTCGAACGGCGTGTTTGCGGGTATCCTGGAGATCGCGGTGGTCGGCTATTGCCTGGTCAAGGCCATGAGCCTGATCCGGCGCCGGCTCTTGATTTGGCATCAGGAAGCCAGCGCCCCGAGCACCGCTTAAGCGCCTGTATTGCATGGCGGGCAAACACCGAAGCGGCGAGGCTTGCCAAAATCGGTTGGACATCCCACAATCTTTGCCAATTGCAAAAACGAAGCTTGCCGAACCAACGGGCAAGCCTGTGAAATCGGGAGGAAAAAATGCGCTTAGTTAAATTCGCGCTGGCGGGCGCGTGCGCGCTCGGCATTCTCGGTCTCGGCGCCGCCAAAGCGGAGCCGGTGAAGATCCGCATGTCCTGGGTGGCGCCGCTCGCCAACTGGGCCTCGATCCTTCTCGAAAAGAAGGAACTGATGAAGCATCTCGGCAAGTCCTATACGCTCGAGACGATTCACTTCCGCGGCACGCCGCCGCAGATCTCGGCGCTCGCCAATAACGAGATCGAAGTCGCCAGCCTCGCCTATTCTTCGTTCCCTATCGCCATCGCCAACGCCGGCATCAGCGATCTGCAAGTGATCGCCGACGAGTTCCAGGAGGGCGTTCCCGGTTACTACACCGACAAATACTGGGTTCGTAAGGATTCCGGCATCAACAAGGTCGAGGACCTCAAGGGCAAGGTGATGGGCACCAACGCCGGCGGCAGCGCGGTCGACGTCGCCATCCGAGCCATGCTGCGCAAGCACGGGCTCGAGGATAAGCGCGACTACACCTTCCTCGAGGGCCCGCTGCCAGCCATGCCGGCGATGCTCTTGGAAAAGAAAGCCGATCTCATCCCGGCCGTGCTGCCCTTCGCGCTTAATCCCAAACTGAAAGCC
This sequence comes from uncultured Undibacter sp., assembly GCA_964563195.1. Taxonomy (GTDB): domain Bacteria; phylum Pseudomonadota; class Alphaproteobacteria; order Rhizobiales; family Xanthobacteraceae; genus Pseudolabrys. The sequence goes on along the minus strand of CAZLWN010000091.1, from coordinate 5,806 downwards.
GGGGCCAAGCCGCTGTTCGACCAGGCCGACGCAACCGGGAGAACCGACATGATCATCATGTGCGCGCGCAAGTCGTTCATCGACGCGCATCGTGCGGCCATGGTCGATTTCGCGGAGGACATGCTGACAGTCGTGCACTGGTATCTCGACCCGAAGAACCACGACGCAGTGGCCAAGATCGCCTCGAAGATCACCAAGGCGCCGCCCGAGCGCTTCGGCTGGTTGTTCACCAAGAACGACAACTATCGCGATCCCAACATGATGCCGGATCTGAAGGCGCTTCAGAATAACGTCGACACCGTGAAAGATCTCGGCTTCATCAAGACGCGCGTCGACATCAGCAAGCACAGCGACCTCAGTCTGCTGAAGGATGCGCTCGCGCGAATGAAAAAATAAAAAGACAAGGTTCGAATCAAATCGAACGCTTCGCCTATAACTTGCAGCTAGGCCCCGGGCGGTGCGCACCGGGGCCTAGCTGTTGGAAATTCGTGTTTGCCGCGATCGCCGGTCACAAACCGGGAACCGATCGCAAGCAACAGGCCTTGGCCCCTTACGAATGCCGCCTCGCCGGGCAAGTCGGCGGGGCGGTATTCTGTTGGCGTCCGCAATTGCACTCTGCCACCCGCGCCCAAAGCCGCTACAATGGCCGGCACGCGCAAGGTCCCCATGGATGCAAAAAGCCGCATCGTCCGATTTCCGCCGGCGGCGCTCCGGGCGCCGCTTGGCACGGCGCTCGATGAAGCGACCGACGGCGACAAGGCGCCGCCGGTGATGCTGCGCGTCGGCAATGTCGTGCCGTTTGGCGCAGAGAAGTCCGACACCAGTGCTGCGCGCCGCCCAGTATCCGCACAAGTCGCTGGTTGGCCCGAACGCGGGCAAGCGGCCGCCACATTGGCCACGCGCGAAGTATTGCCGCGGCGGAGCGAGCAGCTGCGCTGGACGGCGTGTATTGCGCTCGCCCTTGCCTTCCATGCCGCCGTTGCGGCGGCCCTGCTGCGGTATTGGCGCCCGGAGCAGGACCAGGTGGCGGGCGCTCCGCTGATCCTGGTTGAACTGGCGCCGCTGCCGGTCGCGCCCGCGGTGACGCCGAGCGATACGCCGCCGGGCCCGCAGCAGACGCAAACGGCCGCCTCGCCACCGCCAGAGCCGCCGGCCGTCAAGCGCAACGTGACCCCGCCGCCGGAACAACCGGTCGAGAAGACCAAGACCGCCGCCCTGCCACCTGCGCCGCAAGCCGAGCAGCCGGTTGCGGTGCTGCCGCCGCCCAAGCCAGCCGAACAGCCGCGAGAAGAGAAGCACAAGCAAAGTGCCGCCGGTGAGGCCAGCGCGCCCAGCAGCGCCGCGCATCGCGCCGAGCGCGCGGCGGCGCCGGCACCGGGCGCATCCGCGCGCAATCCCGACGCGCTGCCGAACTGGAAATCGCGGCTGGTCGCCAGGCTTGAGCGCTACAAGCGCTACCCGGCGGCGGCGCAGGCGCGTGGCGAGCACGGCGTGGCGCAGCTCGCCTTCAGCGTCGACCGCGCGGGCGGCGTGCATCACGCGCGCATCCTGCACAGCTCGGGCTCGACAAAGCTCGACCGCGCGACGCTGGCACTGGTCGCGCGCGCGCAGCCGCTGCCGCCGCCGCCGCCGGAAATCCGCGGCGCGCAGATCGCGATCGTGGTGCCTATTCGCTACAATATTCGCTGACGCCGCGCTCGGCCATGCAGGGGCGCGGGACTAAGGCCGAGCGCGCCGCGCTTGGCGGCTGCAGCGCGCCCGAGCACGACTAGCAGCGGGCTCGGCAAGCCAGCCCGCGCCAGGTAATTGGGCAGATCGGCAATCCGCGCCGCCACCGCCTGCTGATCGGGCCGGGTTGCCCGCGAAATGGCAATAACCGCTGGAAAATAAGGAGATATTTCCCCGATTGGGGCAATTCAGATGAAACAATTTCCCCAAGCAACCACCCGCCGGAGAACGCCTAAACCTGTGGAATCGGCGCCGGCGGCCGCCCTGCGCAGGCGCGATGCGTCTAGATTGCGCCGAGCATGACCAGTCTTGCCTATCGCAAACGCTTGCGCGCGCTGCTGACGCCCGCCGAGCACCGGGTGTTCGCGCGCCTCGACACCCCGCAGAAGATCCAGACCTTCATCGAGAAGCTGCCGCCCAATTTCGAGCTCAAGGGCGACACCGCCATGTCGCCGCGCACCATGTTGAAGGCGGGCACCTGCCATTGCTCGGAAGCCGCCTTCTTTGCCGGCGCCGCACTCGCCTATCACGGCAAGCCCGCCTGGTTGATGGATATCTGCGCGCTGCCGAGCGACAAGGATCACATCGTCACGCTGTTTAAGGAACACGGCCTGTGGGGCGCGATCAGCAAAACCAACCACGCGGTGTTGCGCTGGCGCGATCCGATTTATCGGAGCCCGCGTGAGCTGGCGATGACCTACGCGCATGAATACAATCTCAATGGCGGCAAGAAATCGATGCTGTCGTTTTCGCGGCCGTTCTCGCTCATGCGCTACGCGCCCTCGCGCTGGGTGATCGCGCCCGACGATCTCGACTGGCTGCTCTACGCGCTCGACCTTTCACCTCACGTGCCTGTGGCGCCGGCCCGCGCTTTGCGCAAGCGCCGGCGTATGACCCGAGTCGAATTGAAATCGCAGGACGTCACCGAATGGCCGGTGCCGCACTCGCGCCGGGTCGCAAAAACGAAATAGCGCAAAGCAATTTACCGCGCCTCGGCGCTTGGCTATACAGGCGTGGCAGCCGGGAGCGAGCGCGTGGCGTCATTCACATTCAGCAGGCAGTTGACGGTCGAATGGGGCCATTGCGACCCGGCCGGCATCGTGTTCAGCAGCCGTTTTTTCGAAATGTTCGACATCAGCAGCTGGATGCTGTTCGAGGCCGCCCTCGGCGTGAAGCCGCACGAGCTGGCGAGCACTTTCGGCATCGTCGGCATCCCACTGGTGGACGCCCGCGCTAATTTTCTCAAACCGGCAAAATTCGGCGATGTGGCGGAGATCACCTCCTGGGTAAGCGAGTTCCGCCGGTCCAGCTTCGACATCGAGCACCACCTGTCGATCGATGGCGAGCTGGCTGTCGAAGGCAGCGAAACCCGGGTCTGGGCGGCGCGCGATAAGGACAACCCCGACAAGATCCACGCCCACGCCATTCCGGCCGAAGCCATTGTGAAATTTGGCTGATTTACCGCCGGCCGCGGTAAATCGTTCCAGCCATTCCCGGATTTGGGCCTGGGGCGGCCTACCCCGCTGTGTCGTACTCTCGACAACAACGAAGCGCGATTCGAAAAAATTCGCGCCGCAGAGGGATGAAACGCTTGGCCCGGCTGCTTGAGTTCACGCTCAATGGCCGCGACCGCGTCGACGCGGTCGCGGACAACATCTTGCTGCTCGATTTCCTGCGCGAGCAGATCGGACTGACCGGCACCAAGACCGGCTGCGACGGCGGCGAATGCGGCGCCTGTACCGTACTGATAGACGACAAGCCGGCGCTCTCGTGCCTCACGCTGGCGGCGACGGTGCAGGGCAAGCGTGTCGACACCATCGAATCGCTCGGGCACGACGGACGGTTGTCTGCGGTGCAGCGCGGCTTCCACGAAAAGCTCGGCTCACAATGCGGCTATTGCACCCCCGGCTTCATCATGGCCTCGGCCGGGCTGCTGCGGAAGAATCCGAATCCGAGCGATGAGGAAATCCTAGCGGCGCTCGGCAGCAATATTTGCCGCTGCACCGGCTATGTGAAGATCATCGAGGCGGTGAAATACGCTGCGGCGCTGAATGCGCAAGGGGTGGCGCCGTGAACGTCAACGTCCCAGCGCGCAACATCGGCGGCTACGTGCCGATGATCGACGGCCCGGAGAAGGTATCCGGCCGCGCCAAATACACCGCCGACATTCTCAAACCCGGCACGCTGGCGGGCCGCATCTACCGCAGCCCCTATTCGCACGGCGAAATCGTCGACGTCGATGTGTCGGAAGCGATGAAGCTGCCGGGCGTTCGCGCTATCGTCACCGGCGCCGACTGCGACAAGGGCTTCGGCGTGCTGCCGATCGCACGCACAGAGTTTCCGCTGGCGCGCGACAAGGTGCGCTACCGCGGCGAGCCGGTGGCCGCGGTGGCCGCGGTCGACGACGCAACCGCGCGCGAGGCGCTGCGCTGCATCAAATTCACCGTACGCGAACTGCCGAGATATTACACTGCCAAGGACGCACTGGCGCCCGATGCCGTCCCGCTGCACGAGGACAAGCCCGGCAATATCGAGCGCGACGTGCTGTTCGAGCTGGGCTCGACCGAGCAGGGATTCGCGGAAGCGGACCTGGTGCGCGAGGACACCTATAACTGCGCCGAGGTCTGCCAGAACCAGATGGAAATGCACGCGGCGGTGGCCGACTACGACGCGGTGCGCGAGCGCATGACCGTGCATGCCTCCACGCAGGTGCCCTATTACGTGCACCTGATGCTGGCGCAGATCCTCGACATGGACATGTCGCGCATCCGCGTGATCAAGCCGCATGTCGGCGGCGGCTTCGGCTGCCGCACCGAGACGCTGGCGATCGAATTGATCGCCGCGCTCTTGGCACGCAAAGCGCAAGGCACCGTGCGCCTGGTGACCACGCGCGAGGAGACCTTCATCACCCACCGCGGCCGGCCGGAAACCGACATCCGGCTGAAGATCGGCATGCGTAAGGATGGCCGCATCACCGCGGTCGAATGCGACTGCGACCAGCGCGGCGGCGCGCATTCCGGCTACGGGGTGGTGACCATCCTCTATGCCGGCTCGATGCTCTACGCCATCTACGACCTGCACAACGTCAAATATGTCGGCCGCCGCGTGCTCACCAACACGCCGCCCTGCGGCGCCATGCGCGGCCACGGTACCGTCGATCTCCGCTTCGCCTTCGAGAGCCTCATCGACCAGATGGCAAGCGAGCTTGGACTCGATCCGTTCGCGGTGCGGCGCGCTAATTTCCTGACCGCGCCGACGTTCACCGACAACGACCTGATGGTGAACTCCTACGGCCTGCCGGAATGCCTCGATTGGGTCGAGCGCGCGAGTGGCTGGAAGGCGCGCAAGGGCAAGCTCGGCAAGGGCAAAGGGGTTAGCAAGGGCTTGGGCATGGCTTGCTCGCACTACATCAGCGGCGCCTCCAAGCCAGTGAACTGGACCGGCGAGCCGCATGCCACCGTGAAGATCAAGGTCGATTTCGACGGCTCGGTGGTGGTGCTCTCGGGCGCTGCCGACATCGGGCAAGGCTCCTCCACCATCCTGGTGCAGAGCGTCGCCGAGGTGCTCGGCCTCGACATGGCACGCGTGCGCATCGTCACCGGCGACAGCGAGGTGGTGCCGAAGGACAACGGCTCTTATTCGTCGCGCGTCACCTTCATGGTCGGAAATGCCGCGATCGATGCTGCGCAGAACCTCAAGAGCCTGCTGATCGCGGCCGCCGCGCGCAAGCTGGAGGCGCGCCCCGAGGACATTGAAGCCTTAGGCGAGGTCTATCGCGCCGGCGCGCAGGACAAGGGCGCGAGTTTCGACGAGGTGGTGGCCGAGGCGCTGAAGGATAGCGGCACCATCACCGTTACTGGCAACTACTCCACAATTCCGGAGTCGCACGGCGGCAAGAAATACCGCGGCGCCGCCATCGGCGGCACCATGGGCTACAGCTATTCGGTGCAGGTGGTGGAGGTCAGCGTCGACGAGGAGACCGGGGTGGTCAGCGTCGACAAGGTCTGGGTCGCGCATGACTGTGGCAAGGCGCTCAACCGGCTGACCGTCGAGGGCCAGGTGCAGGGCTCGGTCTGGA
>CAZLWN010000090.1:0-15744 GCA_964563195.1 uncultured Undibacter sp. | reverse complement strand
CGGCGGCATGGTAGCTGCGCTCGCCGCCGGTCAGTCGATGGAGAATGCATTCCGCATGGGCGTTGCCGCCGGCTCCGCGGCGGCGATGAGCCCTGGCACCGAACTGTGCCGCGAAGAAGACGTGCGCAGTCTGTTACCGGAGGTAAAGATCCGCGAGATTGCGCCGACGGCTTCCTAGCGCTCGGTAAGCTACCGGTTCTTGCAATAGGCTTTAGCGTATTTCTCGGCGAGTCACGCCATGTCGCGGCCGTAAGAGTTCTTGTCGGTGCCGGCCCATTCGCGCGCGAGGTCCCCGAAGGTCACCGGCCGGTGCAGCCGGCGCATGATGTGTTGCACGTCGCTTTGCACCTGGCGCGTGCGCCTGGCCACGGGGTGCGGAATCTGCGTGGTCGAATACATCAAGACTTGTTGCAGATGCGCGAGCACGCCGGTTTCCACATCGTTGAAATGCTCGCCCGGGCGGCCGGAAATCGTGGCGCCGAGGCCGGCGAAATTGTTGTCGCCCGCCGGCACGCCGTCGGGGCGACGAAACGTCAGATAATTGGTTTCGATCAGCATCTGGAAGAAGGCGTAATCCCAGCGCACGCCGACGCATTTGTCCGGCGGACGCGACAAGCACTGGCCGATGCGCTGGTAAAGCGAGGCGATATGGGTAAAGCGCGGCGCGATTTCGCGCGGCGTGCGGCGGTGCATGTTGGTGTTCTGCACAAACGCCATCAGCGCGTCCGGTTGCACGCATTTCGGCACTTCGTTACCGGCGCTGGCGATGATCGGCGGCAGCGAAGCGGCCAGCGCATGCGCCGGCAACAGCAGAGAAAGCAGCAAGATCGATCGCGAAAGCATGGAAACCCGCCCGAACGAATGAGGCGTGCAGGTAAACCGATTCGGGTTAATTTTGAGAAATTTCTGGGCGAGGCTCGCCCCGATGAGCGCGTAGGCGCAACAGAAAGGCCGGTCCGCGGCGCGCGGACCGGCCCCGGTTGCTTGCGCGAGGGCCAGGAGCGGGCCGAGCCTACTTCTTGACTTGGCCGATCTGTTCGAGCCGGCTCATCACCTGGTCGCCGACGAGATCGTTGCCGAGCTTCTTCCAAACGGGCTTGGACGCTTCCACCCATTTGGCGCGCTCCTGATCGTTGATCTCAACGAACTTCACGCCGTGGGCCTTGATCTTCTTGTTCGCTTCGTCGTTGACCCGCTGGCCGTTCTCCCAGTTCCATTTCGTCGCTGCGTCGAGCGCCTTCTGCAGGCCGGCGCGGATATCGGCCGGCAAGCCGTCCCACCACTTCTTGTTGGTGGAGACGATGTAGAAGCTGTAGACGTAGCCGTTGTCGATGATGTGCGAGACCATCTCGTAAAGCTTGCTGCCGACCCAGGCATTTGGCGTGGGCTCGGCCGCGTCGATTACGCCCTGTTGCAGTGCCGTTGGGACCTCGCCCCAGGACATGGAGATTGGATTGGCGCCGAAGGCCTTCATGGAGTCCACGAAGATGGCCGCCGATTGCACGCGGATCTTCATACCCTTTAAGTCCGCCGGTACACGGACCACCTTGTCTCCGCGATAACCGATATTGCGCGGACCGTTGATCCAGATCGCAACCGGCTTGATGTTCTTGTTCTCGAGCTGGCCGATAATCTCCTTACTGATCAACGGATCTTTCATGGCCTTGTCGATCTGCTGCGGTGTGCTCAGCAGGAACGGCAGCAGCAGCGCGTTGAGCTTCGGCGCGAGCGGGCTGTAGATACCGACCGTCGGCGAGATGAAATGCGCCGAGCCGAGCTGGAGGCCCTGGACCTCGGTCTTCTGGCTGAACAGGGTTCCGCTTTGGTGCAGGTCGACCTGAACCTTGTCGCCGAGCTGCTTCTCGATCTGTTGCTTCAGATAGGTGAAGGTCTGTCCCTTCAGGCTTGGCGGATTGGTATCGTTGGACAGGATGACCTTGGTCGCCGCCACCGCCGGTCCTGCGCCGAACGCAAGTGCCAGCGACAGCGCGCCGATCCCGCTTGCCAATAGACCTTTTGTCATGCGTGTTTGCTTCATGTTGATCCTCCCTTGCGTGGCAGTATTCTTGTTTGCGTTAACTCTCTTCCGGTGAACCCGATCTTACCAAGATAGGTTCGGGAGAAACAGGCTGATCTCCGGAATATAGGTCACTAGCGCCAAGACGATCAGCGTCACTGCCGCCCATGGCAGGCACGCCTTGAAGACTTCCTCGACCGGCATATTGGAGATCGACGTGCCGACGAACAGGTTGAGGCCGACCGGCGGCGTCACCAGACCGAGCTCGATATTGACCACCACCACGATGCCGAAATGGATGGGATCGACGCCGAGCGCGGTCGCCGCCGGGAACAGCACGGGCATGAACAAAAGGATCACCGGCACGCCTTCCAGGAACAGACCGACCACCACCAGCAGCAGATTGACCACCAGCAGGAACGTCCATTTGGACATCTGCTGCGCCACCAACCAGTTGGCGATGGCATCCGGCAGGCCGAGCTGGGTGATGAAGAAGCCGAACAGGATGGCATTGGCCGCGATCCAGAAGATCATGCCGACGCGCGGGCCGCTATCGAGCACGCTGTCCGCGATGCCTTTGAGCGTCAGCTCACGGTAGACGAACATGCCGATGGTAATGGCGAGCATCACCGCCATGACCGCGGCCTCGGTGGGCGTGAAGATCGCGCCCCCATCGAAGGAAAAGCCGCTGATGGAGAAGGCGGGAAAGCCGTAAATGCCGACGACGATGAACAGCGGCAGGATCATTGCCGGTCCCGCGGAGCGGGCCGCCTTCAAGCGCATCGACCACGGCTCGCGCGCGAGGATTTCCTGCTTCTCGCGCCCGGCCAGGACTCGCGCCATGAGCATCATTCCGGACGCGTAGAGCAGCCCCGGCAGGATGCCGGCGATGAACAGCTTGGCGATCGATGTTTCGGTCACGAAGCCGTAGAGGATCAACGGGATGCTCGGCGGGATCAGGATGCCGAGCGAGCCTGCGGTGGTGAGCGCACCGATGGCGTAGCTCTTGCTGTAGCCGTGGCGCACCAGCGCCGGGAACATGATGCTGCCGACGGCGGCGACGGTCGCCGGGCTCGAGCCGGAGATGGCGGCGAAGAACATGCAGCTCAGCACCGCCGTGATGCCCAAGCCCCCGCGCATATGTCCGACGAGCGAGCGGGCGAATCGGATCAGACGCTCCACCATGCCGCCGCTTTCCATGAGCTTTGCCGCCAGGAAGAAGAACGGCACCGCCATCAGCGTGAAATGATCGAGATTGGCGAAGATCTTCTGGCCGACGATGGCTGGCTCAATCGGCGCGAACAGCAGCGAGGTGACAATGACCGCTCCTCCCAGCGCCACGGCGATGGGCACGCTCAGCGCCACCAGAATGAAGAAGCTGGCGAACAGGACGGCGTAGGTCATCCCGTGCCCTCGGCGGTGCCGCCGGGCAGCGGTTCGCCGCGGCTCCAGCGAAAGATCAATATGAGATAGCGCAGCATGAAGGTCGCCATGGTGACCGGCACGCAGCCGTAGACCACCCAGTCCGGCAGCTGCGCTTCCTGCGAAATGATCCCGAGGCTGTAAACGAAGTGCGTATAGAGAAGCCCCGCGTAGAAGAAGAAGCCGCAGAGAATGAGGGGGGCGACCAGCGCGATCAGCTCGGCCGCCCGTCGCAGCGGCGTCGGCAGGAAGCGGATGCCGACATCCACGCGGACGTGCACCCCATCGCGCACCGCACGGCTGCCGGCGAGCAGCATTGCCCAGATCGTCAAGGTGATGAAGACGCCTTCGCTCCAGGGAATGCCGCTGTTAAAGATGTAGCGCAGGCCGACCTGCATGATGCCGATGGCGAGCGCGGTCAGCGTCAGAACAACGATGCCGACGGCCTCGATGGCGGCAAGCGCCTTGTCGAGCGTTTCCACCGCCCGTCCTGCTGACCCGCCTGTAAGCTGCTCGCTCACCTGCGTTCTCCCCCCGACGCATCCAGGCGATGTCTCATCTGGTGAGCGCGGCGCATAGGTTTTCGGCGACTTGGCTGGTGCGCGCAGCTCCGCCCAAATCGGGCGTGTGCAACGCAGGATCGGCGACAACGGCGGCTACCGCTTTTTCTATTGCGGCGGCTGCCGCACGACAGGCCTCGTGACCTTGCCGGTCGCTGAGCCAGGAAAGCAGCATCGCGGTTGAGAGCACGAGCGACAGCGGATTGGCGATGCCTTTCCCGGCGATGTCGGGCGCGGAGCCGTGCTGGGCCTGCGCCATGGCATACGCCTCCCCGGCATTGATCGAGCCGGCGAGGCCGAGGCTGCCGGCGAGCTCCGAGGCTTCGTCCGACAGGATATCGCCGAACATGTTGGTGGTGACGATGACGTCGAAGCGGGAGGGCTTGCGCACCAGCCAGGCTGCCGCCGCGTCGACCAGCATCTCGTCGTAAGCGACGTCGGGGAACTCGGCCGCGACGCGACGCGCCTCCTCGAGAAAAATCCCGTCGGTCATGCGCATCACGTTGGATTTGTGCACGGCGGTCACTTGGCGGCGGCGCCGCATGGCTTCGCGGAAGCCGGCCAGCGCGATGCGCCGGCATCCGGCCGCGGTGATCTTGCGCATGGCAAGGCCGACACCCGGCACCGGCATGAATTCGCCCGAGCCGGAGAACATATTGCGGTCGGCATAGAAGCCTTCGGTATTCTCGCGCGCGATCAGCAGGTCCATGCCCTGCACGACCGAAGGAATGCCGGGATAACACTTCGCCGGCCGCATATTGGCGAACAGGTCGAGCCCGATCCGGAAGCGTGCCGACGGGTTCACGCCGCCTTCGGCGACCGGCGGATATTGGTTATGGCTGATGGGGCCGAGGATGAGGCCGTCGGCCGCCTTCGCCTTCTCAAACAGCGAGTCGGGGCAGGTCGAGCCGTGCGCCTTGAGCGCCTCGAAGCCGACCTTGTCGCGTTCCAGTTCGATGCCGAGGCCGAAGCGCTTGTCGATCGCCGTCAGCACGGCGACCGTCGCCTCGGTGATCTCGCTTCCGATGCCGTCACCCGGCAGGACCAGGATTTTCATGAGCGCGCTCGCGTCTCCTGCGCGGCGGCACAGCGCCGCTTCGGCAAGCCGGGATTAAGAATTGGAGCGGGCGAAGGGAATCGAACCCTCGTATGCAGCTTGGGAAGCTGCCGTTCTACCATTGAACTACGCCCGCTTTGATCCCCACAATACCGAAAGCCACGCCATAGCGGCAAGCTCGCTTCCCTACCCCTTGAAATGCTTGCTCAGCTTCAAGCTCTGCGCCTGATAGTTCGAGCCGATGTCTTGCCCGTACAGCTTGTCTGGCCGCGTCAGCATCTTCTCATAGACCAGCCGACCGACGGTCTGCCCGTGCTCCAGAATGAACGGCACCTCGCGCGAGCGCACTTCCAAGACCGCGCGCGCGCCCTTGCCGCCGGCGCCAGCATAGCCAAAGCCGGGATCGAAGAAGCCGGCATAGTGCACGCGAAATTCGCCGACCAGCGGATCGAACGGCACCATCTCGGCGGCGTAGTCGGGCGGCACCTGCACCGCTTCCTTCGAGGCCAAGATGTAGAACTCGTTGGGATCGAGGATCAGGCTGTTGTCGGCGCGCGCCATCATCGGCTCCCAGAATTCGGCGACCGCGTAGCCGGCGCGCCGCTCCACGTCGATCAGGCCGGTGTGGCGCTTGGCGCGGTAGCCAACCAGGCCGCCGGGGCCGATGCCGGAGAGATCGACGCCGACCGCGACGCCCTCGCTGACATCGGCATCGTCTGAATCGACCAGCCGCTCGCGCGCGTGCAGTGCGCGCAACGCTTCGGCATCGAGCAGCGCGCCGTCGCGGCGGAAGCGGATCTGCGACAGCCGCGATCCCTCGCGCACCAGCACCGGAAAAGTGCGCGGTGAGATTTCGGCATAAAGCGGCCCGTGATAGCCGGGCTCGATGCGATCAAAGCCGCGGGTCTCGTCGGCAATCACGCGGGTGAACACGTCGAGTCGCCCGGTCGAGCTTTTCGGATTGGCGGCGGCGGATATATCGTCGGGCAAGGCCAGGCTTTCGAGTAGCGGCACGATATAAACGCAGCCAGTCTCCAGCACGGCGCCGTCGCTGAGCGCGAATTCGTGCAGCTTCAATTCGTCAATGCGCAGGGCGACCGTGGTCGAGCCGGGCAGGAAGCTGGCGCGCACACGGTAGGCCACTTTGCCGAGCCGCAGGTCGAGGCTGGCGGGCTGAATCTGGTCGGGCGCGAATTCACGTGCGGGCAGAATCCCGCCATCGGCGGCAAGCGCCGCGATCATACGGTCGGGCAAAATGCCCTTGTCCTTATTGGAAAAGGAAAGTGCCACGGTGCTCCTTCACGCCAGAAGCGCCGATCTAACCCGACAGGCGGCTTGACGGGAAGCCGCCCGCCCGGCTACAAACAATTTATCCCGTGGTCATTTGAGCCGGCCGGCTTGCAGCCACGTTAAATAAGTCGCTAAAAGGCCGGGGACACGTGAGCCCGGCCGAGAACTTTTCTCCGGCCGGTTTTTTGTTGGAGGCTCACATGCCCGCGTCGACCGCAAAGACCTACCGCCCCGAAACCCGGCTGGTTCATGCCGGCACCTTGCGCTCGCAGTTCGGCGAGACCTCGGAAGCGCTTTATCTCACGCAAGGCTACGTTTATCCAAGCGCCGAGGAATGCGAGGCGCGCTTCTCCGGCAAAAAGCCCGGCTACGTCTATTCGCGCTATTCTAACCCGACGCTGACTATGTTCGAGCAGCGCATGGCCGCGCTGGAAGGCGCCGAGGCCGCACGCGCGACCGCGACCGGCATGGCGGCGGTCACCACCGCGCTGATGGGGCTGGTGAAGGCGGGCGATCACGTGGTCGCCGCCAAGGCGCTGTTCGGCTCCTGCCGCTGGGTTATCGAGGAATGGCTGCCACGTTTCGGCGTCACCTCGACATTGGTCAACGGCACCGATCTCGGCGCCTGGAAAAAGGCAGTGCGCAAGAACACCAAGGCGTTCTTTCTGGAATCGCCGACCAACCCGACGCTGGAGGTGATCGACATTGCGGCGGTCGCGGCCATCGCGCACGACGCCGGCGCCCAGCTGGTGGTCGACAACGTATTCGCCACCCCGCTCTATCAGCAGCCGCTCGCGTTCGGCGCCGACTGCGTGGTCTATTCGGCGACTAAACATATCGACGGCCAGGGCCGCGTGCTCGGCGGCATCATCCTAGCGTCGGAAAAATTCATCATGGATCACGTGCACCAGGTCATCCGCCAGACCGGGCCGTCGCTATCGCCGTTCAACGCCTGGGTGCTGCTCAAGGGGCTGGAGTCGCTGCCCGTACGCGTACAGCGGCAGACTGGCACCGCGGCTGCTGTCTCTGTCGCGCTCTTCGGCCACGGCAAGCTCAGCCGAGTGATCTATCCCGGCCGCCCCGACCATCCGCAGGCCGACGTCATCGCCAAGCAGATGCGCGCCGGCTCGACGCTTTGCTCGTTCGAAGTCAAGGGCGGCAAGGCGGGCGCCTTCCGCTTCCTCAATGCATTGAAGCTGATCGGCATCAGCAACAATCTGGGCGATGCCAAGAGCCTGGTCACGCATCCGACCACGACCACGCATCAACGCTTAACGCCGGAGCAGCGCGCCGAGCTCGGCATTGGCGACGGGCTGGTGCGCTTCTCGGCCGGGCTCGAGCACCCCGACGACGTGATCGAGGATTTGCTGGCGGCGCTGGAGGCGGTATGAGGGAACTGCGTTAAGGCCAATCATGCAGCGGCGCGTTTGCCTTTGCCGACAAGATCGGCCGGCTAGCGGCGTCGGCGATCGCCAGGCCTAGTCCCTTTGCAAGGCACGCGTAGCTCCAGTCGTTCATGTGCAGCCCGTCAGCCGACAAGAATGTTTTGAACGACAGATGATTGGCGTTATACCAGCGCCGCATCAGGTCGTAGCGCGGGAACAGATCGACGTCTTCCCGCTTGGCGGTCAAGGCGATCAGCGCGACCATGCGCGCTGCGTCAGGCTTGACGATCACCTTGGGCGCGAATTGCGGATCGATCAGCACCACGTCGGCGCCGGTTGCGCGGATCGTTTTGACGCCAGCACGGATGGCGGCACCGCGATCCTTGAGCCGATGATTGCGGAGCACCGAATTGGTGCCGAGCTGCCAAACGACCAGGTCGGGCTTGGCGGCGACCACGGCCTTGTCGAAGCGCTTGAGCATATCGCCGATCTCCTCGCCGCCGACGCCGCGGTTGACGACGGTGATCGGATGATTTTTGAAACGCTCGCGCAGCTCGACCTGCAGCCGGCTCGGATAATTCGCCGCCGGCGAGCTCGCGCCCGAACCGGCGGTCGATGACGAACCGATGGCGACGATGGTGACTGGCTTGCCACTCGCCAGCTTCTGTGCCACCCGCGTCAACGGATTGGCAAAGCGGACCAGATCGAGCGGCGCATCACAGCCGGGCGCCGCGGCGCGCGCGGCCGGCGGCCACGCCAGAGCGACAACAAGAGCGGCGGCGGCGACAGGTTTCGCCGCGCGGAAGTTGAATTGATGGTTTATCAAGCTGGCCCCCGGCTACCGTGCGCTCTCGGTTTGCGGCTCGTCTGGTTTAACCGCCTCGGTCACGAGGTCGGCCAGCAGCCAGCCAATGCAAGCATGAACGCGACCGGCCATGGCAAGTTTATCCTTAGCGCTTGTGAAGTCAAAGGTCCCGAGATCGGCCCATACCCGCATGATTTCAAAGCGGTTAAACAGCGGCACCTCATGCTGCACTGCAACCCAACGCATTTCGTCGGCATAGGTGCCGAGCGCGATCATCGATTCGGTGCGCGGGCTGTATTGCGCATTGACCAGGACCACGTCGGCGCCTGCCGTACGGGCTATGACAATGCCCTCCTCGAGCGTGTCGCTGAATTGATCCGGGTCGATCGCCTGCATGGCGTCCACTGTTCCGGTCTGCCAGATCACCAGCGCGGGCTTTGCCGCAGTCAGTGCGGCTTTAAGCGTCTTCACCATGGCGGCGGCGGTGCGATGCGCCTTCACGTCGGTGGCGACCTTCACCGCGACGCCCGGCAGCAATTCGGTCAGCGCGGATTGCAGGCGGGCGGGATAAGCGAGCTGAGCGCCTTTCGGTCCGGGCAACGTGGACGAGCCGGCGCCGACCACCAGCACGGTGAGCTTATTAGCGGAGATGGCGCGGGCGGTGTGCGGTAGCGGAAGAGCATTGTCGACCAGGTGCTGCGCCATCTGGCATTCGGCCGGCACCGCGGCCGGTGCCGGGCCGGCCATCAGCAGCGCTGCCAGCGCGATCGCGAGCCGCTTCATCATGCGCCGCCTCCTGCGGTGGCCGGCATGGCCGCCGGCGGACGCGGTCCACGCCGCTCCATGCTCTTATACCAGGACACCAATGCCGCCGCGCCGACCATGATGACGATGCCGGTGATGCTGACGGCGACGTGCATCGGCAAACGATTGGACACTTCGGTGAATACGAAATGGCCGGCAAAGGCCAGGAATACGCCGAGGCAGAAGGTCTCCAGCGAATGCTGGCCGCACACGATCGCCGGCCAGCACATCTTCGACTTAAGCGCCGGCCAGTCGCGCGGCACGAACCAGACCGTAATCACCGCCAGCGACAGGAAATGCAGGATGCGCAGCACGTCGAGATTGGTCTTGCTGATCGGATATATGAAATCACTGGCGAAAAACGGCACGAAGGTACCGAGATACGGAAAATACCAGGTCATCACAATGCTGAACGCGAAGGCGAGATAGGCGACCGCCAGCCAGCGCACTACCGCTGAATCGACGAAGAGCTTGATGCGCTGCGCGCCGCCGAGCGCGCACCAGGCGCCGAACACAAACAGAAATTGCCAGGCGAACGGGTTGAATACCCACATGCCCTTGGGCCAGGCGGGGATGTTCCAGCCGAACTGCAAGCTCAACGCATAGAAGGTCGCCGAGGCGATCAATGCGGTCGACGGCGCGCGCCGCAGTAACCACAACGCCGGCGGGAACCAGGCGAGCAGCACGATATAAAGCGGCAGCACGTCCATGTTCACCGGTTTGAACTTCAAGAGCAGCGCCTGGATGATGGTGACGTCCGGATTGGCGAGGAAATTGCGCACGCCCATTTCCTCGGTATAGAGCGGATTGTCGAACGAGTGCGCGACATAGGCGATCTCGGCGAGATAGACCGCGAACAAGAAGACGTGCGCGATATAGATCTGCCAGGCGCGCTTGAGCACGCGCGCGCCGGCCACGATAAAGCCGTGCTCGTGCATGGCGCGGCCATAGACAAAAGCGGCGGTGTAGCCAGAGATGAAGACGAAAATTTCGGTGGCGTCGGAAAAGCCGTAATTGCGGATGGTAATCCAGCTCACCGCGTTGGACGGAATGTGGTCGAGGAAAATCAGCCACAGGGCCAGCCCGCGGAACAGGTCAAGCCGCAGATCGCGTTCGGTCGAAACCGGGGCCATTTGCGGATTGCTTTGAACGGGTTTTCTTTCGAGCGGGGTTTCGGCCATAATCGCGCACTAAGGTGGAGACATGGCGAGCGCCGGACACCTGCTAGTATAGGGCAATTCGATGTACCGCGCGGTAACCCGCAAGGTCGAGGTGACGGTAACGCCCCGCTTTGTCCAGGAGCGGTCGTCGCCGGGCAACGGCTATTTCTTTTGGGCCTATACCATCGACATCACCAATCTCGGGCCTGAAACGGTGCAGCTCAAGACGCGGCATTGGCGCATCACCGACGCGCTCGGGCGGCTGCAGGAGGTCAAGGGCCCGGGCGTGGTCGGCGAGGAGCCACTGCTCAAACCGGGCGAATCCTTCGAATATACCAGCGGGGTGCCGCTTCCGACGCCCTCGGGCTTCATGGCCGGCAGCTACGGCATGGTGACGGCGGATGGCGAGCATTTCGATATCGAGATTCCGGCCTTTTCGCTGGATTCGTCCTACGCCGAGCGGACTATCAACTAGCGCCCGGCCTGCGCCGGACCCGGCAAACAGTCTTTGAAGCGGCTGAATGCCTGCCTGGGTAGAACGGCCAGGACCGCCCCACCCTGCGAAAAATCTTATTGGCGCAAAAAGCTGCCAGGCGCCGACGTCACTGACGACTGCCTGGTGTCAGCTCGGCTTGGCGCCGACTTCTTCGGGCGAAAACAGATAGTTTGCACTGCAGAATTCGCAGGTCACGGAAATTCTCCTGTCCTCGACCATGTGATCGCGATCGTCCTGCGAAAAGCTCTTGAGCATGGCTTCGACCGTCTCGCGCGAGCACGAACACTCCGCGCGCAACGGACTGCTGCGGAACACACGCACGCCTGGCTCATGGAACAGCCGATAGACCAGGCGCTCGCTGGAGAGCGCGGGATCGATCAGCTCAATATCCTCGACGGTGGAAACCAGCGTGCGGCCTTCCACCCAGGCGTCGTCCTCCTCGACGCTGGGAAGCGCCATGCCTTGCGGTGCATCGCCGGGTTCAAGGTCGGCGATGCACGCGCGCTCCGGCGCCTTGGGCAGGAATTGCAGCATGATACCGCCGGCCCGCCAGCGGTGACTGACGCCGCCTCGCGCCTGGCGCAATTCTTCGGCCACCGCCAGCCGCACGTGCGTCGGAATCTGCTCGGAGCGACGGAAATATTCGTGCGCAGCGTCCTCCAGCGAGCCGCCGTCGAGCGAGACCAGGCCCTGATAGCGGTTCATGTCGGGGCCCTGGTCGATGGTCATGGCGAGATGGCCGCGGCCAAGCAGCGCGCCGCTATCGGTCTTTCCGGCATCGATCGCCGCCGCCACACGCTCCTGATCGAAGCGCGCACAGGCGCGCACCTTGCCGGGCGCGGTGAAGTCCACCACCAGCATGCGCACCGGTCCGTCGCTCTGCGTCTGCAAGATAAAGCGGCCATCGATCTTCAAAGCCGAGCCGAGCATGACGGCGAGCACCACCGCCTCGCCCAACAGCTTCGCCACCGGCGGCGGATAGGCGTGGCTCTCGAGGATCTGGTCGACCGCCGCTCCAAGCCGCACCACGCGGCCGCGCAGATCGAGTTTGGCCACTTCGAACGGCATGACGCTGTCGTCAGTAGGCGTCGCCGAGGGCGCGCGTGAGGGGATGGCGATCTCGGGATTATTGGCCGTGGGATCGGTCATGGGCGTTATCTAGAGTTTATCGGTCCAAAAGCGAGCCCCGATCGGCCTCATGCTGAGGAGCCGCCGAAGGCGGCGGCTCGAAGCATGAGGCGGATCGAGGGTTACGCCTCGGCGTGCAGGCACCAGGCGAGCAGGCCCTTCTGGGCATGCAGCCGGTTTTCCGCCTCGTCGAACACCACCGACTGCGGGCCGTCGATTACCTCGTCGGTGACCTCCTGGCCGCGATGAGCCGGCAGGCAATGCATGAACACCGCGTCTGGCTTGGCCTTGGCCATTAGCCGGGCATTGACCTGGTAGCGCTTGAGCATGTTGTGGCGGCGCTTTCCGTCGCGGTCGCCCATCGACACCCAGGTGTCGGTGACCACGCAGTCGGCGTCCTTCACGGCCGTTTCCGGATCGTCGCCGATCACGATCGCGGCGCCCGCGGATTTCACCCAATCCATGAGCCATTTCTTGGGACGCAGTTCGGCCGGCGTCGCAACGCGCAATTGAAAGTCGAATCGCTCGGCCGCATGCATCCAGCTCGCCAGCACATTGTTAGAATCTCCGGTCCAGGCCACGGTGCGGCCGCGGATCGGGCCTTTCTTCTCCTCGAAGGTCATGACATCGGCGAGCACTTGGCAGGGATGCGAGCGGCGGGTGAGCCCGTTGATGACGGGCACCGTCGCGTCGCGCGCAAGCTCAGCCACCGCCTCGTGATCGAGAATCCGGATCATGATGGCGTCTACGAAGCGCGACAGCACCTTGGCGGTATCGGACAGCGTCTCGCCGCGACCGAGCTGCATTTCCTGCGCGGTCAGCATGATCGCCTCGCCGCCGAGCTGGCGCATGGCAACGTCAAACGACACCCGGGTGCGGGTCGACGGCTTGTCGAACACCATGGCCAGCGTCTTGCCGGCAAGCGGCGACTTGAGGACGCCGCGTGCGCGCTCGGCTTTCATTTCGCGGCTTGCATCAATCAGCCCGACCAGCACTGGCTTCGGGATGTCGGTCAGGTCAAGGAAGTGCCGCACGCCGTTGCTGGTCATGACGCCGCCTCCTTCGGCCGCGCATGCAGTTGCGCCAGCCGCTTGCTGGCCCGGTCGATGCAGCCGACGGCGTACGCGATTTCCGCTTCACCGACGATCAGCGGCGGCAACAGCCGCACCACGTTGTCGCCGGCTGCCGGCGCCAGCATTTTCTCGGCGCGCAATTCGTCGACCATAGCGGATGCCAGCGGCACCATGCGGAGGCCGATTAGCAGGCCTTCACCCCGCACTTCGGCGATCACCGAGGAATGCCGGTCCTTCAATTCCGCCAACCGCTGTTTTAGCAGCAGCGCATTCTGCTTGACGCGGTCGAGGAAGCCATCCGCGGTCACCACGTCGAGCACCGCATTGGCGACGGACATGGCGAGCGGATTTCCGCCGAAAGTCGAGCCATGGGTGCCGGCGGTCATGCCCCTGGCCGCTTCCGCCGTGGCGAGGAATGCGCCGATCGGGAAACCGCCGCCAAGTGCCTTGGCCAGCGCCATGATGTCGGGCGTTACGCCGGTGTGCTCATAGGCGAACAGGTTGCCGGTGCGGCCGACGCCGGTCTGCACCTCGTCGAAGATCAGAAGCAGGCCGTGTCTGCCGCACAACTCGCGCAAGGCGCGCAGGAACGCATGCGGCACGACGCGTACCCCGCCCTCGCCCATGATTGGCTCGATCAAAATGGCGCCGGTCTCACGCCCGACCGCTTTCTTGGTCGCTTCCAGGTCGCCATACGGCACCTGGTCGAAGCCCTCGACCGGCGGCCCGAAGCCTTCCAGGTATTTTGTCTGCCCGCCGGCGGCGAGCGACGCCAAGGTGCGGCCGTGGAAGGCGCCCTCGAACGTGACGATGCGGAAGCGCTCAGGCTTGCCCGACACCGCCTGGTACTTGCGCGCCATCTTGATGGCGCCTTCCATGGCCTCAGTGCCGGAATTGCAAAAGAAGACCGTGTCTGCAAACGACAGCGCACACAGGCGGTCGGCCAGGC
Source organism: uncultured Undibacter sp. (assembly GCA_964563195.1). Classification (GTDB taxonomy): domain Bacteria; phylum Pseudomonadota; class Alphaproteobacteria; order Rhizobiales; family Xanthobacteraceae; genus Pseudolabrys. The sequence goes on along the minus strand of CAZLWN010000090.1, from coordinate 1,598 downwards.
GCTCGGCGCCGGGAATGCGATAGAGATTGGAGATGTGCCAGACCTTCTTGGCCTGCTCGGTCAGCGCATCGACCAGCGCCGGATGGGCGTGGCCGAGCGCATTGACGGCGACGCCCGAGGTAAAATCGAGGTAGCGCTCACCCTCGGCCGTGAACAGCCATGCGCCCTCGCCCCGCTCGAAAGCGAGGTCGACGCGCGCATAAGTCGGCAATAGATGCGAGCTCACAGCCTGGGTCTTCCAGCGAACATTTTCGTTGGCGCATGACCTTTTCCGAAAACCGGTACCTACGTTTCGGGGTCATACGCGTTCGTTTGCGCATGGCCTTTTGCAAAAATCAGTACCCACTTTTCGGGGTCATGCGCGCGCCGAAAAGAGCCGAAAAGAAATGTGCCGCCTCGCCGGGCGGCACTTTTTTCATTCTATTGCGGGGTCTTGGCCTGTCAACAAGGGGGGCGAGCGCCCTGTGCAGACTCAAATTTGCCGCAAGTGCCGATTCTAAAGGAAAACTGTTGGTAGCTGGGATTCGGGGGTTGCAAACCCTTGCAGGAGAGCTACTCGATATTGTAGCGTTTTCTTCGGCTGATACGACATATCGTGCGGCTGATCGATTTCTAGTTCACTCCTGAAGCGTACGCGTCAGGCGCCCTAAGAGGGTGCCTGACGGCGAGGGCGGATTTTGCCCAAGGCTTTGACGGCTGAGGAGAAAACCCGATGGGCTGGACCGACGAAAGGGTCGAACTCCTGAAGAAGCTATGGGCGGACGGCCTGTCCGCCAGCCAGATCGCGGCCGAGCTCGGCGGCATTACCCGCAATGCCGTGATCGGCAAGGTGCACCGCCTCGGCCTGTCGGGGCGGGCCAAGAGTCCCTCCTCGTCCAGCCCGCGGCCGCGCAAGGCGCGCTCGTCCGGCATGATGCGGGTGTCGCGGCCGTCGATGCGGGGCAATACCGCGCTCGCCTATGACTATGACTTAGAGCCCGAGCCGGAACTGATCGAAATCCCGGTCGAGCAGCGCAAGACCCTGCTGCAACTCACTGAAAAGACCTGCCGCTGGCCGATCGGCGATCCGGGCAGCGCGGAGTTCTTCTTCTGCGGCGGCGATACCTTGAACGAGCTGCCCTATTGCGCCTATCACGCGCGCGTCGCCTATCAGCCGCTCGACCGGCGGCGCGACAAGCGGCCGATCAGGGGCTAACGCTAGTTCGCGTGGCCGAAGCGGTCGTCGAGGGCGTAGCCGGCACCGCGCACAGTGCGGATCGGGTCGGCGGCATGGCCGCGGTTAATGGCCTTGCGCAGACGCCCGACATGGACGTCGACGGTACGCTCGTCGATATAGATGTCCGATCCCCAGACACCGTCGAGCAGCTGCTCGCGCGAAAACACGCGACCGGGACGCTCCATCAGGAATTCCAGTAGCCGGTATTCGGTCGGTCCCAGATTGATGGGCCGGCCGCTGCGCTCCACCCGTTTCTTTTCGCGGTCGAGCTCGATGTCGCCGATGGTCAAGACAGTCGCCACCCGCTCAGGACTGGCGCGGCGCAGCAGCGCGCGCACGCGCGCCAGCAGCTCCGGCACCGAGAACGGCTTGACGATGTAGT
>CAZLWN010000089.1:0-15789 GCA_964563195.1 uncultured Undibacter sp. | reverse complement strand
TGGGACGTGTTCGCGGGCCAGCAACTCGACGGCAAGCAGTATTTCACCACGCCCGACAACTGGCGGCGCATCGCCCAAATTATTTCGGACGCGATCTACCAGACGCTCACCGGCGAGAAGGGCTATTTCGACAGCCGTATCGTGTTCATCGACGAGACCGGGCCGAAAGACCGGCGCATAAAGCGCCTGGCGATTATGGATCAGGACGGCTTTGGCGTCCGTTATCTCACGCGCGGCGACGATTTGGTGCTCACCCCGCGCTTCAATCCGTCCACGCAAGAGATCACTTACATGGCCTATGGCCAGGGGCAGCCGCGCGTCTATCTGCTCAACATCGAGACCGGCCAGCGCGAGGTGGTCGGCAATTTCCCTGGCATGACTTTTGCTCCCAGGTTTTCGCCAGACGGCCAGCGCGTGATCATGAGCCTGCAACAGGGTCCCAACGCCAACCTATTCGTCATGGACCTGCGCTCCAAACAGACCACGCGGCTCACCGACACGCCGGCCATCGACACCGCACCGTGCTATTCGCCCGACGGCCGCTATATCTGCTTCGAGAGCGACCGCGGCGGTACGTCGCAGATCTACATCATGCCGGCGGCCGGCGGGCCCGCGCAGCGCATCAGCTTCGGCGAAGGCCGGCATTCGACGCCGGTCTGGTCGCCGCGCGGCGACTACATCGCCTTTACTGGCCAGGCCCGCGGGCAGTTCTCCATCGGCATCATCAAGCCGGACGGCTCGGGCGAGCGCGTATTGACGCAAGGGTTCCACAACGAGGGACCGACCTTCGCGCCGAACGGGCGCGTGATCATGTTCTTCCGCGATCCCGGCCCGGGGCCGAACCTCTATACGATCGACATCACCGGCCGAAATGAACTGAAGGAGCCGACGCCCAGCTACGCCTCGGATCCGGCCTGGTCGCCGCTGTTGTCGTGATAACGCCTTATTTTCACTAGCTCTTAACCATCAACGGAAGTTTGCTGCGTTGCGGCCCTTTTAACAGACCCGGGCAAGGTTCCATCAAGGTTGATGGAACGTTCGATTAACTCACGCCCTGTTAGACAAAAACCGCCAAGGTCCGGTCTGTGCGTGACTAATGGAGGCACCGGAATGTTCGATATGAGACAAATCACGCGCGGCGTCCGCTTCGCGGCGGTGTTCGCTGCGGCGCTCACGATTTCGGCTTGCGCCAACCAACAGAACGCGACCGGCGAAGGCGCTGCAGCGACACCCGGCAGCCAGCAGGATTTCGTGGTCAATGTCGGCGACCGTGTGTTCTTCTCGACCGACTCTACCGAGCTCACGCCGCAGTCACGCGCCACGCTCGACAAGCAGGCGCAGTGGCTCAACACCTACAGCCAGTACGGCCAGTTCACCGTCGAAGGCCATGCCGACGAACGCGGCACGCGCGAATACAACCTGGCGCTCGGCGCTCGCCGCGCGCAGGTGGTGCGCGACTATCTGATCTCGCGCGGCGTGGCGGCAAGCCGCATGCGCACCATCTCCTACGGCAAGGAGCGACCGGTGGCGCTGTGCGACGATATTTCCTGCTGGTCGCAGAACCGCCGCGCGGTGACGGTGCTCAACGCGAGCTCATAAGCGACGCGTTCGTCCGTGCAAATACCGGTCGAGCGGCGCCATCGCGCCGCCGGTTGCCTATCGTCAGCCCCTTGTGGCTTGCAAATCCGCGTAAATCGCGGAAGCTTGGCGTATCCGGGGCGGCAAGGGGCGTGAACCATAATCATCACCGCCCGCCGACCATCGGCCGCGGGGGTGGTGATAATGAGCGGATCGCCGACGGCACAACGAAGTTGGCGAATGGCTGCGGCAGCGCTGCTGGCGCTCGCAACACTCGCGGACTGCGATGAGCGCAACACGTATGTGCCGCCGCCGCCGCCAAAGGTGACGGTGACAACGCCGGTCAAACGCACGGTGACGCATTATCTGCAGGCCACCGGCAACACCGCCGCGGTCAACACCGCCGATCTGGTGGCGCGCGTCTCCGGCTTTGTCCAATCCATCAATTACAACGACGGCGAATTCGTGAAGAAAGGCACCGTGTTGTTCACGATCGAGCCGGAAACCTACAAACTCAAGCTGGACCAAGCCAAGGCCGCCGAGGAAAGCGCCCGCGCCACGGTCACCCAGACCGACGCCGATTACCAGCGGCAAGCCGTGCTCATCAAGACCAACGCCGTTTCCCAGTCGGCGGTCGACAGCGCAAAGGCTGCACGCGACACCGCCCGCGCCAATCTCACACAAGCCGAAATCAGCACGCAGCTGGCTGCCATGAACTACGGATACGCCAGCGTGACGGCGCCGTTCGACGGCATCGCCACTGCGCGCACGGTGTCGATCGGCGCCTATGTCGGCGGCAGCGCGAGCCCGACGGTGCTGGCGGCCATCGTGCAGACGGATCCGATCTATGTGAATTTCAATGTCAGCGAGCAGGACGTGCTGCGAATCCGCGCCGAAATCCGCAAGCGCGGGCTCACGCCGGAGGATCTCAAGAAAGTCCCGGTGGAGGTCGGTTTGCAGACCGAGGACGGCTATCCCCACGTCGGCCATCTCGACTATGCCTCGCCGACGGTCGATCCCTCGACTGGGACGCTGGCCGCGCGCGCCATCCTCGACAATCCCGAGCGTGTGATGCTGCCCGGCCTGTTCGTGCGCGTGCGCGTTCCGACGGAAAAAGAAGAAAACGCGCTGCTGGTGCCCGATGCCGCGCTCGGCACCGATCAAAGCGGGCGCTACCTGCTCGTGGTCAACAAGGACAACGTGGTCGAGCAGCACAATGTCGCGATCGGCGCGCGCGAGGGCACGCTGCGGGTGATCGAAAAGGGCCTCAAGCCGGATGACCGGGTCGTCGTGGCCGGTCTGTTGCGCGCCGTGCCCGGCCAGAAAGTGGATCCGCACGACGCGGCAGCGATGCCTGGCGCGAAGTAAAAGGCGCCGTCATGTTCTCGAAATTCTTCATCGAGCGACCCGTCCTCGCCAACGTGATCGCGATCCTGACGGTCGTGATCGGTCTGGTCGCGCTGTCGGCGTTGCCGGTGGCGCAATATCCCGAAGTGGTGCCGCCGACGGTGCAGGTGACCACGCGCTATCCCGGCGCCAGCGCCCGCACCGTCATCGACACCGTGGCGCTGCCGATCGAGCAGCAGGTCAACGGCGTAGAGGGCATGATCTACATGCAGTCCTATGCCGCCGCGGACGGCAGCTATTCGCTGACAGTGACCTTCAAGATCGGCACCGATTTGAATTTTGCGCAGGTGCTGGTGCAGAACCGCGTGTCGACGGCCTTGTCGGCCTTGCCGAGCGCGGTGCAGACGCAAGGCGTGGTGGTGCAGAAGAAATCGACCTCGATCCTGCAGATCGTCACGCTGTCCTCGCCCAATGGTCGCTACGACAGTCTGTACATGGCGAACTACGCCACCATCAATCTGCAGGACGAGATTTCGCGTCTTCCCGGTGTCGGCAACGTCACGGTGTTCGGCTCCGGCCAATATGCCATGCGGGTCTGGCTCGACCCGGAGAAGGTCAAGGCGCGCGGCCTCAACGTGCAGGACGTGATCGGAGCCCTGCAGCAGCAGAACGTGCAGGTCACCGCCGGGCAGATCGGAACGCCGCCGGGGCCCGACACCGTGGCATTTCAATACACCTTGAACGTCGCCGGGCGCCTCGATGATCCCAGTCAATTCGCCAATGTCATCGTCAAGACCGGCTCTAACGGTCAGATCACGCGCGTGAGCGACATCGGACGGGTCGAGCTTGGCGCGCAGACCTACGGGCAGGTTTTCGAACTCGACGGCAATCCGGCGGCGGGCGTCGGTGTTTTTCTTGCGCCCGGCGCCAACGCGCTCGACGTGGCGACAGAAGTGAAGAAGCGCATGACCGAACTCGCGCGCGCTTTTCCGCAGGGGCTAGCCTATGACGTGCCGTTCGACATCACGGTCTTCGTCAAGGCGTCGATCGACGAGGTCTACAAGACCTTATTCGAGGCGGCGATCCTGGTGCTTATCGTCATCCTGGTGTTCCTGCAGGACTGGCGCGCCATGCTGGTGCCGGCGACGACGGTGCCGGTGACCATCATCGGCGCCTTCGCCGCCATGGCGGCGCTCGGCTTCACCGTCAATTTCGCAACCTTGTTTGCCATCGTGCTGGCAATCGGCATCGTGGTCGACGACGCCATCATCGTGGTGGAGGGCGCCGCCCACAATATCGACCGCGGCATGGACGGACGGCAGGCCTCGATCGCGGCCATGCAGGTGCTGTTCGGCCCCATCGTGGGCATCACGCTGGTGCTGCTGTCGGTATTTCTGCCGGCGGCGTTCCTGCCCGGCCTGACCGGGCAGATGTACGCGCAGTTCGCACTGGTGATCGCGGCCACCGCGTTGATTTCCGCCATCAACGCGGTCACGCTGAAGCCGACGCAATGCGCGCTGTGGCTGCGCCCGACCGTCCCGGTGGAAAAGCGTAACATCGCCTACCGTGCGTTCGACGCAGCCTACGCCAAGGTGGAAGCCGGCTATGCCGGCCTGATGCGGCGGCTGGTCGGGCATGCCGGCATCTTCGTGCTGGTGGCGCTCGCGATTATTGTGGGCACGATCTTCGAATTCACGCGCATCCCGACCGGGTTCATTCCGTTCGAAGACCAGGGCTACGTGGTGGCGAATGTCCAGCTGCCGGACGGCGCCTCGCTCGTGCGCACGCAGAAGGTGCTCAACAAAGTCAGCGCGCTCGCGCGCAAGACGCCCGGCGTTGACGAGGTCGTCACCATCGCCGGCGTCTCGGCGCTCGACAACAACGCCTCGCTCTCGAGCGGCGGCGTCGCCTATATCATGCTCAAGGACTGGGCGGTGCGCGGCAAGGCGCAGGGTCTGCTGCCGATGCTGCAAAGCCTCAACAGCGCGTTGGACCAGGTCGAGGAGGCCAAGATCCGCGTGCTGCCGCCGCCGCCGATCCAAGGCATCGGCTTTTCGGCCGGTTTCACCATGCAGGTCAACTTGAAGGATACGAGCGCCGATTACGTCAAGCTCGCGCGCGTGGTCGACTCCACCGTCAGCAACGCCGCTTCGCAGTCGAGTATCCGGCTGGCGCTGAGCTCGTTCCGCGCCAATATCCCGCAATATTCGATCGAGCTCGACCGGGTGAAGGCGCAGGCGCTGCAGGTGAACATCGATCAGGTCTTCAATGCGCTCTCGGGCTATCTCGGCTCGAGTTATGTCAACCAGTTCACCAAGTTCGGGCGCACGTTCCAGGTGTTCGTGCAGGCCGATTCTGAATTCCGCCAGCGCATCGGCGATATCGACCACCTGTCGGTGCGCAACAGCGCGGGCAACATGATTCCACTCGGCACGCTAGTGAAGATCACGCCGGTCACGGGACCCGCGCTGATCAGCCTCTACAATCTCTATCCGTCCGCGACCATCATCGGCATGCCCGCGCGCGGCTATTCAAGCGGGCAGGCGATCGCGCTGATGGATCAGATCGCCAAGAAGTCTTTCCCGCCGCATGTTGACTACGATTGGTCGGCCATGTCCTATCAGGAGAACCTCGTCGGCAACCAGATGTATCTCGTATTCGCCATGGCGCTGTTGCTGGTCTATCTGGTGCTGGCCGGGCAATACGAGAGCTGGTATCGGCCGCTGGCGGTGATCCTGGCGGTGCCGATTTCACTGGTGGGGCCGGTGGCGGCAATTAGGGCACTGCACATCGACAACAACCTTTACACCCAAATCGGTATCGTGCTGCTGATTGCATTGTCGGCCAAGAACGCCATCCTGATCGTTGAGTTTGCGCGCGAGCTGCGCGACGGCGGCAAGGCGATCACGGACGCCGCGGTGGAAGCCGCGCGCGCCCGCTTCCGGCCGATCGTGATGACGTCTTTCGCCTTCATTTTCGGCGTGCTGCCGCTGGTGCTGGCGACCGGCGCCGGCGCCAATGCCCGCGCCTCGATCGGTATCGCGGTGTTCACCGGCATGATCTCCTCGACTTGCCTGGCGGTGTTATTCGTGCCGTCGTTCTACGTGGTGGTGCAGCGTTTCGAGGAATGGCTGGCCGATCGCCGCCGCCGTCGGGCGGCCGGCGCGGCTGCGAAATAACGAGGGCCGACTTGACGAGCGGCGGTTTTGCGCCTTTTTCCCCGCGCGCTGCGGCCATATTCTGGTCGTACTCGACAGGCTATGCTAGGAACCGACTGCAATCATTCATTATTCATGGCCGTCTGCCACCGAATTCGCCGATGACACGTATCCGTCTCTGCGCGCATCTCGCTTGCACGCTTCCGGCCGCTGTCCTCGCCGCGGCGCTGCTGTGCGCGCCGGGCACGGCGCTCGCGCAGGATCGTTCATCCGGCGGCTTCCTCGACAATCTGTTCAACCCCAACCGCGAACAACAGCGGCAGCAGCCCGAGACGCAACAACCCCCGGCGGCGGCGCCGCAAGCGGTGCAGGCCGACGGCGGCGATCTCAGCGGCCGCGTCAGCCGAATCGAGAATGCGCTGCGCCAGCTCACCGGCACCATCGAGCAATTGCAGCACCAAAATCAAATGCTGCAGATGCAGCTCAAGCGCATGCAGGACGACACCGAATACCGCTTGCAGCAACTGGGCGCGAGAGGTGGCGCGTCGGCGGGACCCACCGCGCCGCCGACTGGCAATGCCGCGCCGGCCGCCGCGCCGGGGCAACGTTCCGATGTGTTCGATCCCTCGCGGCATCCTGACGCGCCGGGCGTTCCGCACACGCTCGGCAACGCGGCGACGGCGGGTCCGCCGCAGACCATGACCAATGAACCGCCAGTCGGCGCACCGGGCGGCCGCGCCGCTGGCGCGCCGCTCGATCTGTCGACGCTCGCCGGCAATGCGCCAGTCGCGGCACCGGCGCCAGAGCCAGAGCCAGCAGCGCCGCCGCCGGCCACCCAAGCGCCGCAGCCGCAGGCTTCGCAACTGCCGCCGCCACCGCCAGGTAACACCAGCGCGACCGGCGTGCGGCTCGCGACTTTGCCGCCGTCGACCTCGCCCAAGGATGAATACCAGCTGGCCTACGGCTATGTGCTGCACAAGGACTATGCGCTGGCCGAGCAGGCCTTCCGCGACTTTGTACGCAAATATCCGAAAGAGCGCCTGCTGCCGGATGCGCAATATTGGCTGGGCGAAAGCCAGTTCCAGCAGCAACGCTATCGCGACGCTGCGGAATCTTTCCTGGCGGTTTCCACCAAATACGAGCAATCCGGCAAGGCGCCGGAGTCGCTGCTGCGTCTCGGCCAGTCGCTCGCCGCGTTGCATCAGAAGGAAGCGGCTTGCGCGACCTTTGCCGAGGTCGGGCGCAAATATCCGCGCGCCTCGTCGGCTGTGAAGCGCGGCGTGGCGCGGGAACAGAAGCGTGTCCATTGCTGACGCCAGCCCGGTTTCGGCGTCGGAAGCAAAAACGCTTTTCTCCGGTCTCGATCGTTTGCCCGCGCTGGTGCTTGCGGTGTCCGGCGGACCGGATTCGGTCGCGCTGATGTGGCTTGCGGCGCGCTGGCGGCAATCGCTTAAAGCGCCGCCGAAGCTGGTTGCGGTCACCGTCGATCACGCTCTGCGCAAGGAATCCAAACGTGAAGCGGCCGCAGTCGCACGGCTGGCGCGCAAGCTCGGCATTGCGCATCGCACGCTTGCCTGGCGCGGCGTCAAGCCCGCGACCGGGTTGCAGCAGGCGGCGCGGGCAGCGCGCTACCGGTTGCTCGGCGACGCCGCACGGGCAGCCGGCGGCGCCCACGTGCTTACCGCGCACACGCTCGACGATCAGGCCGAGACTGTGTTGATCCGCATGAGCCGCGGCAGCGGCATCACCGGGCTGGCGGGCATGAGCCGGTTCGCGATTCTGCCCGGCGACGGGCAGGTCAGGCTGGTGCGCCCGCTGCTCGACATCCCCAAGGCACGGCTGGTCGCCACCCTGCGTGCAGCGAAAATCCCATTCGCCGAGGACCCAAGCAACCGCGATCCGCGCTTTGCACGCGCGCGGCTACGCGGCCTGATGCCGGCGCTCGCCCACGAGGGGCTCAATGCGCGCCGTCTGGCGCTATTGGCGCGGCGGCTCAAGCGGGCGGACCTGGCGATCGAAGCGGCCGCCGCCCGTGCCGAGGAGAACCTGGCAGCACAGCCTTCCGGCCCGGGTTCGAACAGCTTCGACGCAGGCGGCTTGGCACAACTGCCGGCCGAAATCGCGCTGCGCCTGCTTGGACGAGCAGTGGCCAAGGTGGGCGATGAAGGCCCGGTGGAGCTTTCCAAGCTCGAATCGCTGAAAACGGCGCTCGACGACGCCCAAAATGCCGGTAATGCCCGCTTTCGGCGCAGCCTGGCCGGCGCGCTGGTGACGCTCGCCGCGGGCCGAATTGTCGTGGAAAGGGCGCCGCCGCGGCGTCGTAGATCCTTAACCACGGCCGGACGTGGCAAAGTCAAAACGGCGGAAAGGCGCTAGAATATCAAGATTCGAGGGCTTTCCCTTGACCACGGCACTGCCTACATTGGGAAGGGACAGGTGGACGTGAAGTCGCCACGAAACCTGGGCATAAGAAAAAAAGCCGCAGCGCCTAAGCGCGCGGCGGTCAAGGGCTGCGCATGAACGCCAATTTACGCAATTTCGCCCTCTGGGTGATCATCGTCCTGCTGCTGCTGGCGCTGTTCACGCTGTTCCAGAACCCGGGCCAACGCACTAATTCGCAAGAGGTCTCGTTCTCGCAATTGCTCAGCGAGGTCGACCAGGGCCGTGTGCGCGACGTGGTGATCCAGGGGCCGGAAATCCACGGCACCTTCTCTAACGGCACCAACTTCCAGACCTATGCGCCCAACGATCCGGGCCTGATTCAGAAGCTCTATTCCAAGGGCGTCTCGATCACCGCGCGGCCGCCATCGGACAACGTTCCGTGGTTCGTTTCGCTGCTGGTGTCGTGGCTGCCGTTCATCGCGCTGATCGGCGTGTGGATTTTCCTTTCGCGCCAGATGCAAGGCGCCGGCGGCAAGGCGCTCGGCTTCGGCAAGAGCAGAGCGAAATTGCTGGCCGAGGCGCATGGCCGCGTCACTTTCGAGGACGTCGCCGGCGTCGACGAAGCCAAGCAGGACTTGCAGGAAATCGTCGAATTCCTGCGCGACCCCGGCAAATTCCAGCGCCTGGGCGGACGCATTCCGCGCGGCGTGTTGCTGGTCGGGCCTCCCGGCACCGGCAAGACACTGATCGCGCGCGCGGTCGCCGGCGAAGCCAATGTGCCGTTCTTCACCATCTCCGGCTCCGACTTCGTCGAAATGTTCGTCGGCGTCGGCGCTTCCCGCGTGCGCGACATGTTCGAGCAGGCCAAGAAGAACGCGCCCTGCATCATCTTCATCGACGAAATCGACGCGGTCGGCCGTCATCGCGGCGCCGGCCTCGGCGGCGGCAACGACGAGCGCGAGCAGACATTAAATCAGTTGCTGGTCGAGATGGACGGCTTCGAAGCCAACGAAGGCATCATCTTGATCGCCGCCACCAACCGGCCCGACGTGCTCGATCCTGCGCTATTGCGCCCCGGCCGATTCGATCGTCAGGTGGTGGTGCCGAATCCTGACGTGGTCGGCCGCGAAAATATCCTCAAGGTTCACGTGAAGAAGGTGCCGCTGGCGCCGGACGTGAACCTGAAAACGACCGCGCGCGGCACGCCCGGCTTCTCCGGCGCCGACTTGGCCAATTTGGTCAATGAAGCGGCCTTGATGGCGGCGCGCCGCAACAAGCGCATGGTCACCCAGTCCGAATTCGAGGACGCCAAGGATAAGGTGATGATGGGCGCCGAACGCAAGTCGCTGGTGATGACCGACGAGGAAAAGATGCTCACCGCCTATCACGAAGGCGGCCATGCCATCGTTGCGCTCAACGTCAAGGCCACCGACCCGGTGCACAAGGCCACTATCATTCCGCGCGGCCGCGCGCTCGGCATGGTCATGCAACTGCCCGAGCGCGACAAGCTGTCGATGAGCCGCGAGCAGATGACCTCGCGCCTCGCCATCATGATGGGTGGGCGCGTGGCCGAGGAAATGGTGTTCGGCAAGGACAAAGTGACGAGCGGGGCGGCTAGCGACATCGAGCAGGCGACCAAGCTCGCGCGCATGATGGTGACGCGCTGGGGCCTGTCCGACGAGCTCGGCACAGTTGCCTATGGGGAAAACCAGGACGAGGTGTTCCTCGGCTACCAGGTGTCGCGTCAGCAGAACATCTCGGAGGAGACCTCGCGCAAGATCGACACCGAGATTCGCAAGCTGGTCGAGGCCGGCTATGCCGAGGCCACGCAGGTCCTCACCGACAAACGCGCCGACCTCGAAACGCTGGCGCGCGGTCTGCTCGAGTTTGAGACGCTGACCGGCGACGAAATCACCGATCTGTTTAAGGGCAAGCGGCCGGTGCGGGAATCGGTGATCGAGCCGGCCACGCCGCGCTCCTCCGCAGTGCCGCCGGCCGGCAAGCCGCGTCCGCGGCCCGAGCCGCCGGCGGGCGAGGTCGCCCCGCAGCCGCAGGGGTAGCGCCTCTGCGCCTCATGATCCGAACGCCCGCCTATGGCGGGCGTTTTCATTTGCGCGTGCCAAGCAATGCTTTTGACATCGATTGACATCGGTCAATCCGCTGGCAATCGCTTTGATCTATAAATTTTAAATTGGCAGTTTTGGCAGGAGCAGTGTGATGATGACAGGCCGATGGACCATGAGTGAAGTGATCAAACACGGCATCCTCGCCGGCGCAGCGGGCGGGGTCGCGGAAATTATTTGGATTTCGCTCTATGCAGCGCTCACCGGCGGCGATGCGGCTGTCCTGGCGCGCGGCGTGACCACGGCGGTCGGCGTCACCGCCTTGCTGCCAACGGCGTCCGTCGCGATGGGCGTGGTCGTGCACATGGCGCTGGCGGTGCTGTTGGGCGTTGCGGTAGCTGGCCTGTGGCAGACGATGGCGCATCGGCTGGGCGTGAGTGGCGGCTATGCAAGCGTGCTCGCGGCGCTTGGCGCAGTCTGGGTGCTGAACTTCTTCGTGTTGCTGCCGGCGATCAGCCCGGCCTTCGTGCAATTGGTGCCCTATGCGGTGAGTTTGACGTCGAAACTGCTGTTCGGTCTCGCCGCTGCGGAAACACTGCGCCGTTTCGCGATCGCGGCGAGAAAGTCGGCGATGGCGGCTGCCGTCTAGGTTATCGCCAAGACGCGCCAGCTGCCGCTTAGTGGAGTCATCTTGAGTCTAGTATGGTGGCCGGCCCGGTTCCGGCCATCATGCATTTGAGCGTCCGCCAATGCCGCTGCAAAACCGCGTCTCACCCTTCGGCGAATTCATCGCAACGCCGTCGCGCGGCCTTCTGATGGGCAACCGCGGCGGGCGGCTGCATGACGCGCAGCGCAGGCTTGGGGCGCGGCGCTGGGCCTCGAAAAAATGGATCTGCTGCAAGCTCGCCTTCAACGACCGCCATCGCCGGGTCTGGGGCGATGGCTACAGCGAACTGTTCTTTTGCGATGAAGCGACGGGTTTTGCCGCCGGTCGCCGGCCTTGTTTCGAATGCCGGCGCAAGGACGCCGAGCGGTTCGCAGCTTTGTTCTCCGGCAAGCCGAAGCGCGCGAGCGCCGCAGCGATGGACAAAGTCCTGCATGCCGAGCGGTTGATTGGTCGCGCCAAACGCACCCATCGCCGCACGCTCGACGCGCTGCCGGACGGGGCGATCGTCGTCATCGATGGAGTGCCCTTCGCCGTGCGTGCGGATCGGCTGCTGCACTGGATGCCGGCAGGCTACGTCAGCAGACAGGAACGCCCGCGCGGGATCGAGGTGGACGTGCTCACGCCGCCGTCGATCCTGACCGTGCTCGCGCGCGGCTATGCGCCGTTGTGGCACCCGAGTGCCCGCTAAAACCTAAGGCGGCTCGATCGGCGGCGCGGCGGCGGCGGCCGGCACGCCGCAGGCCCAGGCGAAAAACACGATACCCGCCATGACCAACAGCATCGCCGCCACCAAGGCGACGCAGGCCGGCCAGCCGCCCAATGTCCAGGCGACGCCGCCCAGCGCCGCGCCGAAGCTGCCGCCGACATAAAAACTGGTGACGTAAAGCCCGACCGCCGAGGAGCGGCCGGCCTTGGCGGTGACGGTCACATAGCCGGTGGAGATCGCCTGGCAGATTAGCCCGCAGCCGGCGCTGATGGCGAGGCCCAATATGATCAACGGCAGCGAGGGCGCCAGCGTCAGCGCGATGCCGACGCCCCACAGCGCGATCACCCGTGCCGTGAAGTGCCGCCGCCCGAACCGCCCGACCGCCCAGCCGGCCCACGGCGTGAGCACGGTGCCGGCGAGATAGACCACGAACAGCGCGCCGAGCCAGCTGGCCGAGAGATTGTAGGGCGGGGCGGCAAGATGAAAGCTGACATAAGTGAACGTGCAGATGAAATTAAACAGCACGCCGAATCCGACCGCGAACGTCGCGACCAATTGGCCGTTGCGGAAATGCGCGAGCATCTGCCGCCCGGAGGCGAGCAAGCCTTCCGAACGCACGAATTTACGCTCATGCGGCAGCAGAAACGCGACGGCACTCGCGCCGGCGAGGGCAATCCCGGCGAGCGCGAAAAATCCCCAGCGCCAGCCGACCAGGTCGGCGCAGAAGCCGGTCACCAGCCGGCCGCTGAATCCGCCCAGGCTCGAGCCCGAACTGTAGATGCCGGCGGCCGTGGTCGCTTCCTGGCGCGGCCATTCGTCGCCGATATAGGCGACGGTGACCGCGAAGATCGGTGGCAGCACCAGCCCCTGCACTGCGCGCCAGAAGATGAGCGCCGACAGGCTCGTCGCCAGCCCGACCATCACGGTCGGCACCGCCAGCACAAACATCGCCGCGACGATCACCCGCTTGCGCCCCAGCACGTCGGCAACCGCGCCGGTGAACGGCGCGGTCAGCGCTACCGCCAGCGTGCTCACCGTGATGATGGTGGAAACCTCGGCGGCGCCCGCGCCGAATTCCTGCGAGAGCAAAGGCAAGATCGACTGCGGCGAATAAAGATTGATAAAGCAGCAATAGCCGGCAAGCCCGACCGCCAGGTGGCGCGCGAAAACTCCTCGGCTTTTGGCGGCAGCTTGCATTGAGAAGACCGGCAGGGCGTGAACGTGCAGCTATGCAATGTTTTGGCACCGCCCGCCAAGGGGCAGGCCGGCGGGGCAGCGGGCCGGCCGGCGCATAGCTCTACGGTAACCCAAGCGCCGCGCGTGCTTGGCGCAGCGTCTCGGGCGGATCGCCGCCGGCGTCCACCTTCTGCCAGTCAATGGCGCCGAGATCGTATTGTTCCTGGCGGCGGGCGACCGCGGCATCGGCGTCGGAAGCGTCCGCCGGCCGGGCTCCGACACGGGCGATACGGACGCTAAGATCGGCGATGAGAAACAGCCCGTAGAACGCCGCGCCGCCCGCCGCACGTGCGATGGCGGCCCGCTCGCCGGCGTCGGCGAACACCGCGTCTACGATCGCCGAATGACCGGCGACGATGACGCGGCGCGCCTTGTCCTCGAGCGTGCCATAGACCTTGGCAGTGACCTTCGGCGCATAGGCCGGCTGCGGCAGGCGCTCGGTCTCGGCCAAGCCGAACAAGACCTTGCGTTCGACGTCGCTGCGCAGCACCACCGCGCCAGGCGCCGGCCACAACTCCGGTGCCAGCGTGTGCGCGAGCCACGATTTGCCGGTGCCCGACAAGCCGCCTACCGCCACCAGAACCGGCTTCGGCGGCACCAATAGTCTTTGCGCCAGCGCGAAATAGTCGCGCGCGCTCTGCTCGGCTTGTACACGTTTATCGCTGTGCTTGGCGCGCGCGGCGGTGACTTTGGCACGGATCGCCGCGCGCATCGACAGGAAAAGCGGCAAGGCCGCCAGCACATCGAGATTCTCGAGCCGCTGCGTCTCATTGAGATAACGGTTGAGCACGATATTGGCGGCGGGCCCAAGTCCGCGCTCGATCAAGTCCATCAGCAGGAAGGCGAGATCGTAGAACACGTCGCCGGTGGCCAGGTTCGCGTCGAATTCGATGGCATCGAATAGAGTCGGTTCGCCGTCGAGCAGGACAATATTGCCGAGGTGCAGATCGCCGTGGCAGCGGCGCACGAAACCGGCGCGCTGGCGCTGCTCAAGCAATGGACGCAATCGCGCAAACGCCGCGCGCGTGCCTGAGGCGAGCGCGGTCAATTGCGGCGCTGGAAACAAGTCGGGTGTGGCGGCGAGCTCGGCGTCGTTCTGCGCGATAATCTCGGCAAGCTCTTCGGCAAATCCGAAGCCGGTCGCCACAGGCGCCAACGCATGCGCTTTCGCCACCGCGCGCCCGAGCGCGTCGGCAAGGGCACCGTCGATCGCGCCACGCTCGGCGAGATGATCGAGCGTTTTCGACTCATCGAAGCGCCGCATTTCCACGGCCCATTCCACCGGCGCACCGTCGCCGCCGATCGCAAAGCCGCCACCAGGTGCGCGCGTGATCGCCACCACGCCGCGGTAGATCGCCGGCGCGAACGCCCGGTTGACCGCGATCTCGGCCTCGCAGGCACTTTTGCGTTTCTCCAGCGTGGAATAATCGAGGAAGGGAAAGCGCACCGCGCGCTTGATCTTGAGGGCGCGCTCGCCGGCGAGGAACACCGAAGCGGCGTGGGTGTCGATGCGCGTGATCTTGGCGCCGCCGTGGGTCGCATGCTGGCCAAGAAAGTCCAGGACCGCCTTTTGTGTACCCTCGGCCGGGCTCATGGTGTCCTTTGACGTCCTCATCCCGCGGGCCATGTATCGGCGGTATCGTGGGCCCGGCCGTGCGGCTCCAGACTGATCCAGGTCAATACGCAGGTTTGCTGGATGTGGCCATGATGTGCCAGATAAACTCAACCATTTGACGATTGGAGACGCTTCCAGTGACCACGCTGCCGCACAATTTCAAGCGCATCAGGCTCAATCTCGCCCGCTCCAAGGAGTTCCCGCAGGGCTCGCCGCGGCATGGTTACGAATTCGTGGCCCCGCTCGACGACAACGGTCATATCGACCTCGAGCAGTGGCGCCAGCATCGCGACAATTGCCGGGTGCGCCGGTTCTGGGAGGGCGAGGACGACGAGATCGGCATCTTGGTGCACAAGCCCGGCGGCCCTGAGCATGCGCGCTGGACGTTCGATTACAACCCGGAGCGGGCCGACGACGACGAGAGCGGCTATCGCTTCGGCGCCCACGCCTTTCGCCAGGGCGAATATGTCTCGATCCGTGACGAAGATGACGAGATGCACACCTATCAGGTGGCCTCGGTACAGAACGCGGTCTGACGGTGGCGGTACCGCCGCGGCTGGCCGTCGCCTTGCTTGGGCGGCGGAAATCGCCATGCTAGTGTGCAAGCGGACGGTCACAGGAGCCCTTTCGCATGCGCGCACTGACCGTCGAGCCCGGCCGGCCCAATTCCATCAAGCTTGAAGACGTTCCGCCGCCGCCGCAAAGCGACGGCGATATCCTGGTGCGCGCGCTGGCGCTCGGCATTTGTGGCACCGACCGCGAGATTATTTCAGGCGCCTATGGCTGGGCGCCGCCCGGGGCGCAGCGCCTCATCATCGGCCACGAATCGCTCGGCCGCGTCGAGCATGCGCCGGCCGGCAGCGGCTTTGCAGCCGGCGACCTCGTGGTCGGCATCGTGCGTCGGCCCGATCCGGTGCCCTGTCCGGCCTGCGCCGCCGGCGAATGGGACATGTGCCGCAACGGCCAATATACCGAGCGCGGTATCAAGCAGCGCAACGGCTACGGCTCCGAGCAATTCCGCCTCGAACACGATTTCG
>CAZLWN010000088.1:0-15877 GCA_964563195.1 uncultured Undibacter sp. | reverse complement strand
GCCGGCATCGACAACCCGCTGTTCTACCGCGACAACACCATGATGCTGCTCGGCGACGCCAAGAAGATGACCGAGAGCATCGTCAAGGCGATGTAGCGCAGGCCCCGGTACGCGCCTTCCGCACCGGCGAGCGGTCGATTTCCCTCACATCGGTCCGCGCCCGAATGGCGTGTTGTGGCGCCGTAGCTCTTCCCATCAGAGTCATCAACAGCGGAATGACCACCTTCGGTTACGCCGGCGCAGCCAACCGGCTATGTTAGCCCGGCATCACTGATTCGCTTCTAAGGGGAAGCAAAATGGCCAAAAAGCGAAAAAAGAAGCGTGCCCGTGCGGATCGCCGGTTGATTGCCGTAAGCCAGCCTTACGAGGTCCGCTACTGGTCGAAAAAGTTCAAGGTCACGCCGGCCGCGCTGAAGGCGGCGGTGCGAGCGGCCGGCCACTCGTCCAAGAAGGTGGGCGCTTACCTCGCCCGGAAAAAGAAGAAAAGAAGGAAAAAGAAGAAGAAGCAGTAATCATCGGCCGCGCCGCGCATCAACGCGCGACTTCCGCCGGCAGCGGCAGTTGCACATTGCGCGTACGTGCCCGCGGGCGGCGTCGGTCGCGGCAACTTTTGCCGCCGTGTCACCGGCGCGCTACAACTTGCGCACCATCACAAAGGCATCGACCAGGCCGAGCCGCGGGTGCTGGAAGGTCTCGGGCAGGGTGCCCACGATCGTAAAGCCGCAAGATTGCCACAGCTTCACCGCCCGCGCGTTGGAGGCGATGACCAAGTTAAACTGCATGGCGCGGAACCCGCGCTGTCTCGCCTCCTCCAGCGAATGTGCGCACATCGTCCGCGCCACCCCGCGCCCGGTTGCCGCGGGCGCGACGATGTAGCCGCAATTGGCCACATGCGCCCCGCCGCCGCGATTGTTGGCGCGCAGGTAATAGGTGCCGACCACCTGGCCGCCTTGCTCGGCGATCAACACCGCGTGTCCCGGCGCGCGCCAGTAGGCCAGCGCGTCCGCGCGGGAAATGTCGCGCGGGATTGGATAGGTTTCGCCGGCGCGGAAGGTCGGCTCCAGGATGGCCCAGATGGCGTCGTCGTCGTTCGCTTCGCCTGGCCGGATTAGCATGGCGTTCACCTAGCCGATCGTTCGCGGACAAAAAAACCGTCGTTCCCGGTTGCCGCCGATGCAATCAAGCGCCCCGCGGCGTATGATCGGTCAAGGGCAAACCTCACATCAGGAGATTTTGCACATGTCCCAACCGCTGGACAGCTTCGGCATTATCGGTCTCGGCAAAATGGGGGCCGGGATGGCGAAAAATGCGCTCGCCCATCACTTCGGCGTGGCCGGCCTCGATACCCGCCCCATATCCGACGATCTCAAGCGCGCCGGCCTGAAACCGGCGGCCGAACTCAAGGATTTCGCCAAGCTGCTCAAGCCGCCGCGCTTTGTCATCCTCTACGTGCCCGCCGGCCCGCCGGTCGACGCCGTGCTCGACGAGCTCGACGGTATCCTTGCGCCGGGCGACATCATCGCCGACGGCGGCAATTCCTATTGGGGCGATTCCATCCGCCGCCACGCGCGCCTCAAGCAAAAGGGCATCCATTTTATCGATGCCGGCACCTCCGGCGGACCGGGCGGCGCGCTGGAAGGCGCCTGCTTCATGGTCGGCGGCGAGCGCGAGCCGGTCGCGGCGGTCGAGCCAATGCTGCGCAAGCTCGCGGTCGAAGGCGGCTATATCCACTGCGGCGGGCCGGGCGCCGGGCATTTCGTCAAGCTGGTGCATAACGGCATCGAATTCGGCATGTTGCAGGCGATCGGCGAGGGCGTCGACCTGCTCGCGCACTATCGCGAGCCGCTCGCCATCGCCGATATTCTTGAAAACTGGCGGCACGGCTCGGTGGTGCGCTCCTGGCTGGTCGACCTGATGGAGAAGACCTATCGGGAGCAGGGCGGCCTCGCGAAAGTGCCGTCCTATGTCGAGGACACCGGCGAAGTGAACTGGCTGGTCGACGACGCGCTGCACATGGAGGTGCCGATTCCGGTGATCACCCAGTCGGTGGTGCAGCTCGTCGCCTCGCGCGACGCTGACCGCGATTCTGCGCGCGCGGTCGCCATGATGCGCCACGGCTTCGGCGGCCACCCTTATGGCACCGATGCCGGCATCGCTCATGAACGGCACACCGGCCGCGTCGGCGGCTTTATCGGCAAAGGAAAGGGGTAAACGCTATGGCAAAATTAATCGGACGCCGCACTTGGGCCGTGGCGGAAGGCTATATCCCGCCGGCCTCGACCGGCGAGACTCGCCAGCTCACCAGCCACGAAACCATCTGCATCCTCAACGCCGGCAATAAAGACGCAAAGGTGGAGGTGACCATCTATTTCTCCAAACGCGCGCCGGTCGGTCCCTACCGTTTCACCGTGGGGGCGCAGCGCACCAGCCATCTGCGCTTCAACGAATTCACCGATCCGGAGCCGGTGCCCAGGGACACGGATTTCTCCAGCGTCATCGTGTCGAACGTGCCGATTGTGGTGCAGCACACGCGGCTCGACAGCCGCCAGACGGCGCTGGCGCTGCTTTCCACCATGGCGTTTCCGGTCGACTAGCGCGTGATCGCGTAATGCCCGTCCCCGGCCTGATCGGGGATGGGAACCGGTTTTCCCAAAAAAAGCATGCCCTCGAGCTCGACCCGAAGGCATGCGCAAACAAATCTAATCGCTATTCGGCGGCCTCAGTGACGTTGCCTTGCGCCAGCTTGGGATTGAGCTCACAGGCATCTTCCCAGCTCAGCACGTCGAATGATTTGACCAGCTTGCCGGCGCCGTCGGTCTCGGCGCAGAACAGGCCGAGCTCGATGATTTCTTCGTCGTTGAAGTGTTTGGCAAGCTCCTGATAGACCTCGTCCTTGTCGATGGCATGCTCGCCCTGCTTGAACAGCGCGGCGTAGTGCAACGCCGCCTTTTCGCGCGCGGTGAGCTTGCCGCTCGCCTGATAGTTACCGAGCGCGTCGTTGACCATGTCCTCGGTCAGCCCTTCCGCCTTGGCGACGTTCGAGCGCACGGTCGAGCAATAGCCGCACTGGTGCGCCACCGAGATCTTGATGCGGCACATTTCTTTAAGCTTGTGCGGCAGCACGCCCTGATAGAGCAGCTTGTTCCAGTATTCGACCCAGGCGATTCCGGCCTTGGAGCGCGTCATGATGCTGACGACGCGCGGATCGGGCGCGCCGGTCTTCTTGGCGGACTCGATCATCGCCGTGGTTTGCGGCGTCTTCTCGCTCTCTTCGATATAGCGTATGCGCGGCATGGCGTTTTTCTCCCTTGAGGCCGTTTGCCCGGACCGTAAGGGGATTGCGCAGCCCCGGCAAGTCCGCGCCGGCTCACGCTTGTGTTATGAGAGAGTGATGACCGGCTTCAAATTGTTCCTCGTCATCGTTGTGCTCGGCTATGGCGGCTTGCTGGCGCTGATGTATGTGTTTCAGCGCAAGTTGATGTATTTCCCCGACGCCACGCACACCGCCCCGATCCAGGCCGGACTGCCGCAGGCGGAAGAAGTCCATCTCACGTCTTCAGATGGTGAAAGGCTGATCGCCTGGCACGTCGCCCCGCGCGGGGCAAAGCCGGTGGTGCTCTATTTCCAGGGCAATGCCGGCGCGCTCGATCTGCGCGTCGGCCGCTTCCAGTGGCTGATCGCCGACGGCACCGGGCTCGTCGCGCTCAGCTATCGCGGCTATGGCGGCTCGAGCGGCAGCCCCAGCGAAGCCGGGCTGATCCGCGACGCCGTCGCGGCTTACGATTTCGCGGCGGCGCGCTATCAGCCGGCGCGCCTGGTGCTGTGGGGCGAATCGCTCGGCACCGCAGTCGCCATCGCGCTCGCCACCGGGCACAAAGTGGGCGGGCTCATCCTCGATGCGCCCTTCACCAGCGCCGCCGATATTGGCGCCGCCGCCTATCCCCTCGTGCCGGTGCGCTGGCTGATCAAGGATCCCTTCCGCTCCGACCGGCGCATCGCGCAGGTCAAGGCACCGATCGTGATGCTGCACGGCGCGCGCGATCGCGTGGTGCCGGTCCGCTTCGGCGAGCGGCTGTTCGCGCTCGCCAACGAACCCAAGCGCATGGTGCGCTTTCCCAACGGCACCCATGTCGATCTTGACGACCACGGGGCGGCGGATGTGGTCAGGAAGTTTTTAGCGGAATTGCATTAGCGGGTTGGACAAGGTGTGCGCCCGACGAATATGATCTCTTGAATACGTCTCGCCGGGGGAAATCCGCACATGCTGTTCAATCTGTGCAACTGCGTACCGGGCTCGTCGCTGGCCGCGAGCTCGCTTTGCGCCGGCGGTGCCGGCTTTGTCTCGGCGATGATGGCGACGCTAGCCGCCGCTAACCGCACGCAGCCCGCCAAGACCCTGCGCGGCGAGGTGCCGGTGGTGGACCGGCTCGCCGTGCGCGTCGTCACCGACAATATCGTCATCCAGTTCGTGCCGAGCGAGCGGCGCGACGGCCTCACCATCGAGCGCCGCAGCGGGAACACCCATCCCGACAAGCCGCCGCGCACCGTGTTCAGCGGCGAATGGGGCCTCGCCATGTATGCGGAATCGAATCGCGGCGATGAGACCCGTCACCTGCTGATCGATTTCGGCTATACGCCGGAAGTGCTGCTCAACAACATGGAGATCTTGAAGGTCGATCCGTCGCTATTCGACGCCATGGTGCTCAGCCACGGCCACTACGACCACTTCGGCGGCATGGTCGGCTTCCTCAAGGCGCACAAGGACGCGCTCAAGAAAAAGCTGCCGTTCTATGTGGGCGGCGAGGATTGCTTTTGCCTGCGGCGCAATCCCGGCGGCAATTTCGGCGCGCTCGATCGTCAGGCAATCCTCGACGCCGATCTCTCGCTGATGATGGCGGAGGCGCCGGCGATCGTGGCCGATCACGCTTTCACCACCGGCCGCATCGGGCAACACTCATTCGAAACGCCGTTGCGGGCGACCGATGAAATCGTCGGCATTTTCGGCGGCTTCGGCTGCTATCCGGATAAGATGCCGGCGGACAAAAACACCGGCCGCTACATCCCCGACGATTTCGAGCACGAGCTCGCCACCATCTACAACGTCAGGGACGAGGGCCTGGTGGTGCTCACCTCCTGCAGCCACCGCGGCGTGATCAACGCCGTGCACCAAGCCATGCAGGCGTCCGGCGTCGACAAGGTGCACGCCGTACTTGGCGGCTTTCACATCGTGCCGCCACTCGACGATGCCTATATCCGCAACACCATCGAGGAATTCAAAAAAATAAATCCAAATTACCTGATCGTTGGCCACTGCACCGGCGACCGCTTCTACGACCTTGCGCGCGCAGCCCTTGGCGACAAGGTGATCCATTCGGCGGTGGGGACGCGGTTTGTGTTCGGCGCGAGCGAGGCGCCAAAACAATAGCGCGGGCACCTACGGCCCGCGCCACCGGTCGAATTCTGTTGCGCCTTAAGCTGGGATCAGCCGAAGCGGCGCGCGCCACCGCCACCGCCGCTGCGGCCAGGGCCACCGGCGCCGGGAACCACGCGCGGCTTCATCGGCAGCAGGCCCTCGCGCTGCATCTTCTTGCGCGCCAGCTTGCGGGCCCGGCGGATCGCTTCCGCCTTTTCCCGCGCCTTCTTTTCCGATGGTTTTTCGTAATGACCGCGAAGCTTCATCTCGCGGAAAATGCCCTCGCGCTGCATCTTCTTTTTAAGCGCCTTGAGGGCCTGGTCGACATTGTTGTCGCGAACGAGAACTTGCACTGCTGCTCCTTCGTTGTTGCGGTCGGGTTGCCTCAAAAACCCCGCAGTGGCGCGGGCTTTTGAGTCGGGCGGCTCTAGCAGAAAAGCCGTGCAGAGTCCACCTTAAGGCGCGCAAGAGCGCGCTTCCCATGCCCCCTTCATATGGGGACCCGCCGGGCGCACGCTAGCGCCCCGGCCACACGCGCGTGACATGTCCCATCTTGCGGCGCGGGCGCGGGTCGCTCTTGCCATAGACGTGCACGCAAGCGCCCGGCACGGTGAGCCAGCGCGCGGCATGGTTCACCTCCGACCCGATCAGGTTGACCATCTCGACCCGGCGCGCGAGCCGCGCCGCTTTCGTCAGCGGCCAGCCCGCAACGCAGCGGATGTGCTGCTCGAACTGCGACACCGTCGCGCCGTCGATGGTCCAGTGGCCGGAATTGTGCACGCGCGGTGCGATCTCGTTGACCAGAACGGCGTGGCCCCGGCCTTTGCGTACCACGAACATTTCCACCGCCAGCACGCCGACATAATCCAACGCCCTGGCGATGCGGGTGGCGATGCGGCGCGCTTGGGCCGCCACCGGCGGCGATACTTTCGCCGGCACGCGCGAGACCTTGAGGATATGGTCGCGGTGTTCGTTCTCGATCACCTCGAAGCATTCCACCTTGCCGTCGCGCCCGCGCGCGGCCACCACCGAGACTTCGCGCTCGAACTTGATGAAGCCTTCCAGGATGCAGGGCGCGGTTTTAACCAGCCGCCAGGCCGCCATCGGATCGCCGCCCTTGGCGATCCTGACCTGGCCTTTGCCGTCATAGCCGAGCTGTCGGGTCTTGAGCACGGCCGGCGTGCCGATCAATCGCACCGCGTCGGCGAGCTGCATCGCGCTGTGGACGGTTGCGTAAGGGGCGGTGGTGATGTTGAGCGCGCTGATGAATTCCTTCTCGATCAGCCGGTCCTGGGTGGTTCCCAGCACCAGCGGGTCGGGTAGAACCTGCTTGCGCTTGGCCAGGAATGCGGCGGTTTCGGCCGGCACGTTCTCAAATTCGAATGTAATAACGTCAACCGAAGTGGCAAAGCGCGCGAGCGCGTCCTCGTCCTCATAAGCGGCGCAGGTGCTCGCGTGCACCACCTCGAATGCGCAGGAATGCCAGTCGGGCGAATAGACGTGGCAGCGCAGGCCGAGCCGCGCCGCGGCCATGGCCAGCATGCGGGCGAGTTGTCCGCCGCCGAGAATGCCGATGGTGGCCCCGGGCTTCAGCAAATTCAGTCCTTGGGCCGCTTGGCCACGGCCTTGGTCTGGCGCGCGCGCCAGGCGTCGAGCCGCTTGGCGATTTTCGGGTCCGACAGCGCCAGCACGCCGGCCGCCAACAGCGCGGCATTGATCGCGCCCGGCTTGCCGATGGCGAGCGTGCCGACTGGCACGCCGCCCGGCATCTGCATGATCGAGAGCAGCGAATCCTTGCCCTCCAGCGCATGGGTGTTCATCGGCACGCCGAGCACCGGCAGCGGCGTCATCGCCGCCGTCATGCCGGGCAGGTGAGCGGCGCCGCCGGCGCCGGCGATAATCACCTTGAAGCCGTTCTTGCGCGCGCTCGCGGCGAAATCATAGAGCCGCTTGGGGGTGCGGTGGGCGGAGACGATGCGTGCCTCGTAGGGAATCTTGAGTGCGGCCAGCGTATCGGCCGCGTGCCTCATGGTCGCCCAGTCAGACTGGCTGCCCATGATGATCGCAACCGGTTTTGCCGCCATTTTGCTCCCCGGAATCACGCCTCTGCGGCGCAAGGAAGCGGCGCATTATAGGTTGAGGCTCCCCCCTGGCAAGGCGGAAGCGTTATGATGGCGCACGGGACGTGGACGATTCGCGAGAGGGTGGGGAGCCGTGAAGCCCGATCGAGCCCAAGCACGCGCTTCCGGCGGCGCTCAGGTACGCGAAGCCCGCCTGCACGTCGAGATCGCGCGGCTCAAGGACGAGCTGGCCGCCGCCCGCGCCAGGATCGTCGAACTCGAATCGCGCGCCGACGTCGACCCGCTGCTCGATATTCTCAATCGCCGCGGTTTTGAGCGCGAGCTCAAGCGCTCGCTCGCTTACATGCAGCGCTACGGCGCTGCGGCCGCGCTCGTCTATATCGACCTCGACGGCTTCAAGGCAGTCAATGACCGGCACGGCCACGCCGCCGGCGACGCGCTGCTCAAGGCGGCGGCGGGCGAGCTCACCGCCCATGTGCGCGCTTCCGACGTGGTGGCCCGCCTCGGCGGCGATGAATTCGGCGTGCTGATGTGGAACGCCGCCGTGCGGCAGGCCACGGTTCGCGCGCACGAGCTGGAAACGCGCATCGCGCGCCTGCGCCTCGTGCACGGGGCGGCGCAGCTTTCGGTCGGCGCCAGCGCCGGCGTCACCGCGCTGCGCGCCGATCTCGACGTAGCCCGCGCGATCGATGCCGCCGACAAGGCCATGTATACGCGCAAGAAGCAAAAGCGGGAGAAGTAGTTCTCTACCTTGTCATGCCCGACAATAGAGCGCTGTAGTCTTGGCGCCGATTGGCACGAACGACCGTAGCGGGTATCGTTGATCAATCAGGCAAAATTAGTACCGAAACCGATACTGGCAATTCTGCCCGGAAGGCGACGCGCTGCCCGCGTCTATGGGGCTGGGAGAAATGGCTGAAATACCCTCAACCCACTATGTTAAAAGCGATGACGTCCACATCGCCTATCAAGTTTTTGGCGAGGATTCGTTCGACCTGCTGTTCGTTCCGGGCTTCGTGTCGAACGTGGAAGCGCTTTGGCGGTCGCCTGAGCAGAGCGCGTTTTTTCGGCGCCTCGCATCGTTCTGCCGCTTGATCCTTTTTGACAAGCGCGGCACCGGAATGTCCGACCGGGGCTCTCAAATATTCACGCTTGAGCAGCGTATGCACGATGTGCAAGCCATTCTGGACGAGGTCGGCTCCAAGCAGACGGCGTTATTCGGGATTTCCGAAGGCGGCCCGATGTCCTTACTTTACACAGCTACCTTTCCCGAACGCACCTCCGCACTGGTCATATACGGTTCCTACGCCAAACGTTCGTGGGCGCTTGATTATCCGTTCGGCTGGAAAGACGAGCAATGGCAGCGCGTCCTCGACGACATTGACCACAATTGGGGCACACCACAATCTCTAAATGTCGCGATGCGGGTGCCAACCGTTGCCGGTGACACACATGCCGCGGAGCGCATAGCTTCCTATTACCGCGCGGCGGCAAGCCCGGGCGCGGCAGCCGCTATCATGAGGATGAACCGCGAGATCGATGTGCGGCACATCCTGCCCGCCACCCGCGTGCCGACTCTCATTCTGCATCGAACGGCGGAGCGTGTGCTCGATGTTGGGCATGCCCGCTACATGGCGCAGCACATCCCGGGTGCGAAACTGGTCGAGCTTTCTGGCGAAGACCATCCGCCTTGGTTTGGTGATCGCGATGCAGTCCTTGACGAAGTCGAGCAGTTCCTGACGGGCGGGCGTCGTGTGCAGGAGCCGGATCGGGTGGTCGCCACGGTTCTGTTTGCGGACATCGTGGGCTCGACCGAACGCGCTGCTGCACTTGGCGATGAGCCCTGGCGTGAATTGCTTGGGGCATTCTACGCGAAGGTTCGCGAGGTGCTGCAGCAGTACCGCGGACGTGAGATTAATACCGCGGGTGACGGCTTCCTCGCCGCCTTCGACGGGCCGGCGCGAGCGATCCGTTGTGCCGGGGCGATCCGCGATACGGTGCACGCACTCAACCTTGAAGTACGCTGCGGCCTGCACACCGGGGAATGCGAGCTCGTGGGTAATGATCTTGCTGGAATCGCAGTGCACACTGGTGCGCGCGTTGCCGGACTGGCGGCGCCGGGTGAGGTGCTGGTCTCGCAAACGGTACGCGATCTGGTGGCTGGCTCAGGAATGACGCTTGAGGACCGCGGGACGCACGCGCTTAAAGGCGTGCCAAATGAGTGGCGTTTATTCCGCGCAATACTGACCTGAAGTCGTCGTGAGCTCCAAGTCGGCTATCCTCAGGCAATAACATCCGGCGTCAACTGGTCCTCGATAGCGCGGATTCGGCACGCCTCACTGTGGCAATTAACCCCTTTTTAACCGGATCGGTTCTCAATTTCAGGTTACGCGGGCGCGCCAGCCAGGGGGGTCCGCATGCCATCGACAGTTAGTCGCAATCTTTGCGCTGCCGCTTTGTCGGCCGGCGTATTGATCGGTCAGGCCGACGCGCGGTGGAAACCGGAATATGCCAACGCCCCGCAGGCCGTGCGGGACTGGTATCAGAAGGCGGAGCTCACGCCGAAAGCGCAGATGCGCTTCCCGTTCAAAAGCTGCTGTGAGCATGCCGATGTGGTCAAGACACAATTTCGCGTGAACCGGGCCACCGCCGGAGACGAATGGTACTGGCTCGATGGCCAAGACTGGCGGCGTATCCCGGACGACATCATTCATTGGGGCGAGTATGCCCCTGACAAGCAGCCGACGCTGTTTGTCTATCGCGGCAAAGAGACCTGCTTCTGGCCGGGCGAGTCGGGCATCTGAGCCGATAGGGCGCGCATCGTCAGGCGATAATATCCGGCGTGAGCTGGTCCTCGATGACGCGGATCTTGTCGCGCAGCACCAGCTTGCGCTTCTTCAGCCTTTGCACTTGGATCAGATCGGAGCCGGGGGAGGTCGCCAAGGCGGCGATCGCGGCGTCGAGGTCGCGGTGTTCCTGCTGCAGGCGCGCCAACTGCTCCCGCAACTCGCGTTCTTCCTCTTTGGTCATCGCCACCGCTGGTTATGCTTCGCGCCGGCCTTAAGATACCGGCAAAAGCGCGAGAATTATCGCGTTTTCCACAAGCGCGTTCAAGGCTCGCGAAAAATCTCCCCCAATCAAAGACTTTGGTTGCATTTGCTGCAACGCGAAGCCGGGTGTACGGTCGCCCTTGCGCCCGGGCTGCGCTAGACTTAGCTCGTCTTAAGAGCCACTGATTGAGGAGACATTTTGCATGTCGATGCAATCGCATCTCGCGGAACTCGAAAAAAAACATCAGGCACTCGAGCGGGAAATCAACGATTGCCTGACCCATCCCGCGGTCGATGACCTGAAAATCGTGGAACTAAAGCGTAAGAAATTGCAGGTAAAGGACGAGATCGAGCGGCTACGGCAAAACGGCAACGCCAGCGTGCACTGACCGTTCCGTTCTTGATGTGACTTTGGAGACTGAATCGCCGCCTCGCGGCCGAACTCGGCGCGAGGCGGCGGTTTTGCGTCAAGGCTCCGTAAAATCCGGATAAAGCGGGCCCGGCATTTGCCGCCATGCGGCCATATTGTTCTGGCGTGCTTGGCGCCGGATGAATAAGGTCGAGGGTGCCATGAAGACATTACCGCCGCTCCTGTTCGCCGCCGCGCTCGCCGCCGTCCTTTTGGCCGCGCCGGCCGCGCAGGCCTTCACCTTCGAGGGCCAAGCCAGCGGGGATGGCGCGGTCAACGCCCTGGCGTCCGGCATCAAGCCCTATGTCGATCCGACCGACAGGCTTGAGCCTTCGAAGGACGCATCGGGCTTCGACGGCAACGGCACCACTAAATATGAATCCGGCGGGATGACCTTGCAGTTCGGCCGCCAGCCTTCATTCAACGAAAAATACAACCCCGACTATCTGTACGACCCGCTGCGCCGCTGAGCGCGGTGCGTCTCATTTCGGCTTCACGTTTCCGCAATTGGGACCCAGCCAGCGGCCGCTCATGACGCGTTTCATCGTCATGGTATCGGCGCCGTTGCTCATGGTCATCTTCATGGTGCCGCGCACTTCCTCGCGGCTGACCGCCTCGAAGCGGTAGGTGCCGGTGTCGCGCGTCGCCCCGCCGCATTGCACGCGTATCTCCGTGACCGAGGCGGTGTTGGAGACCAGCGTCTCCTTGCAGTCGCTCATGTTCTTACCCTCGTCCAGTTTGATTCCGCGCCGCAGCGTGTCGGCGGTGACGCATTGCTTGGTGACGCGGCGCTTGCCGGACTGCTTCATGCCGGTGGCCATCGCCCCTCTGATCTGGGCGCGCTGCGCCGGCGTCAAATGGGCGAGCGCCTCAGGCGGCAGCGACGGCATCGGCGGCGCGCCGCTCGTCTCGCCGGAGGAGACCATTTCCCAGAGGCCGGTCTTGACGTCGAGCCCCACGGAGGCGGCATGCGCAGCGGTGGCGGCGAGGCAGGCGTTCAGCGCTGCCAGCAGAAGACGGATCGCGGACATGACTTCTCTCCAGAGCCTGGCCTTGCCAAACCGAGTTGCACGTTTCACGAATTTTGATTCTGCTCCCCGGCGGGCGCGATTATATGCGGGGTCTTTGCAATCTGTTATCACCGGCCCGGCGCGGAAGACGCATCACTCGTGACCGCCTTTGCCTCAAACCCCCTTCGCCATCTCTCTGAGCTTGAACTTCTGAATCTTCCCCGTGCTCGTCTTCGGGATCTCCGCGAACACCACGTAGCGCGGGCATTTGTATGAGGCGAGGTGCGTTTTGCACCATTGCATCAATTCGTCGGTGGTGGCTTTCGTGTCGGGCTTGAGCTCGATGAAGGCGCACGGCGTCTCGCCCCATTTGTCGTCGGCCTTGGCGACCACCGCGGCGGCGGCGACCGCCGGGTGCTTATAGAGCGCGTCCTCCACTTCGATCGAGGAGATGTTCTCGCCGCCGGAGATGATGATGTCCTTGGAGCGGTCCTTGAGCTGGATATAGCCGTCCGGGTGCATGACGCCGAGATCGCCGGAATGAAACCAGCCGCCCTCGAACGCCGCGTCGGTCGATTTCTTGTTCTTCAGATAGCCTTTCATCACCACATTGCCGCGAAACATGACCTCGCCCAGCGTCTCGCCGTCGCGCGACACCGCCTGCATGGTTTTCGGATCGATCACGTCGAGCGCCTCCAGCGCGCCGTAGCGCACGCCCTGGCGCGCCTTCTTGGCCGCCTGCGCGGACTTGCCGAGCTTGTCCCAGTCGGCGTGCCAGTCGTTCACCACCGCCGGGCCGTAGGTCTCGGTCAGCCCATATAAGTGCGTGACATTGAAGCCGGCGTCCTTCATGGCGGCCAGCACGGCTTCCGGCGGCGGCGCGGCGGCGGTGAAGAACTCGACCACGTGCGGCAGCGGCTTTTTCTCGGCGGCCGGCGCATTGAGCAGCGTCGCCATCACGATCGGCGCGCCGCACAGATGCGTCACCTTGTGATCGGCGATTGCCGCGTACATCGCGGCTGAGCGCACCGCGCGCAGGCAGACATGGGTGCCGGCCACCACCGAGATCGACCA
Organism: uncultured Undibacter sp.; assembly: GCA_964563195.1. Taxonomy (GTDB): domain Bacteria; phylum Pseudomonadota; class Alphaproteobacteria; order Rhizobiales; family Xanthobacteraceae; genus Pseudolabrys. Next base: position 2,840 of record CAZLWN010000088.1, on the reverse strand, counting down.
CGTGAAGCACCAGCCGTTGCAGTGGAACATCGGCAGCGTCCACAGATAGACCGGGTGCTTGGCCATGCCGCAGGTCACCACATTGCCGACCGCCAAGAGCGAGGCGCCGCGGTGGTGATAGATCACGCCCTTGGGATCGCCGGTGGTGCCCGAGGTATAGTTGAGCGAGATGGCGTCCCATTCGTCGTCCGGCATCAGCCAGGCGAAATCGGGATCGCCCTGCGCGATGAACGCCTCGTATTCGATGGTGCCCAGCCGCTCGCCGGGGCCTGAATATTCCGGATCGTCGTAGTCGATCACCAGCGGCTTCACCTTGGCGAGTGCGAGCGCCTCTTTCATCACCTTGGAAAATTCGCGGTCGATGATCACCACCTTGGCCGCGGCATGATCCAGGGAAAAAGCGATGATCTGCGCATCGAGCCGCGTGTTGAGCGTGTTGAGCACTCCCTGCGTCATCGGCACGCCGTAGTGGGCCTCCAGCATCGCCGGCGTATTGGCGAGCAGCACCGATACCGAGTCGCCGCGCTTGATGCCGTGCTTGCTCAAGGCGGACGCCAGCCGCCGCGCGCGCGCGTAGAATTCCGCGTAGGAGTGCTTGAGCGGCCCGTGGATGACGGCGGTGTGGTCGGGGAACACGGCGGCCGCGCGCTCGAGGAAGCCGAGCGGCGTCAGCGGCTGGAAATTGGCCGGGTTGCGGTCGAGATCGATATCGTAGGGCGTTTTCGCCATTGGCTGTTTCCCCCTCGTGGCTTACGTTACGAAGGGCAAGGGCGGCGATCAATTGCTTCGTTCAACCCCGCAGCATGGCGATGGCGCCGGTGGTGATCAGCTCCAGCCCGATCAGGAAGATCAGGCTATAGACGATTTTGTAGAAGAACGCGGTCGGTGTGCGGCGCACCAGCCAGACGCCGGCGATGTTGGTGGCGACCGCCAGCGGCAGCAGCACCGCCGAGGTCGAAAGGTTCGTCGGGTTGAGCTGGCCGAGCAAAAAATAGGGCACCACCTTGAGCGCGTTGCCGGCGGCGAAGAACAGCGAATAAGTGCCGACGAAGGTTTCCTTGTCGAGCTTCTGCGGCAGCACGTAGATTTGGAAGGGCGGCGCGCCGCTATTGGCGATGAACGAGGTGAAGCCGGCAGCCGCGCCCCACAGTCTGCCGGCGATCACCGGCGGGTGTGGGCTCGCCACCCGCGCCGGCATGCCGAACCACTGGCTGATCGCGAAATTCACGGCGATCGCGCCCACCACCAGCCGGATCGCTGTGTCCGGTACGTAAGCCGCGACCAGCCAGGCCACGCCGACGCCGACGATCTGGCCGGGGATCATGATCTTGAGGATGCGAGCGTCCCAGTTGCGCCAGTAGTGCCAGATCGTCACCACGTCCTGCGTCAGCAGGATCGGCGTCAGGATGCCGATCGCCTGCACCGGCGAGACGGCGATCGCCATCAGCGGCGCCGCCAGGGTGCCCAGCCCGGAGAAGCCGCCCTTCGACAGTCCCAGCGAAATCACGGCCGGAATGGCGACCAGATAGAAGACGGGATCGCTGATGTAGGGCACGGGGTCTCGCGTGAGGTGGGCGCCGCCCCGCCTACGACTAAGGGAGCGGGTGAAAATTGCGCGAGATCAAAGCTTAAGGCCGGCCGCCGCACCAGCCTTGTTTGCGCATGCCGGCCGTTCCACAATCGCGGCCAAACATTCATCCTCACCCTGAGGAGCGCCGATAGGCGCGTCTCGAAGGGTGGGGCCCGGGCCTCGATACAAAAAATGCCCGGGCTTCGCCTCATCCTTCGAGACGGCGCTCGCGCGCCGCCTCAGGATGAGGGCGAAGGTCGAGGGAGGAAATCTGATGGACGCTCGCACGAGCCGGTACCATGACGTCTATGCGCGCTGGAAGCGCGATCCGGAAGGTTTTTGGGGCGAGGCGGCCAACGAAATCGATTGGATCGAAAAGCCGAAAAAAGTCTTCGACCTCAAGGCCGGCATCTACGGCCGCTGGTTCGCCGGCGGCGTCTGCAACACCTGCTACAACGCGCTCGACCGCCACGTGCTCGGTGGCCGCAACGAGCAGGCCGCGCTGATCTACGATTCCCCGGTCACGGGCTCAAAGCAGACCTTCACCTACGGCCGCCTGCTGTCGGAGGTGCAGCTCTTGGGCGCCATGCTGCGCGACTTCGGCGTGAGCAAGGGCGACCGCGTCATCCTCTATATGCCGATGGTGCCGGAAGCGGTGATGGGGATGCTGGCCTGCGCGCGCATCGGCGCCATCCATTCGGTGGTGTTCGGCGGCTTCGCGGCCAAAGAGCTCGCCACCCGCATCGACGACGCCAAGCCGAAAGTCATTTTGTCGGCGAGCTGCGGCATCGAGGTCGGCCGCACCGTGCCCTACAAGCCGCTGCTCGACGAGGCCATCCAGCTCGCCAAGCACAAGCCGCCGACCTGCCTGATCCTGCAGCGCCCGCAATGCGAGGCCAAGCTGATCGAGGGCCGCGACCACGACTGGCGCAAAGTGTGGGAGCACGCGGTCGAATACGCCAAGACGTCGGAATGCGTGCCGGTCGCCGCCACCGACCCGCTCTACATCCTCTACACCTCCGGCACGACCGGCATCCCGAAAGGCGTGGTGCGCGATAATGGCGGCCACATGGTCGCGCTCAAATGGTCGATGCAGAACCTCTACGGCACCAATCCGGGCGAGGTTTATTGGGCGGCTTCCGACGTCGGCTGGGTGGTCGGGCATTCCTACATCGTCTATGCGCCGCTGTTACACGGCTGCACCTCGATCCTTTTCGAGGGCAAGCCGGTCGGCACGCCCGACGCCGGCGCCTTCTGGCGCGTCATCGCC
>CAZLWN010000087.1:0-16099 GCA_964563195.1 uncultured Undibacter sp. | reverse complement strand
CGCCGGCAAAGCCGAAGGTCTTGAAGCCCATCGACTCGAGCGCGACGTTGCCGGCGAGGATCATCAGGTCGGCCCAGGAGATCTTGTTGCCGTATTTCTGCTTGATTGGCCAGAGCAGCCGGCGCGCCTTGTCGAGGTTCACGTTGTCCGGCCAACTGTTGAGCGGCGCGAAGCGCTGCTGGCCGGCGCCGCCGCCGCCGCGACCGTCGCCAATGCGGTAGGTGCCCGCGCTGTGCCATGCCATCCGAATGAAGAGCGGCCCGTAGTGGCCGAAATCCGCCGGCCACCACTCCTGCGAGTCCGTCATCAGCGCGGTGAGGTCCTTCTTCAGGGCCTTGAGGTCGAGCTTCTTGAACGCCTCCGCGTAATTAAACGCCGTGCCCATGGGATTGGACAAGGACGAGTTCCGGTGGAGCATCTTGAGGTTCAACTGGCTCGGCCACCAGTCCCGGTTGGACTGAACGCCAACCGTCGTGTGGTGCATGAAGGGGCACTGGCCCGCGCTCTTGTCAGTCTTTGTGTCCATGAATCCTGTCCTCCACTGAGACTGCGCGCGCCAAAGAAAAGGGGGAACGTGACGCGGCGCTTAGGGGCGCTTATAGGCAGCTGCTGCCATCAGGTCTAATCGTATTGTCTAGCTCATCCGATAAGTATATCTTATCGGCATGATCACTTTGCGCCAGTTGCACTATCTGGCCTCGCTGGCTCGCCATCGACATTTCGGGCGGGCCGCCGAGGACTGCGCGGTCACCCAGCCCGCCCTCTCCATGCAGATCCGTGAGCTGGAGCGGGAGGTTGGCAGCGAGCTGGTGGAGCGGCGCCCGGGCGAGATCTTGCTCACCGAAGTCGGCATCGAGGTGGCCGCGCGGGCCGAGCACATCCTGGCAGCCAGCCGCGATCTCGTCGATTTCGCCGGCCACCGCGACCTGCTCAGCGGCGGCCTGCGTCTCGGCATTATCCCGACGCTGGCGCCCTACCTGCTGCCGCGGCTGCTGCCGCGCCTGCAGGCGGGCTATCCGCGTCTGCGGCTGGAGGTGCGCGAGACCCAGACCAGGATACTGCTCGAAGAGCTCAGCCGCGGCGACCTCGACTGCGTGATGCTGGCGCTACCGGCGGACGGTGCCGATGTGGAGACCCTGCCGCTGTTCGGCGACCCGTTCCTGCTGGCGCTGCCGGTCGGCGATCCGATGCCCGCGCGCGAGCGTGTCGGAGTCGAGGACGTCGACCTGCGCCGACTCATCCTGCTGGAGGAAGGGCATTGTCTGCGCGACCAGGCGCTCGCCTTCTGCGCCGCGCCGCGGCAGGACGCGCCCGCAGGCTTAGGCGCAACCTCGCTCGCCACCGTGATGCAGATGGTGGCCAACGGCTATGGCGTGACGCTGGTGCCGGAGGTGGCGATCGATGTCGAGGTGCGCGACCGGCGGGTGAAACTCAAGCGCTTCGCCGAGCCGCAACCGGCGCGCACCATCGGCTTGGCCTGGCGGCGCACCTCGCCGCGCAGCAAGGACTTTGCGGCGCTGGGCGAAATCGTCGTGGAAACGTTGAAAACTAATGATTCAAGGCCCGCATCGCGGGTGGCCACGTAGGCGGCCTGCCGGGTCAAATCTCGCTCTCGTGTTTGAGCTTGGCCGGATCTTCCAGGCAGTAATAGCCAGACAGCCGCGTCACGGTTTTCTCGCGCATCCAGTCGGTCATGATGCGGCTGACGTTCTCGCGCGCGATGCCGGCCATGGCGGCGAGATCGGTTTGGCTGACCTTCTGGCGGATGACGACGCGCTTGCCGCCGACATTTTGGCCGAAGCCCTCGGCGAGTTCGAGCAGCGCGCGCGCCACGCGGCCCTTGAGCGGCAGAAAGCTTCCCGCCGCCACGATCGCGTCGGTGTCACGCAGGCGCGCCGCCAGCACTTTGACAAGATAATGGTAGATCTCCGGATTTTTCGCAGCGAAGTCGTCGAAGGCTTTCCGGCTGATGAATTGCAGCTTGCAATTGCGCAGCGCGGTCACCGAGGCCGAGCGTGGCTTACCGTCGATGATGGTAAGATCGCCGACGATCGCGCCGGGCCCGAGGATGGCGAGGATGCGCTCGGCGCCGGTGGCGGACGCGATACTGATCTTAAGCAGCCCTTCTTCCACTCGGAAAAAGCCGTCGCCCGGGTCGCCGGCCAGAAACAGAATCTCGTCGGTCGCCAGGCGCCGATGCGTGGCGCCGGCCAACAAGGCGTCCGTAAGCCGGTCGGGCAGGTCGGTCAGGAGATTGGTCGGTGCCGGCGGCGGCTTGGACGCGAATGCCATGATGTGCCTGAACGAAGAAACCGGCCCACCCCTATCGGGGCGGCCAGCAGACAATCTAGCAGAAAAGCGTGGCCTTTTAGGTCATCGTTTGCGCCGCGGTCTGCTGTCGCAGTCGGCGCCGGGCGGCATTATTTCCAGTCAATCGTCACATTGACAGGGGACAGGGGGGCCAAGCCCGCCTGCGGATGGTAGCAAACCAGATCAACGGCCCAGATACCCGCGATTATGAACAGAAACGTGACGGCGGTGGTGATGGTGCTGGTCATGACGAACTCCCTTTATCTTGCCGGGGATGCCCCGGATTGACGCTGGATTAGTTCGCTCTCTGTCATGGCCAGGCTAGGACGAAGGGCGGCCGGCGCTGTGGCCGGTGTCACAAAATTGCGCATTTCACCGCCCCGCCCGGGGACGGCGGCTGGGTGCGGGGAATCGAAGCGCGGGGCCAAAAAAGCGGCCCGCGGGGGGCCGCTGGGGAGTTTTTTGGAGGTTGGGTGGTTAGGTACCTCGGCCCCTGGCAAGAGACCGGGGGTAGGGTTAGGTGGGGTCGAAATTCTTCACGTTCAGGCCGCCTACGGTCTGGACCTGGACCACCGGGTTCGCCGATAGCTTGCTGCTGAAGGAGCCCGCATCGACACGGATCAGGTCGGTGATCACCGTGACGATAGCGAGAACCGCGGTGGCAATGGCGAGAATGGTGGTCTTACGCATGGTCCTAACCCTCTGAACGCCCGGGAGTTTGGTTCCCAGTAGTTGTTAGGCTAGGGGGAGGGCCGTTGATGCACTGTGACGGCCATCACAAAAGCGCGCTATTACGCGGACCGGCACTAAGTCCTTGTAAAACAACAAAAAGGGGCGGTCGCCGGCCGCCTTTATATCTCGACCCTTGTCATGGCCGGGCTTGTCACCGCAATTCGGGTTCACCCGACTTGCGGCAAATAACGGGTGCGGAAGTCGGGCAGGCCCGACTTCCCATGCCGTCTTGCTCAGGAGGCGCTGTGCCAACCTAAGCGGGGTCACCGGGATAAGCCCGGTGACGACAGATCGTTTATTCAGCCGCGCCGCCGCCGACGGCTGCCTGCGGCTCGCCGCGTTCGACCTTCTGCTTGGCTTCCAGGTCCTCGCCGGTCGTCTGATCGACCACCTTCATGGACAGCCGGACTTTGCCGCGCTCGTCCATGCCGAGGAGCTTGACCTTCACCTTGTCGCCTTCCTTGACCACGTCGGTGACCTTGTTGACGCGGTGCGGGGCGAGCTGGCTGATGTGCACCAGGCCGTCCTTGGCGCCGAAGAAGTTCACGAAGGCGCCGAAGTCCATTACCTTGACGACGGTGCCGTCATAGATGTGGCCGGGCTCCGGATCGGAGGCGATCGACTTGATCCAGGCGATCGCCGCCTTGATCGAGTCGGCGTCGGCGGAGGCGACCTTCACCGAGCCGTCGTCCTCGATGTTGATCTTGGCGCCGGTCTTCTCGACGATCTCGCGGATCACCTTGCCGCCGGTGCCGATCACTTCGCGGATCTTGTCGGTCGGGATCTTGAACATCTCGATGCGCGGGGCGTATTCGCCGAGCTCGGCGCGGGCGGCCGTGAGGGCCTTGCCCATTTCACCCAGGATGTGCATGCGGCCGTCCTTGGCCTGAGCGAGGGCGACCTTCATGATCTCTTCGGTGATGCCGGCGATCTTGATGTCCATCTGCAGCGAGGTGATGCCGGCCTCGGTGCCGGCGACCTTGAAGTCCATGTCGCCGAGATGATCTTCGTCGCCGAGGATGTCGGAGAGCACCGCGTGGCGATCGCCCTCCAGGATCAGCCCCATGGCGATGCCGGCGGTCGGCCGCTTGAGCGGCACGCCCGCATCCATCAATGCCAGCGATGAGCCGCACACCGTTGCCATCGACGAGGAGCCGTTCGATTCCGTGATCTCGGAGACGATGCGGATGGTGTAGGGGAATTCGAGCGCGGTCGGCAGCAGCGGATGGATCGCGCGCCAGGCCAGCTTGCCGTGGCCGATCTCGCGACGCTTGGTGCCGCCCATGCGGCCGGTTTCGCCGACCGAATAAGGCGGGAAATTGTAGTGCAGCAGGAAGGGTTCCTTGTAGCTGCCCTGCAACGCATCGATCCACTGCTCGTCCTCGGCGGTGCCAAGCGTGGCCACCACCAGTGCCTGGGTCTCGCCGCGGGTGAACAGCGCCGAGCCGTGCGTGCGCGGCAGCACGCCCACTTCCGCAACGATCTGACGCACGGTTGAAAGGTCGCGGCCGTCGATACGCTTTTTGGTGTCGAGAATGTTCCAGCGCACGATCTTGGCTTCCAGCTCCTTGAACACGCCGGCGATGCGCAGCTTGTTGTAGTCGGGATTGTCGACGCCGCCGGGGAAATAGTGCTCCATCACCTTTTCCTTGGCCGCGCCGACGGCGTTCTGGCGCTCCTGCTTGGCGGCGATCGAATACGCCGCGCGCAGGTCCTTCTCGACCAGGCCGAGGATTTCCTTTTCGAGATGTTCGTTGTCCGGCGCGACGAGGTCACGCGGCTCCTTGGCCGCCTTTTCGGCGAGCTTGATGATGGCTTCGATCACCGGCTGGAAATGCCGGTGGCCGAACATCACCGCGCCCAGCATGATGTCCTCGGACAGCTCCTTGGCTTCCGATTCCACCATCAGCACCGCTTCATTGGTGCCGGCGACCACCAGGTCGAGCTGGCTCTCGGTCATTTCGTCGAGCTGCGGGTTGAGCACGTATTCATTGTTGATGAAGCCGACACGGGCGGCGCCGATCGGGCCCATGAACGGCGCGCCCGACAGGGTCAGCGCCGCTGATGAAGCCACCAAGGCCACGATGTCGGGATCGTTTTCGAGATCATGCGACAGCGTGGTGACGATCACCTGCGTCTCGCAGCGCCAGCCGTCGGCGAACAGCGGCCGGACCGGGCGGTCGATCAGGCGCGAAACCAGCGTTTCCTTTTCGGTCGGGCGGCCTTCGCGCTTGAAATAGCCGCCGGGAATACGGCCCGCGGCGTAGTATTTTTCCTGGTAGTCGACGGTGAGCGGCAAGAAGTCGACGCCTTCGCGTGGGCTTTTGGCCGCGACCGCGGTGGCGAGCACGGTGGTCTCGCCGTAGGTGGCAAGCACGGCGCCGTCGGCCTGCCGCGCCATTCTGCCGGTTTCCAGGGTTAGCTTGCGCCCACCCCAATCGAGCTCAACTCGATGCATATCGAACATTGTGTCTTTCTCTCATGGTTTCCGGCACGTCCCGAAAGCCATGAGCAAGACGGCGAGGAGCTGCCGCGGGTCGCCCGCGCGCGGGATGCAACAGCTTCTGGCGATCCTGCCATGGCGTTTCGAACCTTGCCTTGTGGCGGGGGCGAGCTTTCTCGCCTCCCGCTTGTCGCCGGCGGTCAAGTTTTACCGCCGGACAAAATCAGCGAACGCCTGTTTGCATTCGCTTCGGGTGAAACGCGCTGGGCACACGGTGCGCCCTCACGCGCAGAAAATCATCGGCGGATGCCGAGCTTGTCGATCAAATCCTTGTAGCTCTGCACATTGGTGCGCCGCAGATAATCGAGCAGCTGGCGGCGCTGGCTCACCATCTTGAGCAAGCCGCGGCGGGAATGATTGTCCTTGCCGTGCGTCTTGAAATGCTCGGTGAGATTGTTGATGCGCTCGGACAGGATCGCTACCTGCACTTCCGGCGACCCGGTGTCGCCGGGCTTCTTCGCATAGGTCTTTATCACTTCGGCCTTGCGGCCGGCGGTAACCGACATCGGTCATCCTTTCTTGACGCCGCGGCTGCCTGTCAGCCCGGCCAGGTTGAACACGCGCTTGGGGACGATTTCGCCGCGGTCCACTTCGGCAAGAGCCAAGAGCTGGCCCGCAACCGTGAAATAGACTGGCCCACGGAAAATGGGAGCGTCCCGTCCGCGCAATATGACGGCTTGGCCTTTTTGCAGCCTCGCCGCATCCGCCCGACCGACGGCTAGCGCCGGGATGTCGTCCAGCGCGGTCTCGACGGGCAGGAGCGCGTCGGCGAGGCTCGCCTCGCCGGCCGCGGCTCTATGGCACATGGCCTCCAATTCTTCCAGTAAAATCATGCTTTCTTCGCCGAATGGCCCAACCGCAACCCGGCGCAGCGCGCGGACATGGCCGAAACAGCCTAAACGGCGGCCCATATCGCGGGCGAGCGCGCGCACATAGGTTCCCTTGCCGCATTCCGCCTCCAAAACGGTATGGTTGGGGTCGGGGGTGGCGATGAGCTCCAGGCGGCTGATCTCGACCGGGCGCGGTTTCAGCTCCACGGCCTCGCCGTCGCGGGCGAGATCATAGGCCCGTTCGCCCTCGACTTTGATGGCGGAATAGCGCGGCGGCACCTGCTCGATGACGCCGGTAAAGGACGGCAGCAGCGCGCGAATCTCGTCGGGGGTGGGGCGACGATCGCTGGCCTCGATGACCCGGCCCTCGGCGTCGTCGGTATCCCGCTCTTCGCCCCAACGCACCGTGAAGCGGTAATGCTTGCGGCCGTCCATGACGAAGGGGACGGTCTTGGTGGCTTCTCCGAGCGCGATCGGGAGACAGCCGGAAGCGAGCGGGTCGAGGGTGCCGGCATGGCCGGCGCGCTTGGCCTGGAACAGCCGCTTCACCACGCTGACCGCGTGGGTGGAGGCCATGCCGACCGGCTTGTCGAGAATGACCCAGCCGTGGACGTCGCGCTTGTCGCGCTTCTTCTGCTGTCTCGCGCCGCCCTTACCACTTGGTTCCCTCCCCCCTTGAGGGGGAGGGACAGGGAGGGGGGTATGCGGCCCACTCTGAGTTTGCGGCGCACCCCCCTCCCGATCAACGCCGGCGAGCCGGCGTTGATCGACCTCTCCCGCAAGGGGGGAGGTGGCCGAGTCCGTGGCGTGGATCTCGTCACTCATCGTCTTCGCCCTCGTCGTCCAGATCGCGCTTGACCGCCGGCGAGCGCAGCAACTTGTCGATGCGCTCGGCTTCCGCAAACCGCTCGTCGATGCGGAAGCGAAGATCGGGCGCGAATTTCAGATTGATGCGGTGGGCGATCTCGGCGCGCAGGAACTTCTTGTGGCGTTCGAAGGCGGCGACCACCTGTTCGCCGTCGCGCCCGCCCATCGGCATCACGTAGACGGTGGCGAGGCGGAGGTCCGCGCTCATGCGCACTTCCGGTACAATGATGAGATGACCCTCGATCACCGGGTCATGCACCTCGCCGCGCGTGAGCAAGTCGGCCATGGCATGGCGCACCAATTCACCGACGCGCAACTGGCGCTGCGAGCCGCCGGGCGTGGTATCGCGGTGCTTCTGCTTGTGCCGTGCCATTTGCGTTTACAAGCTTTCAATTCGTCATGGCCCGGCCTGTCACCCGCAAGTCGGATATATCCGACTTGCGGCCTTCAATCCCATTATGGAAGTCGGGCAAGCTCGACTTCCATTGCCATCCTCGTCTTGCTCCCTTCATTGAAGGAAGGCGTGGATGCCCGGCACAAGGCCGGACATGACGGTAGAGAGGGCGGAGCGTTCCTAACACCAAGTCTTGAGGTTTGGACTCACAGACTGCGTTGAATCGTCTCCACCCGGTAGCATTCGATCACGTCGCCTTGCCGCATGTCCTGGTAGTTCTCGAAGGCCATGCCGCATTCCACGCCGGCGCCGACCTCGCGCACATCGTCTTTGAAGCGCTTGAGCTGGGATAGCTTACCTTCGTGGACCACGACATTGTCGCGGATAAGCCGTACATTGGCGCCGCGCTCTACATTGCCGTCGGTGACGCGGCAGCCCGCCACGTTGCCGACCTTGGACACCTTGAATACTTCCAGGATCTGCGCGTTGCCCAGCATGGTCTCGCGCAGCGTCGGCTCGAGCAGGCCGGACATCGCCTTTTTCACGTCGTCGACGAGGTCGTAAATGACGTTGTAGTAGCGGATTTCAATGCCGGCGCGTTCGGCCGCCTCGCGCGCTTCCTTGTTGGCGCGCACGTTGAAGGCGATGATCGGAACGCCGGACGCCTCGGCCAACGTCACGTCTGATTCGGAAATGCCGCCGACGCCGGAGTGCAGCACGCGCGCCGCCACTTCGTCGGTGCCGAGCTTGTCGAGTGCGCCGATGATCGCTTCCACCGAGCCCTGCACGTCGGCCTTGATCACCAGCGGGAATTCCTTGCGGCCGCTGGTCTTGGCCTGCGCCATCATCTGCTCGAGCGAGCCGCGCATGCCGGTGGCGCGCGCGGCCGTCTTCTCGCGCTTCTGGCGGGCGCGGTAGTCGGTGACTTCGCGGGCGCGCGCCTCGTTCTCGACCACCGCCAGGCGGTCGCCGGCGTCGGGCGTGCCGGAGAAGCCGAGTACCTCGACCGGAGTCGACGGCCCGGCGTTCTGCACCGCCTCGCCGGTGTCGGAGACCAGCGCGCGCACGCGGCCCCATTCGGCGCCGGCCACCACGATGTCGCCAGGCTTGAGCGTTCCGCGCTGCACCAGCACGGTCGCCACCGGCCCGCGGCCGCGGTCGAGCTTGGCTTCGATCACGGTGCCTTCGGCGGCGCGGTCGGGGTTAGCCTTGAGGTCGAGGATTTCGGCCTGCAGACCGATCATCTCAAGCAGCCGGTCGATGTTGGTCTTTTTGGTGGCGGAAACTTCAACATCCACCACCTCGCCACCCATGGATTCGACCTGCACCTCGTGTTGCAAGAGGTCGGTGCGCACGCGGTCGGGCTTGGCGTCTGGCTTGTCGATCTTGTTGATGGCGACGATGATCGGAACCTTGGCCGCCCGGGCGTGATGGATGGCCTCCACGGTCTGCGGCATGACGCCGTCATCGGCGGCGACCACCAGCACGACGAAGTCGGTGATCTTGGCGCCGCGCGCGCGCATCGCCGTGAAGGCGGCGTGGCCGGGCGTGTCGATGAAGGTGATGCGGGCGCCCGACGGTGCGGTTACCTGATAGGCGCCGATATGCTGGGTGATGCCGCCGGCTTCGCCGGCCGCCACTTCGCTTGAACGGATCGCGTCGAGCAACGAGGTCTTGCCGTGGTCGACGTGACCCATGACGGTGACCACCGGCGCGCGCGGCGCCAGCTGTGCCTCATCGTCGGCGGTGTCGAACAGGCCTTCTTCCACGTCGGCTTCCGCCACGCGACGCACGCTGTGGCCCATTTCCTCGGCGATGAGCTGGGCGGTATCGGCGTCGATCACGTCGTTGATGGTCGCCATCTGCCCCTGCTTCATCAGCAGGCGGATGACATCAACCCCGCGTTCCGACATGCGGTTGGCGAGTTCCTGAATGGTGATCGCCTCGGGGATAATCACCTCGCGCACCAGTTTTTCTTTGGGCTCGGCAGCGGTGTGACCTTTGAGCCGTTGGGTGCGGCGCCGGAACGAGGCCACAGAGCGTTCGCGCACTTCGTCGGCGCGCAATGCCGTGACCAGCGTAAGACGGCCGCGCTGCTTCTCGGCGCCGGCGCGGGGCGCCGGGCGCGGGGCGGGCGCGGCGCGTCCGGCGCCGCGGCGTGCGGTACGCGGCCCTTCTTCCTCTTCGGCCTCGAGCGTGAGACGGGCCGCCGGGGAGCCGGCGCGCTTGGCTTCTTCCTCGCCGAAGCGCTTCTTGGCGACTTCGTCGGCCTTGCGCTTGGCTTCTTCCTCGTGCTTGCGGCGTTCTTCTTCCTCGTGCTTGCGCGCTTCGGCGGCCTCGCGCTCGGAGCGGTCGGTGACCTCGCGGCTCAAGCGGCGGCGCGCCTCTTCCTCGGCAATCTTGCGCTCTTCGGCCTCGCGCACGCGGCTGTCGGCAAGCGCATGGGCGCGCGCGGTGCGCTCTTCGTCCGTCAGCGTGCGCAGCACGACCCCGGACGGCTTCGGCGCCTCGGCCGGCGCCGGCGCGGCGGCCACACCCGCTTTTGGCGCGGCGGCCCGCTTCTTGGGCGCTTGCTTCGGCGCCGGCTCCGCCTTGGCCTCGGGTGCACCCCCGATGCTGCGGCGTTTGACCTTCTCGACCACGACCTGCTTGCTGCGGCCGTGGCTGAAGCTCTGGCGCACGACGCCCTGCTCGACGCCGCGCTTGAGCGTCAGCTTGCCGGAAACGCTCAGTTTCTTTTCGCCAGGATTCTTCGTTTCACTCATTCCGCAGTCTGTCCTCGTGCGCCGTCCGCCGGCGCATTTGCGGGCGAATTCCTAAAGCTCTGCAAGCGCTTGGCGCGAGCAAGAAAAGTCGTGGCTCCGGGCCCGGCAAGCAGCGCTGCATGTACCACATTTGGGCGGTTTAATGCCAAATCCAATTGTCCGCCGGAAAATATGTCGATGATCGCGATTTCGGGCGGTTTTTCCTTTGTTTTGCGGTGCAAAGCAGCGTTGAGCTTGCGGCTGCCGTCGCTCGCCGCATCGCTGGCGTGGATCAGTGCCTTGACGTCGTCCTGTTCGATCGCCGCCTCGACCTTGGAGAAGCCGCCGACCACCTGGCCGGCTTTGCCGGCGATTGCCAGTGCGTCGAGCGCCGAGTGCTCCAGCAGCCGCTCGGCCGCCGCTGCCAGATCGGGAGCGACCCGCACGTTGCGCTTGAAGCCGCGGGCGAACACGTTGCGCTGGACCGCTTCTTCGACCGCGGCGCGGCGGCCGCTGATCCAGATGCCGCGCCCGGGTAGTTTGCGCTTGATGTCGGGCACCACCTCGCCCGCCGGCCCCACGACAAAGCGGATCAGCTCACTGACCGGCTTGAGCTGACGCGTGAGCGCGCAATGCCGCTGCGTCCCGGGAGCGACGGAGGTCGTCCCGCGGTCGAGCTCGCTGTTATGCGCCGTCGCCAGCATCGCCGCTGTCGTTCTCCTTTACGCCTGCGTTTCCGGCGCTTCCGCCGACATGACTTCCGCCTCGGCCACTTCCGCCGGCGGCGGGGCAAGCTCCGCCTCGGTCACCCAGCCGGCCTTGACCCGGGCCTGCATGATCAAGCTTTCCGCCTCCTCGCGCGAGACATCGAGGCCGTCAAGGAAACCGGGCTCACGCTTCGTCTCGCCATCCTTGCGCTCGGTCCAGCCGGTCAGATCGTCGGTGGCGCAGCCGGCGAGATCCTCCACCGTCTTCACGCCGTTTTCGCCGAAGGCGACCATCATCTTGGTGGTGACACCGGGCACGTCCTTGAGCTCGTCGGCGACGCCCAGCTCGACGCGCTTGGCGTCGAGCTCGGCCTCCTGCTTGTCGAGATATTCCCGGGCGCGCTCCTGCAATTCGCGCGCAGTCTCCTCGTCGAAACCCTCAATGCCGGCGATCTCCTTCTCGTCCACCAGCGCCAGCTCCTCGATCGAGCCGAAGCCTTCGGAAGCGAGCAGCTGGCCCACCACTTCGTCGAGATTGAGCGCCTCGACGAAAATCTTGGTACGGTTCTCGAACTCGGCGTGACGCCGTTCCGACTCTTCCTGCTCGGTGAGGATGTCGATGTCCCAGCCCGTAAGCTGGGAGGCGAGCCGCACGTTCTGGCCGCGCCGGCCGATGGCCAGCGACAATTGCTGATCCGGCACCACCACCTCGATGCGCTCCTTGTCCTCGTCGAGCACCACCTTGGCCACTTCCGCCGGCGCCAGCGCGTTGACCACGAAGGTGGCGATGTCCGGCGACCACGGAATGATGTCGATCTTCTCGCCCTGCAGCTCGTTCACCACCGCCTGCACGCGCGAGCCGCGCATGCCGACGCATGCGCCGACCGGGTCGACGGAAGAATCGCGCGAGATCACCGCGATCTTGGCGCGCGAGCCGGGATCGCGGGCGACCGCCTTGACCTCGACGATGCCGTCGTAGATTTCCGGCACTTCCTGCGCGAACAGCTTGGCGGTGAATTGCGGATGGGTGCGGGAGAGGAAGATCTGGGGCCCACGCGGCTCGCGGCGCACGTCGTAGATATAGGCGCGGATGCGGTCGCCGTTGCGGAATACCTCGCGCGGCAGCAGTTCGTCGCGCCGCACGATGGCTTCGCCGCGGCCGAGATCGACCACCACGTTGCCGTATTCGACGCGCTTGACGATGCCGTTGACGATGTCGCCGATGCGGTCCTTGTATTCGGCGTATTGCCGGTCGCGCTCGGCCTCGCGCACCTTTTGCACGATGACCTGTTTGGCCGACTGTGCGGCGATCCGGCCGTATTCGAGTGGCGGCAGCGGATCGGCGATAGTGTCGCCCACTTGCGCTGCCGGATGGCGCTTGCGCGCTTCCTCGAGCGTGATCTGGTTGGACGGGTTCTCGACCGCCTCCACCACAAGCATGTGACGGGTCAGGCGCAGGTCGCCGGTCTTGTTGTCGATCTCGGCGTGCACGTCGGTTTCCGCGCCGTAGCGCGAACGCGCCGCCTTGGCGATGGCGTCCTCCATGGCTGCGATGACGATGCCGCGGTCGATCGCCTTCTCGCGCGCCACCGCGTCGGCGATTTGCAGCAATTCGAGCCTGTTGGCGCTGACAGCCATAGCTCAGTCTCCTTCTTTTAGTGTTTGGCGCATGATCTTTTCCGAAAACCGGTCTCCACTTTTCGGGATCATGCGCTGTCGGCATGTCCGGCCTGGCCGGACCGATGCCCTCGGTGTTGTCGTTCCTGTCTCTTCGCCGCTTTCGCCTCCCGCTTGGCGGCCTTTTCGCGCCGTAAAGCCAGCGTCACCAATTCGTCGGTGAGCACCAGCTTGGCTTCACTCATATCGCCGATCGGAAGCAATATTTCTGCGGCCTCGCCTGCTTGCGTGTCGTCGCGAGCGAGGCGCGCGGCCTCACCTTCGGTTCCGCTGAGCAGGCCGCGGAAACGCTTGCGCCCCTCGATCGGAACTTCCATCTCGATCTTGGCGAGATGGCCGGCATAGCGCTCGAAGTCCGATTTGCGCACCAGCGGCCGGTCGATGCCGGGCGAGGAAATCTCCAGCCGGTAGGCGCGCTCGATCAGGTCGGCGACGTCGAGCACCGGCGAGAGCGCGCGCGAGACAGTCTCGCAGTCCTCGACCGTCATGCTGCCGTCCGGCCGTTCCGCCATGATCTGTACGGTACAGCCGTCGGCGCCGGAGACTTTAACCCGCACCAGCCGATAGCCGAGTGCCTCGATCACCGGCTCGGCCACCGAGGCCACGCGCGCCGATAGGCCCGGTTCGGCAATCAGCCGCGGTTCCGACTCGCTTCGGGCGGCACCCGCCGCCTCCATTTGCAGTTCCTGGCTTCCGGCCATTTCGGTAACAAAAAAGAGCGGGCCCCACGGGACCCACTCTCAAAACCGTTCGGTTATGAGGGCGTCTTAACTTACAGGCGGAAATATAACGATTTTCCGAACCCTTGCAAGGGCAGTCGGCGCCCAGACGGCTAACCCTTCCTTCAGAATCTACCCTTAAATTTGGGTAAAACCGCCGGTTTCACGAAGATCACAGGCCGTTTTTGCAGGTTGTGTGCAATGGCTGTCCCCGCTTCCTTGCTTCCCGGGTTGGAAGAAGTCGTCCAGCATGGCTCGGCGGAAAAGCGTGCCGAGACTCTTCGCCGCATCACCAGCCTGTTCCTCGACAGCGCCACCACCTTTAGCGGCGAGCATGTTGCGCTGTTCGACGACGTCATCGGCTGCCTGATCGAGCAGATCGAGGCCAAGGCGCTAGCCGAGCTGGCGCACCGGCTGGCGCCGGTGGCCAATGCGCCGGCCGGTGTGGTGAAAACGCTGGCCGAGAACGACGATATCGCGGTCGCCGGTCCACTGCTTCGGCAAGCCAACCTCGACGAGCCCGAACTGATGCAAATTGCCGAGACCAAGGGCCAGGCGCATCTGCTGGCGCTTTCCGCGCGCGCGGGTTTAACCAAGGCACTGTCCGACATCCTGGTGACGCGTGGCGACCGCGAGGTGGCGCGTTCGATCGCCACCAATCGGAAAGTACCGTTGTCGGAAAACGCCTTCGCCCTGCTGGTCAAGCGCGCCGACGCGGACAACGTGCTGGCTGAGAAGGTGGGCTTGCGCACTGATATTCCGCCGCGCCTGTTTCGCCAGCTGCTGATGCAGGCAAGCGAGGTAGTGCAGAAACGGCTGCTAGCGCAGGCCAAACTCGACACGCAGAGCGAGATCCGGCGAATTCTGGCCAAGGTGACCGACGAGGTTGCCGCCAAAGCGGCGCCGCGCAATTACACTGCCGCGCTCGCCGCTGTGCGCGCGCTGCACAAGGAGCGTAAGCTCACCGAAGCCGATATTGCCGAACTCGCCCGCACCGGCCGATATGAAGAAACCATTGCGGCGCTGGCGACGCTCTGCGCGGTGCCGGTCGAGGTGGTGGACCGGCTGATCAGCGGCGAGCGCGCCGACCCGGTACTCATCCTGGCGCGGGCGGCCGGCTTCGGCTGGCCGACCGTGCGCGAGATCATCATTGCGCGGCCGGGTCGCAGGCCGTCGAGCCAGACGCTCGATGCCGCTTACGAGAACTTCGAGCGATTGACCGCAGTCACGGCCCAGCGGGTGGTGCGCTTCTGGCAGGTGCGGCAGGGCACCGACGAATACGCCGGCGCCAAATAATCAAACCCGTCCGAAGACAAAATAGGCGGGCGTGCGTCCGGCGCGCTTGGCCTTGGTTTCATAGCGGGTGCCGGAAAAATCCGACCAGGCTTTGCGCCAGTCGTCGGCGCTCTCGGCGGTCCAGACGAAATCCGGTGAACGCAGCACGCGCGCCAGTGCGTAAGCCGCGTGGCCGGCTATGTCGGTGACGAAGCGCAATTCGCCACCGCTTTTGAGAATGCGCGCCAGCCGCTTTAGGTTGTCGTCTTGGATGAAACGCCGCTTCCAGTGCCGCCGTTTCGGCCATGGATCGGGATAGATCAGATCGATGCGCGCAAGCGAAGCCGGCGGCAGCCAGTCGATGAGCGCGCTGGCGTCGCCAAAATGCAGGCGGATATTGGCCAGCTTGTCGACGTCGATCGAAACAAGCGCTTTGGCGACGGCGTTGACGAAAGCATCCGAGCCGATGAAGCCGATATGCGGGTTGGCCGTGGCCTGCGCGCTCAGATGCTCGGCGCCGCCGAAGCCGACTTCGAGGCGGATTTCGTCGGGCTTGTCCGCGAACAGCGCGCGCAAGTCAGCGGGCGCGGGCTGCGTTAGATCGAGCGCGAGGCGCGGCAACAGCGTATCGAACAGCGCCGCCTGGCGCGGGCGCAACGGATGACCCTTGCGCCGCCCGAAGAAAGCGCGCTGCTTCCTTTCTTTGTCCTCACCGGGTCGCCGCGAAGCGGCGTGACCTGGTGATCCCGGTTTATTGGGCAATGCTTTTGCGTCCCTAAGCGAGATGGCCAAGACATAGGCGTTCTAGAAGAACGCCGTTCTTCGAACGACTATGCCCGGCCATGACAAGCTTAGTGCGGTTACGCCTGGGCGGAAATGCCGCTCACTTCACCGCGCTTCGGATCGCCGCGGCGAGGTCGGTCTTCTCCCAGGAGAAGCCGCCGTCCTTATCGGGCGCGCGGCCGAAATGGCCGTAGGCCGAGGTACGCCGGTAGATCGGGCGGCTCAACCTGAGCGCACGGCGGATACTGGTCGGGCGCAGCGGGAACAGCTGCGGCAGGATTTTCTCCAGCTTGCTTTCCGCCACCACGCCGGTGCCGTGGGTATCGACCAGCACCGACATCGGATCGGCCACCCCGATTGCATAAGCGATCTGAATGGTGCAGCGCTCGGCCACGCCTGCGGCCACCACGTTCTTGGCCAGATAGCGCGCGGCGTAAGCCGCCGAGCGGTCGACCTTGGTCGGGTCCTTGCCGGAGAAGGCGCCGCCACCGTGCGGCGCATAACCGCCATAGGTGTCGACGATGATCTTGCGCCCGGTGAGGCCGCAATCGCCATCGG
>CAZLWN010000086.1:0-16337 GCA_964563195.1 uncultured Undibacter sp. | reverse complement strand
TGACTGCGCGCGAGAACGTGGCGCTGGTCACCGAGATCGCGCGCGATCCCATGCGGCCGGAAGAGGCGCTCGCCATCGTTGGCCTGACAGACCGCATGGACCATTTCCCCGCCCAGCTCTCCGGCGGCGAGCAGCAGCGCGTGGCGATTGCCCGCGCCATCGCCAAGCGGCCGCAGGTGCTCTTATGCGACGAACCGACCGGCGCGCTCGATTCCAAGACCGGGGTGCTGGTGCTGGAAGCGCTCACCCAGGTGAACGAACAGCTCGGCGCCACCACGCTCATCATCACGCATAACGTGGCGATCCAGGACATCGGCCACCGAGTCGTGCATTTCGGCGACGGCCGCATCGTTTCCGCCAAGGTCATCGCCGCGCGCAAGCCGGCAACGGCCATCAGCTGGTGATGTCATGAGTGCGCTGCATCGCAAGCTGTTACGCGATCTGGTGCGGCTGTGGCCGCAGGCGCTGGCAATCGCGATGGTGATGGGGGCCGGCGCCGCGACGTTGATCCTCGGCGTCGGCGCCTACGAGTCGCTCTCGGAAACGCGCGCCGCCTATTACGAGCGCAACCGCTTCGCCGACGTGTTCGCCGATCTCACCCGCGCGCCCAAGGTGTTCGAAGACGAGATCGCCCGCATTCCCGGCGTCGCGGCGGCGGAAACCCGCATCGCCAAGATCGCGCTGCTCGATCTGCCCGACATTGCCGAGCCGGCCTCGGCCATGTTCGTGTCGATCCCCGATTTCCGCGCGCAGAGGCTCAATCTCTTGCATCTGCGCAGCGGCCGGCTGCCGCTGCCGGGCGACGAGCACGAGGTGGTGGTCAGCGAGCCGTTCGCCAAGGCTCACAAGTTCGGCATCGGCGCGCAGTTCCAGGCCATCCTCAACGGCCGTAAGCGCACTTTGCGCATCGTCGGCACGGGCCTGTCGCCTGAATTCATCTATACGCTCGGGCCCGGGGTCCTGATGCCGGACGACCGGCGCTTCGGCATCGTGTGGATGCGCGAGAAGGCGCTGGCCGCGGCCTACGATCTCACCGGCGCCTTCTCCAGCGTCACGCTCAAGCTCACGCGCGCGGCGTCGGAACCGGCGGTGATCGAGCGGCTCGATGCCTTGCTGACGCGTTACGGCGGGCTCGGCGCCCATGGCCGGCGCGACCAGACCTCGCATGCCTTCCTCGATGCCGAGCTCAATTCACTGGAGGCGATCAGCCGCGTCCTGCCGCCGGTGTTTCTGCTGGTGGCCGCCTTCCTGGTAAACATGACGCTGTCGCGGCTGATCATGCTGGAGCGCGAGCAGATCGGTCTGTTGAAGGCGCTCGGCTACCGAAGCACGGCGGTCGGCCTGCACTATCTCGAATTCGCCCTGGCGATCGCTTGCATCGGCATCGTGCTCGGGCTGGCCGCCGGCACCTGGCTCGGCTTCGGCCTGACGCGACTCTACGCCGAGTTCTACCGCTTTCCGTTCCTGGTGTTCCGCATCGATACCGCGATCTATGTGATCGCGGCCGGCGTCACGCTGGCCGCCGCAGGCATAGGCGCGCTAAAGGCGGTGCGCGACGTGGTCAAGCTGTCGCCGGCGGTGGCGATGTCGCCGCCGGCGCCGGTGATCTACCGCCGCCTGCTGCCGGAAGCGTTCTATGCCGTGCTCAAGATCCCGCAGTCGCTGATCATGGTGGCGCGTCATCTGCTGCGCTGGCCGTTGCGCTCGGTGAGCAGCGTGTTCGGCATCGCCTTGGCGGTCTCCGTTCTGGTCGGCTCCTTGTGGGTGTTCGGCGCCACCGAGTTCATGATCGACGTCACCTATCATCGCGCCGACCGGCAGGACGCCACAATCAGCTTCGTGCGCGAAAAGCCGCTATCGGCGCTGTTCGACGCCGCCGCTTTGCCGGGCGTGATGGCGGCCGAACCCTATCGCGCGGTGCCGGTGCGCATCCGCTTTGGCCACGTCGAGCGCCGCATCAGCATCACCGGCAAGCCGCCGGACACCGATTTGAGCCGAGTGCTCGGCCCGGGTTTGGCGCCCGTGCGGCTGCCGGAAAGCGGCATCGCGCTCAGCGACGCGCTGGCGACAATTCTCGGCGCCAAGGTCGGCGACCTGGTGGAGGTCGAGCTCTTGGAGCGCAACCACCGCCTGGTCCGCCTGCCGGTGACCGGCATCATCGAGGGCTATCTCGGGCTGACGGCCTATATGGCGCTGCCCGCGGTCAACCGGCTGATGCGCGAAGGCTCGCTGATCAGCGGCGTGTATGTGCTTTACGACACCGATCGTCAGGACGCGTTGTTTCGGCGGCTCAAGGCCACGCCGGTGGCGAATTTCATTGCGCTGCAACGCGCCGCCCTGCAAAAGTTCCGCGAAACCCTGGCAGAGAATCTTCTGTTCATGATCTCGGTCTATGTGACGCTCGGCATCATCATCGCCTTCGGCGTCGTCTACAATTTCGCGCGCATCTCGCTGTCGGAACAGGGCCGCGAGCTTGCCAGCCTACGCGTACTCGGATTCCACAAGGGCGAAGTGTCGGCGATCCTGCTGAGCGAGATGGCCGTGCTCACGCTGCTGGCGCAGCCGCTCGGCTGGGCGATCGGCTATGGTTTCGCCTGGGCCATGGTGCAGGGCTTCGACAGCGAACTGTACCGCGTGCCGCTGGTGGTGAACCGCTCGGTCTATGGCTGGGCGAGCCTGATCGTGTTGGCATCAGCGCTGGTGTCGGCGCTGGTCGTGCGCCGGCGCATCGACCGCCTCGACCTCATCGAAGTTCTCAAGACGCGGGAGTAGATCCTTGTTCGGCAAGACCGCCAGGCGCACCGTCGCAGTGTTGATCGGAGTGGGGGTCGTCGCCCTGATTACCTGGGCATTGTGGCCGCAGCCGGTGCCGGTCGACATGGCGGCGATCAAACGCGGCCCGCTCGAAGTCACCGTCGAGGACGAGGGCGTCACCCGCATCCGTGAGGTCTACACCGTCTCGGCGCCGATCGGCGGCAAAATGCTGCGCTCGCCGCGCGAGGTGGGCGACGATGTGGTGGCCGACAAGACCCTGGTCGCCGAAATCGAGCCGACCGATCCGACCTTCCTCGACATCCGCTCGCAGCGCGTCAACGAGGCGGGCGTGCAGGCGGCGCAGGCGGCAGTGGACCTTGCCGAGGCGCAGATCAAGCAGGCGAAGTCGCAGCTCGAATTCGCGCGAAGCGATCTTCGCCGCGCCGAAGAATTGGCCGCCAGCAAGACCATATCGGCGCGCACGTTCGATAAAGCGAGGCTCGATGTCGACTCGGCAGAAGCCGCGGTGGCCAGCGCGAAGGCGACACTGGAGGTGCGCCGCCGCGAACTGGAAAGCGCGCGGGCGCGCCTGATGCAGCCAGGCGAAATCAACTCCGGCGCGCGCTCCGCCGTCCAGGTGCGTTCGCCGATCAACGGCGTTGTGCTCAAGATCGTTGCGGAAAGCGAGCAGGTCGTGCTGCCGGGGGCGCCGCTTGTCGAAATTGGAGATCCGGGCGATCTGGAGATCGCCGTCGATTTTCTTTCGCGTGACGCGGTGCGCATCAAACCGGGGGCACCGGCGCGCATCGAAAGCTGGGGCGGCGACAAGATCCTCGATGCCCGCGTCAAGCGCATCGAGCCGACCGGGTTTACCAAGGTCTCGGCGCTCGGCATCGAAGAGCAGCGGGTCAAGGTGATTCTGGACTTCACCGGGCCGCCGGCGGAATGGCGGCAACTCGGGCACGGCTACCGCGTCATCGCCCGCGTCGTGGTGTGGCACAGCGACGACGTCTCGCAGGTGCCGCTGGGGGCCTTGTTCCGTGCAGGCGACAACTGGGCGGTGTTTGTGGTGGCCAATGGCCGCGCGCAGCGGCGGATCGTTAAGATCGGCGAACGCAACTTACACGCGGCGCGGCTGGTCGACGGACTCAAGCCGGGCGAGCAGGTGGTCCTGCACCCGAGCGACCGCGTCCATGACGGCGTTCGGGTCGAAGCGCGCGGCTGACGCAGCGGCGGACTTTGCTCGCCGGCTCGACGCTTTCGCGGGCGATAACAAGCTGGTAATGGGACGCGCAATGGAAACGACCGCCACCGCATCCGGCCTCGACCGCGTCCGCGCCGAAATCGCGCGCGCCTGCCGCGACGCCGGGCGCGATGTGGCGGAGGTGACGCTGGTGGCGGTGTCGAAGACGTTTGGCGCGGAAGCGATCGAACCGGTGATCGCCGCCGGCCAGCGCGTTTTCGGCGAGAACCGCGTGCAGGAAGCGAAAGCGAAATGGCTGCCGCTCTTGCAAAAACACGCGGGGCTCAAACTGCACTTGGTCGGCCCGCTGCAATCCAACAAGGCCAAGGAGGCGGTGGCGCTGTTTGCCGCCATTCATTCGGTGGACCGCGCCAGCCTGTGCGAGGCGCTGGCCAAAGAGATCGCCAAGCAGGGGCGCCAGCCGCTCCTGTTCGTTGAGGTCAACACGGGCGGCGAGCCACAGAAGGCCGGCGTCTTGCCGCAGGATGCCGATGCGTTTCTGGCGGCCTGCCGCGACAAATACCGCCTGACGATTTCCGGATTGATGTGCATCCCGCCGCTGGCGGAAGCGCCAGGGTCGCATTTCGCGCTCACCGCCAAGATCGCCAAGCGCAACGGGTTGCGGCTATTGTCGATGGGCATGAGTGCGGATTTCGCCACCGCCATCGAACTGGGCGCCACCCATGTGCGCGTCGGCAGCGCGATTTTCGGGGAGCGGGAGCAACATTGATGGCTGTGGTCCCCCCTTTCGCCGGGACGACAACCAAATGTGTTGAACCGAGTTACCTGAACCGCGGCGGATAGCCGGGCGGGCTCGCCGGGTTGGCCGGCGCGCGGCTCGGCGTGTGGGTTCGGGCAGCGCCGAGCGAGTTCGGATCGAGCGGCCGCTTCAGCAGGCTCGCGCGCAGGGCTTCGCCGCGCGGTGACGGCGGCGGCGCCACCGGTGCCGCTGGCGCGGCAGGCGCCGCCGGCTGCAGCGTCGGCGATTCGAGCGACGAACTGTAGTCGGGCAATTCGTCCCCGACTATGCGGTGACTCATGCTGGCGGTGCGCCAGCGTTCGATCACCGTCGAAATCAGGTCGCGGCTCATATTGTTGCCGGCGTCCGAGCGAGTATCGCCGGAGGCCTCGCTGTTTGGCCGCACGGCCTCGGGCAATTCCTGGAAACGCATGCGCGTCGGCAGCGCCAGGCCGGAGCCGAAAGTGAAGACTTCGCGGGTGCCGAGCGAGAGGATAAATGTCAGCAGGCTGGCCGCCGCGTCCGATACCGCCGAGCGGATCAGCGCCTGGTCGCGGTCGTTGGCCAGCCGCATGACGAACAGCGTCGAGCATTGCGAGATGATCGTCGGGTCGATCTCGGCCGGACGCTGCGTCACCAGGCCGAGAAACACGCCATATTTGCGGCCTTCCTTGGCGATGCGCGCGAGCGCGCGCTTGGTCGGGCAAAACCGACCATCTTGTCGGCCGGCGCGTAACGGTGCGCCTCCTCGCAGACGAACAGCAGCGGCGCCACGCCCTCGCTCCACGGTCCGAAGTCGAAGGCCATGCGGCAAAGCACGGAGACCACCGAGTCCACCACTTCGGCCGGAAAGCCGGCGAGCTGCATGATCGTCATCGGCTTGCCGTCCGGCGGCAGCCGGAACAGTTGGCTGAGGGTTTCCGCCATCGTGTCGCCGCCGATATTGGCGTTCTCGAACATGAAGGCGTAGCGCGGGTGATTGCGGAAGGTCTGTACGCGCGCGATCAGCTTGTGATAGAGCATGCGCGAATTGCGGTTTTCCAGCTTGCCCATGCGCTCGTCGAGCAGCGTGATCAGGTCCTCGATGCGGTACGGCACTGGCGTGTCGGCGGTGAATCCGACATCGCGCGGATCGCGGCGTTTGGTGAGTGGACTCGCGGACCGGCCGCGGTATTGCAGATAGGCCGCTTTCGCCAGCGGAATGACTTCGGAAAGGATCTCGATTTCCTCGTCGACGCCGGGACGGCCGCCGAAGAAGACGTCGATGGTCTCCTCGAAATTGAACAGCCAGAACGGCAGCCGCAGATTGCGCGGGTTGAGCACATGCGCCTTGTCGCCGAAGCAGCGGGCATACTCGTTGTGCGGATCGACCAGAAAGATGCGCAGGTTCGGCCGCGTGTCGAGAATCTTCTGCAGGATGATGGCGACGCCGCTGGACTTGCCGACGCCGGTCGCGCCGAGAATGGCAAAGTGGCGGCTGACCAATTGATCGATGTCGATGCTGATCGGGATGCTCGGATTCTGCTGCAGGTCGCCGATATGGGCGCGGTCGGCGTCGGCCGCGCCGTAGACCATGCGCAGCGCGCGCTCGGGCAGCAGCTGCGCGCCGTCGCCGATATTGGGATATTCGGTTACACCGCGCTGGAAGCGCGTGGTGCTGCCTTTGGCGCGGAGCTCGCCGATTAGGTCGAGCCGCGCCACCTTGCGGGACGGAACCCCGGGGTTTGTCGCCGTCGTCTGCTCGCTGACTTCGGTGATCATGCCGATGATGATGGCTTCCCCATCATCAGGCCCATGTATTTGCCGACGGTGGGATTTTCGCTGGCCGCGCGTCCGTTGAGCTCGACGGTCGCCTGTGAGCCGGTAACGGCCGCCACGCGACCGATCAATTCTAGCTGCGGCGGCATTCCAGAACTTTGTGCGGCGGCAGTGTCCATAATCGCCCCCGTCGCTAGCGGTTTTTGTTGTCGGGTGGCCGCATGAAATGGCACCAAATAAATTCGATATCAAAAAGGCTATGCCATTATTTTAACACAGCCGGATTTGTACCGGCGCGAAGCGACTATGCTTAATTAATGGTCGACGATCGCGGTAACTTTTAATCAACCACGATTCGCGTTCGCGGACCGAGGTGCGCAAGCAGGCGGCGCAGCGTCGGAAGTTGCAGCGCGATGCAGCCGGCGGTCGGTGCGAAGCCCGGTCGCACCGCGTGGATGAATACTGCGCTGCCGCGGCCGGCGACGCGTGGGCGCACATTGTGGTCGAGCTCGATAACGAAGTCGTAAAGGTCGTCGCTTCGAGCCAGCCGGTCGGCGCGGCTGTCCGGCGTGCGTTTGACCGGCCGGTTGTAGCGGCGGTCGGCGGGGTCTTCGCACCAGCCGTCGTCGGCGCCGATCCGCCGCGCCGGCAGCAAAGTCGCCGGGCGCGGATGCCGGTCGGCGCGCCACCACAGCCGCAACAAGCGAAACGTGCCGCGCGGCGTTGCGCCGTCGCCTTCGCGCTTGTTGGCCTTAATGCCGCCGCGG
The DNA here is from genome assembly GCA_964563195.1 of uncultured Undibacter sp. Lineage (GTDB taxonomy): Bacteria > Pseudomonadota > Alphaproteobacteria > Rhizobiales > Xanthobacteraceae > Pseudolabrys. Next base: position 9,076 of record CAZLWN010000086.1, on the reverse strand, counting down.
CCGAGCGCTACCGGCAGCGTCAGCGGCCCGGCGATCAGCACACCGCGCGTGCGCACACCGCTTGCCCGCCGCACATGGATGACCGAAAGCGACATGGCTTCGTTCAGCTGCGCCGGCGCGCGGAACATGCTGGCGTCATAGCGCCGGCGCCGCCGATTTGGGCTTGGCGGGCGTGGTCTGCAGCGGCCGCGGTCGCGCATCGTGCCGCGTGGCTTGCCGGCGCCCGGCCTCGCGCAGGCGGCAATTGAAGTCGTCGATCGATTGGAAGGCGAAGCCCTTTTTCCGGTGGATCGAGCGCATGTGATAGACCCTCTTGTAATAGTCGCAGCTCTTGCAAACCTGGCGGAATTCGCCACGCTGCTGCTCGGCGATCAATTGCATATAGGCCGGGTTGGCGGGCGAGAGGATTTCATGCAGCGGCTGCTCGTTCATGTCGCCGATGCGCAGCGTTGCGTCGACGTCGCGGCAGGCGCAGCCGTTCACCACGCCGGTCGCCATGATCTGATAGGTGGTGAACAGGTGCGTGCAGGCGCCCGACTTGTAGGTCGCCTCCGCGCCGGTGACGTCGATGGCCAGTCCCTGCACGTCGGCATTGGTGATGTAGCCGCCCCAATTGTTCTAGACATGCGTGCGGCGCGCCTTGATGCCGCGTTGCTTGAACTTTTCCAGCAGCTGCATCAGCGCGCTGACCGGCCGGCGCGGGGCGTCGCGTGTGGTGCGGATGCCGATGTCGAGATTGAACTTCACCCGGTCGAGTCGGTCGTAGAGAAATTGCAGGTTGGCCAAGAGCCGGGCATAGACCTTTTCGGTCGATTGCGTGATGGCGACGAAGCTGTCGAGATCGTGACCATAGATGCTGATGGTGACGTTCTTGAGCTTGTCGAGCCGGATCAGCCGCTCGAGCGCGGCGGGTTTCGGGATCGTGAAGTTCGTGAAGAAGTGATAGGCCTCGACCTCCGGCCGGTGCTCGAGATAATCGAACTTGTTGAAGATGTGCCGGTCCATGAATACGTCGCCGGTGCACGGCGTCAGCTCGAAGCGGCGAAAGCCCATGCCGACGGCCTGCACGATGCAGTCCTCGAAGAAGGCGTCCTTCATCGAGACCTTGGAGCTTTGCTTCTTGATATAGGCGCAGAACCTGCACTCGAGATTGCACAGGCTGGAGGTTTCGATGTTGAGCACGTCGGTGTTGAGCGGAACGAGCTCGCGCCCGATCAGCCGGTTGAAATTGATTTCGAGCATCGACAGTGCATTTTTCGCCGTCTTGGCGAAGACAAAAGGATTCATCCGATCGAAACCCGTGCCGTGGCCTGCAACCGCATTTATAGCCGAAATCCAAGGAGAAAAATACGCCGCCCTATCCCGCAAAACCGACGCTTTTGCGCCCGCGCCGGCGCAATTTCTCCGCTTGCTCTTTTAGCCCTGAATGTTTTACTTCGCGACTGCTGATGGCGGGTGATGCCCGCCAGGGGGTTTTTTTATCGCGATGCCCAACAAACGGACCATCCTGATCGTCGACGACGACGCCGAATTACGCGACGCCCTGGTCGAGCAGCTGGCGCTGCACGAGGAATTCGACGCCGTGGCGGTCGACAGCGGCACCAAAGCCGTACAGTCGGCCAAGGGCGGTCAGATCGACCTGGTCATCATGGACGTCGGGTTGCCGGACGTGGACGGCCGCGAGGCGGTGCGCATCCTGCGCAAGAACGGCTTCAAGGCTCCGATCATCATGCTGACCGGCCACGACACCGATTCCGACACCATCCTCGGGTTGGAATCCGGCGCCAATGACTACGTCACCAAGCCGTTCCGCTTCGCCGTGCTGCTGGCGCGCATCCGTGCGCAGCTTCGTCAACATGAGGCGAGCGAGGACGCGGTCTTCGCAATCGGGCCCTACATGTTCCGGCCGAGCTCGAAAATACTGGTGACGCCCAAGGGCAGCAAGGTGCGCCTTACGGAGAAGGAAACCGCCATCCTGCGCTATCTCTACCGCGCCGGGCAGAAGCCGGTGTCGCGCGAGACCCTGCTGCAGGAAGTCTGGGGCTATAATTCCGGCGTCACCACCCACACGTTGGAAACGCACATCTACCGGCTGCGACAGAAGGTCGAGAAGGACGCTGCCGTGCCGCAAATCCTGGTGACGGAAGCCGGCGGCTACAAGCTGGTACCGTGAGAAACGCGCGCACCGCAGTGGATCGATAACGTCCATGGCCATCGAGGACGATATAGCATTTTTCGAGACGGTGCCGACGCTGGCGGTACTCGGCAAGCAGGCGCTGCGCGTGCTCGCGATCGGCGCCGAAACGCGCCAGCTGCCGAGCGGTGCGGTGCTATTCTACGCCGGCGAACTAGTCGACGGCGGCTATATCGTGCAGGACGGCACGCTTATGGTGGAACATGCCACGACGACGGAAGGCCCGGAGTACACCGTCGGGCGCGGCACGCTGCTGGGCGAGCTGGCGCTGCTCACCGACTCGATCAGCCCGATCACCGCAATCGCCCAAGAGCCGACCGTGCTGGTCCGCATTTCGCGCAACCTGTTCCGCAAGATGCTGGAGGGCTATCCGGCCGCCGCCAAGCGCCTGCGCGATACCATGGCCGAGCGGGTCGACGGCTGGTCGCGCGAGCTCATGACGGTGAAAGACCAGCTTGAGCCGGGGACGGAGCGCTAAAGCTCTACCGTGGCCGTCACCGGCACGTGGTCGGAGGGCCGCGCCGCGCCGCGGTAATCCTTGGCGATCTTGATGGTCGAGACGCGGTCGGCCAGCGCCTCCGAGGTCCAGATGTGGTCGAGCCGGCGGCCGCGGTCGGCGGCGCGCCAGTCGGCGGCACGGTAGCTCCACCAGGTGTAGAGCTTTTCCGGCTCGGGCGTGAGCACGCGCATGCAATCGATCCAGTTGCCGGACTTGCGCGCGGCGGTGAGCTTCTCGCATTCGACCGGCGTGTGCGAGACCACCTTCAGCATCTGCTTGTGGCTCCACACGTCGTGCTCGAGCGGCGCCACGTTTAGATCGCCGAGCAAGATGGCGCGCTGCGTGCGTTTGGGTTGCAGGCCCTGATGCGCGCGCATTTCGTCGAGGAACGAAAGCTTGTGCCCGAATTTCGGATTGCGCTTGGGGTCCGGCTCGTCGCCGCCGGCGGGCACGTAGAAATTATGCAGCGTGATCGGGTCGCGAAGCCCGGCGCGCTCGCTCAAGAGCACCGCGACGTGGCGGCAGTCGGTCTTGCCGCAGAAGCTTTTGATATCGATGCCTTCGAACGGCAGGCGCGAGAGCACGGCGACGCCGTGATAGCCCTTCTGGCCGTTGAGCGCGGCATGTTCGTAGCCGAGGCGCTTGAAGCGCTTGAGCGGAAAGGCATCGTCGGGGCATTTGGTCTCCTGCAAACAGAGCACATCGGGACGGGCGCTTTTGAGGAATTTGGCGACCAGATCGATGCGCAGGCGGACGGAATTGATGTTCCAGGTGGTGACCTTGACGCGCATCGCTGCAACATACTCATCTGTCATGCCCCGCGAAAGTGGGGCATCCGGTATCCACAGCGCGTTCGGTGATAACTGGATCGCCCATCGCAAGCCAGCTTTAGCCGACTTGCACACATTAATACGCCGACATCGGGTATACCGATGTCGGCTCGCGTGCGATGACACTCACGATGATCAATTATGATAGTTCGTGAAATCGATCGTGAACAGTTTTGGATCGGGCCGGCTGCTGGTATCGAGATTGTAGACCGCGACCGTGGTGTCGTAGCCCTGCGGGTCGGTGACCGTCCATTGCTTGAGCTGCATGTCCTTGGCGCTGAACATGATCATCAGCCGGCTGGTGCCGACCACGCCGGTCTTCTCCTCCACTACCACGGTGACGAACACGTCGTCGGCATAGACTGCGATCAGGTTGGTGTCCTTCACCAGGTCGACATTGTCGGCGAGCAGGAAGCGCAGCGGCGTCTGCGACAGCGGATAGATGTCCTGGGTCGCCAGCTCGCGGTCGCGCACCACCACCGACTGGCCGTCGGCGACAATGGCGATCGGGCTCGGCGGGTCGTAGTCGAAGCGCACCCGGCCCGGCTTCTGGATATGGAACTCGCCCTGGCTGCGGCGGCCGTCGGGACCGACCTGCACAAAATTCCCCGACAGCACCTGCGTATTGGAGAGATAGTTGTCGACGCGCTGAACAATGGTGCGCTGATCGGGATTGAGCGCGGTGGTAGACCCCGGCTTGCCCAGCAAGGCGGCGAACGGATTGGTGATCGGGTTGGGCACCTGCTGTTGCTGCGTAGGCGTCACATGGGCGCGCGGGCGGGATGCGGACTTAGTCGCGGGCGCGGCGGGGATTGTGCTGGTGACTGTTGCCGGCTTGGGGCGCGGAGTCGGCAACGGTACGTTTTGGGCTAGCGCCGGGGCAGCTGCCAGGCTGGCAACCCAGCCGGCCAACAATGTGGCGATCGCTAGGTTCCGGCCGGTGGTTCGCGCCTTAGCGTATATCATGAGGTTCTCCGCCTCGCGCGTCCCGCGCGGCCCAAGCATCATTTAGGAACCGGCTGTGGCGATTTCGCGGCTTCTGCGCTTCCCGCTTAAGCGCGAACGCAGCGATTCTCAAGTGCGATCAAGGACGGTCAAAAGCGGTCTGCGGCGTCCTCGGGGATCAGGATCTCGCGCTTGCCGGCGTGGTTGGGCTGGCCGACCACGCCTTCCTGTTCCATGCGCTCCATGATGGTGGCGGCGCGGTTGTAGCCGATCTGCAGCCGGCGCTGGATGTAAGAGGTGGAGGCCTTGCGGTCGCGCCGCACGATGACGATGGCTTGGCTGTAAAGGTCGCCGCCCTCGGCCAGGCCCATGCCGGTTGAATCGAACACCGCGCCGTCCTCGTCGTCGCCCGCCGTCACCTCTTCAAGGTATTCCGGCTGGCCTTGCGACTTCAGATGGCGCACCACCTTCTCGACCTCGGCGTCCGACACGAACGGCCCGTGCACGCGGCTGATGCGACCGCCGCCGGCCATGTAGAGCATGTCGCCTTGGCCGAGCAGTTGCTCGGCGCCCTGCTCGCCCAAAATGGTGCGGCTGTCGATCTTGGAGGTGACTTGGAACGAGACGCGGGTTGGGAAATTGGCCTTGATGGTGCCGGTGACGACGTCGACCGACGGGCGCTGCGTCGCCAGGATGCAGTGGATGCCGGCCGCGCGCGCCATCTGCGCCAGCCGCTGGACGGCGCCCTCGATGTCCTTGCCGGCGACCATCATCAGATCGGCCATCTCGTCGACGACTACCACCAGGAAGGGGAGCGGCTCGAGCTCGAGTTGTTCCTTCTCGTAGATCGCCTCGCCGGTCTCCTTGTCGTAGCCGGTGTGCACGGTGCGGATAAGCGTCTCGCCGTTGGCTTTTGCTTCCGCGAGACGCGCGTTGTAGCCCTCGATATTGCGCACGCCGAGCTTCGACATCTTCTTGTAACGCTCCTCCATCTCGCGCACCGCCCATTTCAGCGCGACCACCGCCTTCTTCGGATCGGTGACCACGGGCGTGAGCAAATGCGGAATGCCATCGTAGACGGAGAGCTCGAGCATCTTAGGGTCCACCATGATCAGCCGGCACTGGTGGGGCGAGAGGCGGTAAACCAGCGACAGGATCATGGTGTTGATGGCGACCGACTTGCCGGAGCCGGTAGTGCCAGCGATCAAAAGATGCGGCATGCGCGACAGGTCGACGATCACGCTTTCACCGCCGATGGTCTTGCCGAGGCAGAGCGGCAGCTTGGCGGCGGTCTCGTTGTAGTCGGGGCCGGAAAGCAGCTCGCGCAAATAGACTTTCTCGCGCGTCGGGTTGGGCAATTCAATGCCGATAGCGTTGCGGCCCGGCACCACCGCGACGCGCGTCGACACCGCACTCATGGAGCGGGCGATGTCGTCGGAGAGCCCGATCACGCGCGACGACTTGATACCGGGTGCCGGCTCCAGCTCGTATAGCGTCACCACCGGGCCGGGGTGGGCGTTGATGATCTCGCCGCGTACGCCGAAATCGCCCAGCACGGTCTCCAGCGCCGCCGCGTTGGAATCGATCAGTTCCTTCGACAGCGTGGTGCGGTCGGAAGCGCGCGGCGCCGCCAGCAGACCGAGCGAGGGCAGCACATAGCCGCCACCGGCGCGGCGCACGATGCGGCGTGGCGCGACGCGGCGGCGCGGCGCCGGCGCATCGTATTCTTCGTCATCCTCGTCGTACGGCTCGGTGGCGAGATTTGGCCGGTCGAAGCGCGGCTCCAGGCGGCCTCCCGCCGCCGCCACGGCGGCCGGCAGTGGTGTACGCGGCGTGTTGCGGAACAGCCGGCCGGCACGTGCCTTCCAGCTCAACAACGCGTGCGCGATCAAGCCGAGCCAGGCGGATGCATGATCGCCCCCGGCCTCATCCTCCTCCTCGGCGGCGTCGCGCAGATTAGCGCGTCCGGCGCGCGCGGGCGTCCTGCGGAAACCGGTCGCCAGCGCCAGCGCGACAAGCGTCGCCACAGCCAGCACGGCGGAGACGATCATCAACACGAATCCAGTAAGCGGCGCGCCGGTCATCAAGGCGGGGATCCGCAGCAGCGCGTCGCCGAAGACGCCGCCCAATCCGGTCGGCAGCGGCCAGGAGCCGGTGTGCGGCAATGTGGACGCGAAGGCGGCGGCCAGCGGTATGGCGAGAATAAAGAACAAGCCGCGCCACTTCTCGCCGATCGGCCGGTGCGAGATCAGCCGCCAGCCGACCAGTGCGGCCGGCAGCAACAGCAGGATGGCGGCAAGGCCGAGCAGCTGCATGACGAGATCGGAGAAAATCGCGCCGGGGAAACCGAGCAAATTGTGGATTGGCTTCTGCGTGGCGTGGCTGAGCGAGGGGTCCTGCACCGACCAGGTGGCGAGCGCGATGGCGCCGAGCAAGGCAAACGTCAGCAAGGCGAGACCGAACAGCTCGCTCAAACGCCGCCGCAGGATGTCGCGGAAGTGCTCCGAGACGAAGGCGACGATGTCGAGACTGCGATCGGCTGAGGCCATGCTCTACACTCTCATTGCAACACTTTGACGAGGCGGTGCAGCGCCTCTGCCGTGCTCGTCTTGTCCTGCACCATGGCGACGCGGATATAGTCCGCGCCGGGATTTGAACCGTCGGCCTGATTGCGCGCAAGATAGCGCCCTGGCACCATGCGCACGCCGGCCTCTTGCCACAGCCGCTTGGTTACGGCCTCGCTGCCCCCGTAGGCCGAGACGTCGAGCCAGAGGAAGAAGCCGCCGGCCGGACGCTCATAGCCGAAATGGTTGCCGATAATCTGGTCGGCGAGATCGAACTTAGCGGCATAGAGCCTGCGGTTTTCCTCCACATGCGCTTCGTCGCCGTAGGCGGCGGCGGCAACGTGCTGCGCAGGCGTCGGTACCTGCGGGGCGGCGATGTTACGCAATTCAAGAAAGGCTGCGAGGAAGCGCTTGTCGCCGGCCGCAAATCCGACGCGCAGGCCGGGCAGATTCGAGCGCTTCGACAACGAATGGAACACGACGACGTTGGCGAAATCGGGAGCGGAGGCTTCCAGCATGCCGGGCGGTGCGTGTTCGGTATAGATCTCGCAATAACATTCGTCGGCAAACACCAGGAAGCCGAAGCGGCGAGCGAGACCGGCGAGCTTGTCGAGATAGATGCGGTTTGCCACCGCGCCTTGTGGGTTCGACGGCGAGGCGATGTAGCAGGCGACGGTGCGCGCCAGCAGCGCGTCGTCGAGCGCGTCGAGATCGGGCAGGAAGCCGCTCGCTCGCGTCGCCGGCAGATAGACCGGCTCGCAATCGGCAGCCAAGGCACCTGCCGCATAAGCAGCGTAGAACGGATTGGGGATCAGCATGGCCGGCTTGCCGATGCGCGGCTTGACCCAGCGCTTGGCGGCGATGGCGGCGAGAAACAGGCCCTCGCGGGTGCCATTGAGCACCAGCACTTCACTGTCGGGGTCAACCGCACGCGAAAGCTTGTAACGGCGGCCGAGCCAAGCTGCTACCGCGCGACGGAATGGTTCGGCGCCCTTGTTGGCCGGATAGTGGCCGAAGTCATTGAGATGCGCCGTCAAGGTCGGGCCGACGAAAGACGGGATCGCATGCTGCGGCTCGCCGACCGAGAGATTGATCGGCGGCTTGCCCGGTTCGATGCCGGCGATCAATTCGGTCAGCCGCACGAAGGGCGAGCGGGATTCGACCGCCGCGGCAGTAGGGGGGAGAGGCTCGCGCTGGGCGGTCATCATGGACATAGCTTTGACACGGGCGGGAGCGACCCGCTGCACATGGGTAAAGCCACCATAGATAAAGCGAGGTTAAGACCCCGTTAACCAATGCGGGCAGGGCCGGCATTCCGCCGATACATATATATATACAAAGAGAGAGGCCCCGGCCCATTGCTGGACCGGGGCCTCGACGGAAGGGACAGTGCCGGGTTTCCGCCCCTACCGCTAGCTTGTCAGCGCATGATCGCGCGCTTACTGCACCACCTCGCCATGCAGCGTGATGTCGAGACCTTCGCGCTCCTGCTCATCAGTGACCCGCAAGCCGATGATCATCTTGATAACGAACAGGATGATCAGCGTGACGATGGCGTCGTAGATCAGCGTGGCGCAGACCCCATAGAACTGGAGCACCACCTGATAGGCGTTGCCATCGATGAGGCCGGGCTTGCTGACCGCGGCGCGTGCGAGCACGCCGGTGAGCATGGCGCCGATGATGCCGCCGACCGCGTGCACGCCGAAGGCGTCCAGGCTGTCGTCGTAGCCGAACATGTGCTTGAGGCTGGTGGATCCCCAGTAGCAGCCGACGCCGGCCGCCACGCCGATCACCAGCGAGCCGACCGGATCGACGAAGCCCGAAGCCGGCGTAATGGCGACCAGACCCGCGACCGCACCCGAACAGATGCCGAGGATCGAGGGCTTACCCTTGACCGCCCATTCCGCGAACATCCAGGCCAGCGCCGCGGTGGCGGTGGCGATCTGGGTGACGGCCATGGCCATGCCGGCGGCGCCATTGGAGGCGACAGCCGAACCGGCGTTGAAGCCGAACCAGCCGACCCACAGCAGCGAGGCGCCGATCA
>CAZLWN010000085.1:0-16413 GCA_964563195.1 uncultured Undibacter sp. | reverse complement strand
AGGATCATCGGGGGGCATCGTTAGCGCGGCTAGCGCCGATGCCGCTGCGACTGCGCAAACGCTACTAACTACCTCCCGCCAGAATGGTACCCTTCTGGCTGCATGAGCCGCGCGATACGCTGCGCGGTCATAAATCACCGCGCATGAGGGGAACTGGATGCGGCTGCTATGCGCGGCTGAAGACCTAACGCGGACCAGATCGAAGGGTTCCCGCGCCACTGGCCCGCTATATGAAAGAAGCCGCTCACTGAGGCGCGGTCCTTTAACGAACTGTTAACTGAATGGGCGCAGCCTTTACGCAGTGCGAGTCAGCCAACCCGCGCGCAGAGCGGGCTGCGGCCGAGATAAACCCTAAAAGGATGAAAATGGTTGGCTCGCTAGTGCTCAATCGCGCACCCAATGCCATTTAGGCCGACTGCGGACGTACCAGTGGCCCGACGGCCCGTCGCCTTCCGGGGTGGCGGGCCTTGTCGTTTAGCCCTTTGCCGCCATGCCACACGGCGAGCGTTCGCACGCCGTTGGCGCGCATGTTGCCGAGGGTCATGGTCTGATTAAGGCCGCCGACTGACTTGTTGATTGAGCCACGCCTTGGATTTGTAGTCGACCCAATTTTGAGCGGCTTTCTCAGATGCAAATTCATACGCTTGGTACGAACGATTCCCTTTATTGAGATGAAATACCGACCAGATCTGACCGCTCTTTGATGGCCTAATCGCAAATGATGGTTTTTTGGCTTGCGGTTTTTTGCTCATGCCGGCCTCCCGCGCTCGATCTCTATATTCAACCTAGCCAGCCAACCGAAAACAAGACGTTCGATGATTTGCGCACAAATATGGATTCCTTGATTACTCCCTAGATAACCTCACGACGGCTTCAGCAGCGTTGCGACAGTCTATGAGCTTTTCAAGCTTGGGGCGGCACTCGGCCAGCCGCGCCAGTTTTGCGGCTGGCCCATGCTGCCAACCGACAGACCACCGTCCTAATGAAAGAGGCCGCCAACTGCGGCGGCCTCTATACGCTTATACGCTACGCAACGCTACCCAACTGCCCCCGTTAGAATGGTTCCCTTCTCGCTGTGCAGCCACCCAACGCGCTTACATGGATATTGTTCCGTCACCGCATGTTGCGCGGAGGGGCGAAGCGGCGATGTGAGGATAACGCGGACGGAGGCACGCCGACCCACAGCGCCAGAGCGCCGGCCAAAAAGGCCCTAGGATGGCCCAGGATGCGCCTTCTGGGGCAGCAGGCGGCCTTTTTCTTTTTGGGCTAGGGCTGACGGTCGCTATTTTTCGGACACAACGCGGACGTAAGCCTACCAGTCGTTTGCCCGTGCCCCTTAGGCCGCGCACTATGCACGTAAGTCTTTGCATCAACTATAAAAAGTTGGTGCGGACGCCGGGACTCGAACCCGGACGGGAAATCTCCCAAGGGATTTTAAGTCCCTTGCGTCTACCATTCCGCCACGTCCGCGTGGCTACCTCGACACCGCGCGCGCGGTGTCGGCCACGCGGGCGGTGATTCAATCTAATTCGGTAATAAGTTGCCCCAGACCGAGTCCCAGTCCTTGCCGGCGGCGTCGGTCACGCGGCCATCGGCCTCGTAGAACTTGTTGGGGATCTGGAAGATGGCGATGAAGGTACCGCCCTTCGGCGACCAGGCCGTGTGCCGGCTGCCCGCCGGCCGCCAGACGAATTCGCCGGCGCCGACCTCGATACCGGCGTCAGGCCCTTCCTTGTCGGCCAGCGAGCCTTCCAGCACGTAGGTCTGCTCGATCAGGACGTGCTCGTGATCCGGCAGGACCGCGCCCGGCGCCATCTTGAACAACAGCGTCGCCAGCCCGCTCTTGGCGTCCACCAGTAGCGGCTTGAACTCGCAGCCGGGAAAGCGCGTCTTTTGCCACGGCATCTCGTCCGGGCGCAGGTGATGCGAGCGCAAATCTTCTGCCTTCGGCTTGCGGGCGACGGCGGCGGTCATGGCGGTCCTCCGTTTATCGGGCGCATATTAGCCCATCCGGAAGCATTTTGCGATCAGTCCCCGCCTTCGCGGATCGGCGGCTGGAAGGCAAGCCCCGTGTCCCAGGGGAAATAGATCCAGGTATCCTGCGACACCTCCGTGATGAAGGTGTCGACCAGCGGCCGCCCCATGGGCTTGGCATAGACGGTGGCGAAATGCGCCGCCGGCAAGAGGTCGCGCACCACCCGAGCCGTCTTGCCGGTATCGACCAGGTCGTCGACGATCAGCACGCCTTTGCCCTGCGCGCGCATCGCGCTCACTTTCGGCGCGATGCCCTTGAGCACCTTCAGTTCGCCCTCGTTGCTGTAGTTCTGGTAGCTGAAGATGCACACGGTCTCAATGATGCGCACATTGAGCTCGCGCGCCACGATCGCCGCCGGCACCAGCCCGCCGCGGGTGATGCAGACGATGGCCTCGAACGGCCCCGCCGCGTGCAGCCGCCAGGCCAGCGCGCGGGAGTCGCGGTGAAACTGGTCCCAGGAGACGGGGAAGATCTTATCCGGGCTCGGCGCGGTCTCGGCTTGCGGTTTCGCCATGATCAATGTTCCGCTAGCGCGCCGCGACGTTGAGCTGCGCGCGCACTGTCATCAGCATGTCTTCGACCGCCACCTTCACCGCCGCCAGTTTCTGCGGGTCGCGCGCGCGCACCACGATATTGGTGTTGGGCCCGATCATCTCGTCGAAGAACGGATAGCTGCCGATAATCGTCTCCGGATGCGCCTTGGCGATCTGGCCAAGCTCGGTGCCGACGTCGCCTTCCTTGGCGTCGGCGCGGATTGTGGCCGACAATAGCTTGGTACCGGTCTTGAGCTTGGGCGCTACCTCGTCGAGCATGGCCTGCATTATCGCGGGCACACCCGCCATCACGATCACGTTGCCGATCCAGAACCCGGGCGCGCCCGACACCTTGTTGGTGACAAGTGTCGCCCCGGCTGGAATGCGCGCCATGCGCAGGCGCGCCGCGTTGAGCTCGCCGCCGATCTTGGCCATGCGCTCCTTCAGGATCGCCACGGCGTCCGGATGGACGTCGATTGCGACGCCGAACGCGTTCGCCACGCAGTCGGCGGTGATGTCGTCATGGGTCGGCCCAATGCCGCCGGTGGTGAAGACATAGTCGTAAGTGTTGCGCAGCGCATTGAGCGCCGACACGATGGCGCTCTCGTCGTCGGAGATGACGCGCACTTCCTTCAGGTCGATGCCGATTGCGGTGAGATAGTCGGCGATGTAGCCGATGTTTTTGTCCTTGGTCCGGCCGGACAGGATTTCGTCTCCGATGACCAGGAGTCCCGCGGTGACGATCTCAAGCTTCGCGCTCATGGCAGACGACACCCTTACCGGCTCGTTCGAACACTTAAGCGTTAAGCCAATGGCCGCTCAAGCGGCGCCCGTTGCGGCCCCTCTCTCCTCCACCAATATTCGCCTAAAATATAGGCAGCCGCGAGTGCCGTGTGCCGCCGGCGCGTGCGTCAATAGGTGGTTTGCCTGGGATTCGCTTGGCCCGAAGCTTGCAACCCTCGACCAGTGGGCGGCCGCCTTGACGGGCCGCTCCAGTCAGGAAAGGCCGCGAGGCCTTGCGGGCAAGCGCATTGGCGTAACCGGTGGCGAGCTGGGGATCCAAAATGGTAGCCGCCTTCGACGAGATGAATGGACTGAACGGCGGCGTGCGACCCGCCTATGACGAGCTCGCGCGCTGGCTCGCCGAGGTGCCGCCCGACGTACTCGACTACCGCCGGCGCGAAGCCGAGCTGCTGTTCCGCCGCATCGGCATCACATTCGCGGTCTATGGCGAGGCCGAGGCGCAGGAGCGGCTGATCCCGTTCGATGTCCTGCCGCGCATTATCGCCGGCGCCGAATGGCGCCGGCTCGAGGCCGGCCTCACCCAACGGGTGAATGCGCTAAACGCCTTCATCGCCGATGTTTACGGCGCGCGCGAGATCCTGCGTGCCGGCGTCGTGCCCGACGACCTGGTGTTCCGAAATCCGGCCTTCCGCCCGGAGATGAGCGGGCAGCCGGTGCCGCACGGCATCTACGTGCACGTCGCCGGCATCGACGTCGTGCGCGAGGGCGCCGACACCTTCTATGTGCTGGAAGACAACGTCCGCACGCCCTCCGGCGTCTCCTACATGCTGGAGAACCGCGAGATTATGATGCGGCTGTTTCCCGAATTATTCTCGCGCTACCGCATCGCGCCGGTGGAGAACTATCCCGACGAGCTGCTGGCGACGCTGCGCTCACTCGTGCCGCTGTCGGCCGCGCACGAGCCGACCGTGGTGCTGCTCACGCCGGGCGTATTCAACTCGGCCTATTACGAGCACTCGTTCCTCGCCGACAAGCTCGGCATCGAGCTGGTCGAGGGCCGCGACCTCTTCGCCAAAGACGAGTTGGTTTACATGCGCACCACGCAAGGGCCGCGCCGGGTCGACGTGATCTACCGGCGCATCGACGACGACTTCCTCGATTCGCTGACCTTCCGCCCCGACAGCACGCTCGGCGTGCCCGGCCTGATGTCGGCCTATCAGGCCGGCAATGTCACGCTCGCCAATGCGGTGGGCACCGGCATCGCCGACGACAAGGCGGTCTACAGCTTCATGCCGGGCATCGTGAAATTCTATCTCGGCGAGGAGCCCATCCTGAAAAATGTGCCGACCTGGCGCTGCCGCGAGGAAGAGCACCTCGCCTATGTGCTCGACCATCTGCCCGAGCTGGTGATCAAGGAAGTGCACGGCTCCGGCGGCTACGGCATGCTGATTGGCCCGACCGCCAGCAAGGTTGCGATCGAGCAGTTCCGCGGCAAGCTCAAGTCCGCGCCGAAGAATTTCATCGCGCAGCCGACGCTGGCGTTGTCGACCACGCCGACCTGCGTCGAGGCCGGCGTGGCACCGCGCCACGTCGACCTGCGTCCCTTCGTGCTCACAGGCCGCGACCGAATTCGCATCGTGCCGGGCGGCTTGACACGGGTCGCGCTTAAGGAAGGCTCGCTGGTGGTCAATTCCAGCCAAGGCGGCGGCACCAAGGACACTTGGGTGCTGGCCGGATAAAAATGCTCTCGCGCACCGCCGACAACTTGTACTGGCTCTCGCGCTATGTGGAACGCGCCGAATATCTCGCGCGCATCCTCGACGCCACCCAGCGGCTATCGGCGCTACCGCTCGCTTATGTCGGCGAAACCAACGAATGGGAATCGGCGGTCGCAACCGCCGGTTGCTCGGGCGCCTTCTTCCGCGCTTACGAGGAGGCCAATGAGGAGAACGTCACCGATTTCCTCGCTTTCTCCACCGTCAACACCTCCTCGATCCGCTCCTGCTTCGAGCAGGCGCGCAGCAACGCGCGCGCGGTGCGCACCGCGCTCACCGTCGAAATGTGGGAGGCGATCAACGGCACCTGGCTGGAACTGCAACGCTATGGCAACGGGCCGACCTCGCGCGAGGAATTCTCGCGTTTCCTGCGCTGGGTGCAGGAAGCCGCGCTGCGCTACGACGGCTCCGCTTACCGCACCATGCTGCGCAACGACGCCTACTGGTTTTCGCGCCTCGGCGTCTATCTCGAGCGCGCCGACAACACCGCGCGCATCCTCGACGTCAAATATCACCTGCTGCTGCCCGAGCACGCGCGCGTCGGCGGTCCGCTCGACTATTTCCAGTGGGCGGCGATCCTGCGCTCGGTTTCCGCGCTCACCGCCTATCACTGGGTCTACCGCGAGAGCTTGAAATCCTGGCTGATTGCCGACCTGCTGATCCTGCGCGAGGAAATGCCACGCTCGCTCGCGTCCTGCTATGAGGCGATCGTGCGCAATCTCGACCAGATCGCCGCCGCCTACGGCCGCCAGGGCCCGGCCCAGCGCCAGGCCCGCGGCATCCGCACCCAACTGCAGAATAGCCGCATGGACAGCATCTTCCAGCGCGGCCTGCACGAATTCATTGGCGAATTCATCACCGAGAACAACCAGCTCGGCAGCGCCATCACCCAGCAATTCCTGACATGAGCGGACCGCCCATTGGCCGCGGCCCGTGTTAGGATTTCCTGGCAGCAGTACCGGACACCATGCGGCTTCGCATCTCGCACGCGACGACCTATTACTACGAGACGCCGCCTTCCGGCGTGACGCAGCTGTTGCGCAAGACGCCGCGCAACCACGACGGCCAATACGTGTGTAGCTGGCGGCTCGATCTCTCGCAGGATTGCCAGTTGCACCAGCACGAGGACGCCTTCGGCAACATTACCCATTCCTTCACCGCCGAGGGCCCGTTCGCCGAATTGTCTGTCTCGGTCGAAGGCGAGGTCGAGACGGTAGACACCCATGGCGTCGTGCGTGGCGCGCTCGAGCGCTTTCCGCCGGAGCTTTACTTGCGCGAGACGCCGCTCACGCAAGCCGATGCCGCGATCGTCGAATTCGCCGAAAGCGCGCGCGCCAGCAACGGCAAGGATACGCTGGCGCTCATGCACGCGCTGCTAGGCGAGCTCAACCGCGAGATCACCTTCGACACCGACCCGACCCACGTCGCCACCACCGCGGCGGAAGCCTTCGCGTTGCGCCGCGGCGTCTGTCAGGATCTCACCCATATCTTCATTGCGTCGGCGCGCCGGCTCGGCATCCCGGCGCGCTATATCGGCGGCCATTTCTACCGAGTCGACGGTGTCACCGCGCAGGAGGCCGGCCATGCCTGGGCGGAAATCTATGTCGAGAATCTCGGTTGGGTCGGCTTCGATGCGACCAACGGGATTTCGACCAC
Organism: uncultured Undibacter sp.; assembly: GCA_964563195.1. Lineage (GTDB taxonomy): Bacteria > Pseudomonadota > Alphaproteobacteria > Rhizobiales > Xanthobacteraceae > Pseudolabrys. The sequence continues at coordinate 9,670 of CAZLWN010000085.1, read as the reverse complement.
CGACGCCCATGCGCGGGTGGCGATCGGCCTCGACTATCTCGGCGCCGCGCCGGTGCGCGGCACCCGGTTTGGCGGCGGCGGCGAGACGCTGCAAGTCGCCGTGCACGTCGATCGGGCCCGCCAGCAGTCACAGAGCTAGCGCATAAATGTATGGTCATTGCCCGACCCGCCGGCGCGCCGCTATAACCGAGCGGCCATCAACTACGGAAAGAAACGCCAAGCCATGACCTATTGCTGCGGAATTCTGGTGCGCGAAGGTCTGGTGATGATCGCGGACACGCGTACAAATGCCGGCCTCGACAATGTCTCGACCTTTCGCAAGTTAAACGTCTATACCGAGCCGGGCGAGCGCATCATGGCGCTTGCCTCGGCCGGTAATCTGTCACTCAGCCAGACCGTGCGCTCGACCCTCACTGAAGGCGTACAAAACCACGAGACCGGCGAAATCGAAACCTTGATGAACACGCCCACCATGTTTCAGGCCGCGCAGCGCATCGGCCGCGTGGTCCGCAGCATCCAGAACGCCGAGGGCAAGGCGCTCGCTGCCGCCGAAGTTGACAGCGAGGTTTCTTTCCTGTTCGGCGGCCAGATCAAGGGCGGCCGCCTGCGCCTGTTCATGATCTATTCGGCCGGCAATTTCATCGAATGCACCACCGACACGCCCTATCTGCAGATTGGCGAGCACAAATACGGCAAGCCGGTGCTCGACCGCGCCATCAGCTTCGACACCGATCTCTACGACGCGCTCAAGATCGGGCTGATCTCCATGGACTCCACCATGCGCTCCAATCTCGGGGTCGGGCTGCCGATCGATATCTTGGTGGTGCGCCGGGATAGCTGCAACGCGGAAGTGAATTACCGTATCGAGCCGGGCGAGCCTTATTTCCAGGACTTGCGCGAGCGCTGGTCGGGAGCGCTGCGCGCCGCCCATATGGCGATCCCGCGCCCGCCCTACCGCAGCACGGGCTAAACACCAGCCCTGCCCGGCCGTCGGCGCCGCGCATGCGGATATTTCTAAGCTACCTATTTACCTTCGATTAACGGCACCGCGTGAATTGCCGCCGCGGCGGGCTGGCGGCCCGGCCGATAGGCAAAATGCAAAGCGAATTGCAAGCATTCCCGCCTAGGGTCGGCGCCGAAAAGCCCAACAGCTAGGATGCTTTAGGGGACTTGGACCTTGCCCACTCACCCGCACGTCGCCGAGGATCGGTCGTACACGAGTTGGGACCGCGCACGTTTGAGCGTCGTGGTCCCGATCGGCGTGATCGTGGTGGTGGCCATCCTCTGCATCGTCGTCGCCGTGCTCTCCTCAGCCCAACGCGCCGACGAGGTTGCCATCGGGCACGAAAAGCAATTGTTCTCGCGGGCGCTCGACAATCTCGGTGCGCACGTGATGCGCGAGGTCAAAAGCATCGCCTCCTCCGACGCGGCAATCCGTAACATCCGCCTTAATTTCGATCGGGCTTGGACCGAGCAACGCGCCGGGATTTGGCTAGAGACTTATTTCAATCAAGACTACGTCTTTGTCTTCGACGCCGCGGACGCGCCGATCTTTTCACTGATCGGCCGTCACCCAGCGCCGCCGTCCTGGTTCGCCGCCGCCTGGCCCGACATGAAGACGGTGATCGACTATATGCGCGGCCGCGAACCGAGCCTGCAAGGCGGCATCGACCTGAACCAGGCGAGCCTCACCGAAGGTGGCGCCCACCTGCGCGCCGCCGTGATCCGCCGCTTCATGGGCCGGCCGGCGGTGGTGGCGGCAGCCGCGGTCGGCCCGGTTAACGGCATCCTCCCCGAGCTCGACAAGACGGCGCCGATTCTGCTGGCGGTGAAATTCATCGACAACGACGAGCTTGCCGACATCGCCGGGCAATTGCGGCTGACCCATCTGCGCAAGCTCCGCGACGACGAGTCGGCGCCGGCCGGTGATTTTATCTATGATCTCGCCGGACCGCACGGCAACATCATCGCGCGCTTCGCTTGGACGCCGCAGCAGCCGGGCGCCGAGATCGTGCACAGCGTCATCCCCTTCATCGCGGTCGCGCTTGCCGGCTTCGCGCTGCTCGCCGCCTTCGTGCTGCGCTACATGCGGCGCACAGCCGTCGCCATCGCTGCCGGCGAAACGCGGCTGCGCCATCTCGCCATGCACGATCCGCTCTGCGGCCTGCCTAACCGCATCTTCTTCAGCGAGCGGCTGGAGGCAGTGATCGAGGAGGTGCGCGCCGGCCGCGCGCCGGCTGCGGTGTTCTACATCGACCTCGATCATTTCAAGGACGTCAACGACACGCTCGGCCATCATGTCGGCGACGACCTGATCCGCAACGTGACGCTGCGGCTGTCACACACGCTGCGCGGCGACGACCTGGTGGCCCGCCTCGGCGGCGACGAGTTTGCGGTGATCTCCGCGCTCGGTGACGACGCCGCCAAGAAGATGGCGGTCGGCCAGCGTATGATCGCCGCCATCTGCGCGCCCTACTCGATCGGCGGCCACAACATTGTCATCGGCGCCTCCATCGGCATCGCGGTGATCGACAAGAACTGCGCCGGCGCCGCCGACATCATGCGCTACGCCGACATGGCGCTCTATCGCGCCAAGAATGAGGGCCGTAACCGCGCCTGCCTCTATGACGCGGCCATGGATGCGGATTTGTCCAACCGCAAGCTCATGGAAGCCGAACTGCGCAAGGCGATCGAGAACGATCGCCTGCAATTGCTCTACCAGCCGATCGTCAACAAGAGCGGCGAGACCTTGGTCGGCGTTGAGTCGCTCTGCCGCTGGACCCACCCGAAGCGCGGCGAAATTCCGCCTACCGAATTCATCGCCGTGGCCGAGCATAGCGGCTTGATCATCGAGCTCGGCGCGTGGGTGCTGCGCCGCGCCTGCCTCGACGGCATTTCTTGGCCTAGCCTGACTGTCTCGGTCAACGTCTCGCCGCTTCAGTTCCGCCGCAACGACTTCTACAGCGTGGTCGAACGCACCCTGAGCGAGACCCGCTTCGATCCCGCCCGGCTCGAGATCGAGCTCACTGAAAGCGTGCTGCTCGGCAATGTCGACAGCGCGGAAGCCGCCATGATCCGGCTGAAGGAGCTGGGCGTGCAGGTCGCGCTCGACGATTTCGGCACCGGCTATTCCAGCCTGCTCTATCTGCGCCGCTTCCCGTTTGACAAGCTCAAGATCGACCGCAGCTTCGTGCGCTCGATCGAAAATGCCTCCGACGCCGCGGCCATCGTGCACGCGGTAGTCGGTCTTGGCCGCGGCCTCGGCATGAAGGTAACGGCGGAAGGCGTGGAGACCGCCGACCAGCAATTGTTCTTGCGCGCAGCCGGCGTGCATTCCATGCAAGGCTTCCGTTTCGGCAAGGCGGTGACCGCCGCCGAGATCACCGCCCGGCTCAAGGCGCCCGGCGCCTTCAAGCTAGTCGAGTCGCTCGAGGAGCCGACGGCGCTGGCGAGCTGACGCGCGACGCCGCGTGGCCTGCCCGGCTTCAGTTCTGCTATGCAGCGGCCGAAAACCCGGTCAGCTCCAGACTGATCTCCTTGAGACGGCGGCGCGCTTGCGCGTCATAGGCTTGCGCCAGTGCCCGGCTTTCGCGAAGTCCGTTGAAATAGGCGCCGCTGCGCCCGGCTAGCGCCTCCGAGGCCGCGAGATTGAGGATGGCCTCGGCGCCCTCATCAACACTGCTGATCGGCGTGTGGCCGCCCGCCCGCACCATGTGGGTGTCCATATAGGTGGCCGGATGCAAGGCGTTGACGGTCACGCCGGTGCCGTCGAGCTCCCGGGCTAGATCAATGGTGAACTTGATCTGGGCGAGCTTGCTCTGACAGTAGGCACGGGTGCCGCTATAGTCTTGTGTTAACATGACATCGTCGAAATCGATCGCGTGCTGCCCCGCCGAGGACACATTGACGATGCGGGCCGGCGCGCTGTCCTTGATCAAAGGCAACAGCAGATAGGTGAGCAGAAACCCGGCCAGGTAATTCACCGCAAAACGTAACTCGTGTCCGTCGGCGCTGGTTTGCCGGTGGCCGCCGGAACCGCCTGAGCCGACGCCGGCATTGTTGATCAGGATGTCGAGGCGGTCGGTGGTGCGCGCGATCTCGCCGGCGAGACGCCGCACCTCGGCAAGTGCCGCCAGGTCAGCCGCTAGGAATTCCGCTGCACTGCCGCCGGCCCGAATCTCCGCGGCCACGCGCTCACCGCGCGTGCGGTCGCGCCCATGCACCAGAACGCGCGCACCGGCACCGCCGAGCCGCTCGGCGACGCGCCGGCCGACGCCGTCGGTCGATCCCGTCACCAGTACCGTCTTTCCCTTGAGCGTCTTCATCCTGAGACTCGCTGGCTTGCCGACAGGCTGACGATCCTTCCCCATACGCCACCCCTTGGCGAAATCGCCCGTTCCCGCACGGGCTGCCCCTGCATCCGCTTTATGCTACTTCCCTGCTCAATCAAACATGCGCGGAGGAACGAGCCGATGACGACAAAAATCGCACTGGTGACTGGCGCCGGAACCGGCGTTGGCAAGGCGGTGGCGATCGCGCTCGCCAAGGCCGGCTACAATCTGGTGCTCGCCGGGCGGCGCAAGGAGCCGCTCGAACAGGCCGCAGCCGCGGTCAAGGCTGCCGGCTCGCAAGCGCTTGTGGCGCCCACCGACGTGTCCAAACGCGACCAGATCCTCGCGCTATTCGACAAGGTCAAATCAACCTTCGGCCGGCTTGACGTCTTGTTCAACAATGCCGGCATCGGCGCGCCGCCGGTGCCGCTCGAGGATCTGCCGTTCGAGACCTGGCAGAACGTGGTGGCGACCAATTTGACCGGCATGTTCCTGTGCACCCAGGAAGCGATTAAAATTATGAAGGTGCAGAATCCGCGCGGCGGCCGCATCATCAACAATGGCTCGATCTCGGCGCACGCGCCGCGCCCGTTCTCGGTCGCCTATACGTCGACCAAACACGCCATCACGGGCTTAACCAAATCCACCTCGCTCGACTGCCGGCCTTACGACATCTGCTGCGGGCAGATCGACATCGGCAATGCGGCAACGCCGCTCACCGAGCGCATGGTGCAGGGCGAGGGCATATTGCAGCCGGACGGCAGCAAGAAAATCGAGGCGCGCATGGAGGCCGAGCATGTCGGCAAAATCGTGGTCTACATGGCGAGCCTGCCGCTCGACACCAATGTGTTGTTTATGACGGTGATGGCGAACAAGATGCCCTTCGTGGGGCGCGGGTGATATAACCTTCCGTTTCGAGACGGGGAATTCATTTGGGCGACGCGTCTGCCGCAAAGCAGATCGGCCTCCGGCACACGGCGGCCGCGCTGACGTTTTTGCTCATCGTCGTGCTCGGCGCCCTGGCCTGGTGGAGCAACATCGTCGACCTCGCGCCAACGGCCAATGGCATCGAGGCGGAAATCCTCTCCTGGGGAAACTGGGCGGTGGCGGCCTCCATCGGCTTGATGGTCGCGCACAGCCTGGTGCCGTTCCCGGCCGAGTTAGTGACCTTCGCCAACGGCATGCTGTTCGGCCCGGTCTGGGGCACGGTGATTACCTGGACCGGAGCGATGCTCGGTGCCAGCCTTGCGTTCGCGCTGGCGCGTTGGTTCGGCCGGTCGTTCGTCGACGCCTTGATGAATGAGCGTCATCGTCTGGCCATGGACCGCTGGGCGCGCAGGCAGGGCATCGGCGTCTTGCTCCTCAGCCGGCTGATGCCGCTGATCTCGTTCAACATCATCAACTATGCCGCCGGCCTGACCCCGATTTCCTGGTGGACCTTCCTGTGGACCACCGGCCTCGGCATCCTGCCGATCACCACGCTTCTGGTGGTCACCGGCGATCAGGTCTGGAACGGCAGCGGCAATGCCTGGATCTATCTGTTGGCGATCGCGGCTGCCGGCGCGCTCATTTGGTTCATCACCGCCCGCCGGCAGCGGGCCGACGGATGAAGTTCAATCGAGCGCGCTGACCGTTACTTTGGTTCCCGTCTTCACCTTGCCAAGCACCATCACGCTGCCAAGCGCTTTGGCGAACACGTTGCAGGGGCTGGCCAGCCGCGTCTCCTCGCCCTTGGAGATCGGCGTGCGGCCGAAGCCGATGGCGATTGCCGTGCCTTGCGGCCAATAGGCGATCTCGCCCGGCGTGATCACCGCGCGCGCATCCTTCTCGCGCGCGACCTCTACCGGCACGTCGAAATAGACCTCCTCGCCCCAGGTCAGCGCTGACGAGGACAGCGGCAGCGCCTTAGCGATGGCCTTCGCCGTCGGAGTGTCGAGCAGTTCGGCGTCGAGGCTGAGGCCGCCGAAATCGAAGTGGATGCGGCTCAAGAGCGCCTCCCGTTGCTTTGAACCCGGCAACATGCATTTTCACGAGCGGCACGGGCCTTGGCAATAAGCGCCGCGACTTAACCACCGCCATGTGGGGGATTTAAGACGATGAACCACCTGCAATCGGCGTTCGGCATCGTGTGCCTCATTGGTTTTGCCTGGGCGATCAGCGAGAATCGGCGCGCGGTCGACTGGAAGAGCGCCGGCGCGGCCTTGGCCTTGACCCTCGCTGCCGCCGTGCTGCTTCTGGAAATCCCGCAGATCAAGGCCGGTTTCGCGCTCGTCAACCGCGCGGTCGAAGCGGTAAGTGCGGCGACCACCGCCGGCACGGCCTTCGTGTTCGGCTATGTCGGCGGCGGTCCCTTGCCTTTCGCGCTCACCACGCCGGGCGCCGAATTCGTGCTCGCCTTCCAGGCGCTGCCGATCGTGCTGGTGATGAGCGTGCTGACCACGCTGCTGTTCCACTGGCGCATCCTGCCGCCGATCGTGCGCGGCTTCTCGTGGGCGCTCGAACGCACGCTCGGCGTCGGCGGCGCGGTCGGCCTGTCCACCGCCGCCAATATCTTCCTCGGCATGGTGGAATCGCCGCTGTTCATCCGGCCTTATCTCGCCAGGCTATCGCGCGGCGAATTGTTCATGGTGATGACCGGCGGCATGGCCGGCATCGCCGGCACCGTGTTCGTGCTCTATGCCACGATCCTGCGCAACGCCATTCCCGAGGTCGCCGGCCACATCCTGGTCGCCTCCATCCTGGGCGCGCCGGCGGCGCTCCTGATCAGCGAGCTGATGGTGCCGGTCGCGCGCGGCGAGCGGACCGACATCGGCGAAATCAAGATCGGCCGCGTCGCCGACAATACTATGGACGCCATCGTGCGCGGCACCGCGGCCGGCCTCGAACTGCTGCTTAATATCGTCGCTATGCTGATCGTGCTGGTGGCGCTGGTGCATCTGGCAAACGCCGTCCTCGGCCTGCTGCCGGAGGTCGCCGGCAGCGCCATCACCCTGCAACGCCTGCTCGGCTACGTCATGGCGCCGGTGTGCTGGTTGATGGGCGTGCCCTGGAGCGAAGCCGCAACCGCCGGAGGGCTCATGGGCATCAAGGCCGTGCTCAACGAGCTGATCGCCTTTCTCGAGCTCGCCAAGTTGCCGGCCGACGCGCTCGATCCACGCTCGCGCCTGATCATGCTCTACGCCATGTGCGGCTTTGCCAATTTCGGTTCGCTCGGTATCATGATTGCCGGGCTCACCGTGATGGCGCCCGAGCGGCGCGCCGACATCATCTCGCTCGGCGGAAAATCAATCGTATCGGGCACGCTCACCACCTGTTTGCTGGGCGCGATCGTAGGGGTGTTGAATTGAACGCGCTGATCAGATCTGCCGCCGCCATTGTGTTCTTGATCGCCGTGGCCGGGCCGACCTTCGCCCGCCCCGTCCACATCGTCGCCTTCGGCGACAGCGCGACCGCCGGCTGGCTGGTGCCGCACGACCAGGCCTATCCCGCGCAGTTGCAGCGGCTACTACGCAAGAAGGGCTACGACGTCATCGTCGCTAATAAAGGCGTCAATGGCGACACCACAGAAAGCGCGCTCTACCGCTTCGACCAAGCGATCGACCCCGACACCGACATTGCCATCGTCGAGCTCGGCACCAACGACCTGCGGGCGCACGTGCCGGCCAAGCAGATGCGCGCCAATCTTAACGCCATCGTCGCCACGCTGCGCAACCGCCACATCTACGTGTTGGTGATCGGCCTCGGCAGCTTGGACGTTGCCGACATTGCGAAGGGAAACGGCGTGCCCTACGCGCAATGGAAATTGCCCCCGCGAAAATATCGCGCACGCGACGGCGCCCATTTCAACGCCGAGGGCTACGCCATCCTCATCGAGCGTATTCTTCCGCAGATCGAGCTGCTGGTGAAGCGCGCCGCCGGCATGTGATTTATTGTCCGCTTGGGGCGGCGGAGCGTTGGCTAGTGCAACCTGAACTCGCCGTTGATCGGCTTCAGCTCGACCGGCTTGATCAGTTTGCAATGCGCAACCTGCACCGAATGCAGCGGGCCTTCCAGCTTCTCTTGCCAGAATGCCAGGAAGCGTTGCAGTTCGGGAAATTCGGGGAACATGTCGTAGGCCTGCCAGACGTAGGATTGCAGCAGCCAGCGATGGTCGGGACGCCGGTACAGGATGTGCGCGGTGGTGAGGCCGTAGCCGTTGACCTGCTTAACGAAATCCGTCGAAACCATCGAAGCCTCCGTCTGTCGGAAGTCGAGTTTCCATTTCCGGCCCCTCCCATTGCAAGCCGAAAAGGTAAACAAGGCGTTTAAAATCAAGGCGTTAGCAGCAGCGAGGCGGGCCTGCTAACAACTCAGCCCACCGCCCGTGAGTTGCCGGGCATGGCTCAATCCGAGCGCCAACACCGGGGGCGTTAGTCCGCCTTAACCATTGAAAGTCCAGCGTTTTTTTATTGTTGGCACTCTGCGCCGATGAGTGCTAAAAAATTTTCGGCGACCCCTTGCGAGCCAAAAATGCGCGCGCCATCTCAGCGACAGCGGCTGGCCAGGGGGACCGCGCTAGCTGCCCAAAATCTAGACCTTTCAATAATTTAGGAGGACTGCCATGAAGTTCCGTCCGCTTCACGACCGCGTCGTCGTCAAGCGCATCGATGCCGAGGAAAAAACCGCCGGCGGCATCATCATCCCCGACACCGCCAAAGAGAAGCCGAGCGAGGGCGAGATCGTCGCCGTCGGCCCCGGCGGCCGCGACGAGAACGGCAAGCTGATCCCGATCGATCTGAAGACCGGTGACGCCGTGCTGTTCGGCAAATGGTCGGGCACCGAGGTGAAGATCGACGGCCAGGATCTCCTGATCATGAAGGAGAGCGACATCATGGGCGTCATCGAAGGCGGCGCCGCCGTGAAGAAAAAGAAGGCCGCGTAAAGCACGATCCTCGTCCTGAGGAGCCGCGCGATCCGCGCGGCATCTCGAAGGACGAGGGCAATGAATCATCATGGCCTCATCCTTCGAGACGCCGTGCCGTAGACCATAGAGCGATGGCGGGCTCCTCAGGGTGAGGATTGAGGAAAACAGAGGATTGCAACAATGTCTGCGAAAGAGGTCAAATTTTCAGTCGATGCCCGCGACCGGATGCTGCGCGGCGTCGACATTCTCAACAATGCGGTGAAAGTGACGCTCGGCCCCAAGGGCCGCAACGTCGTGCTCGACAAATCGTTCGGCGCCCCGCGCATCACCAAGGACGGCGTGACGGTGGCCAAGGAGATCGAGCTCGAAGACAAGTTCGAGAACATGGGCGCGCAGATGGTGCGCGAAGTCGCCTCGAAGTCGTCCGACTTCGCCG
>CAZLWN010000084.1:0-16767 GCA_964563195.1 uncultured Undibacter sp. | reverse complement strand
GTCTTTCTGTTCCTTTTCCGCCTTCTTCTCGCCGCGGATGGTCAGAATGTTGTCGACGATGTTGATCTGCACATCCTTTTCCTCGAGCCCCGGCAGCTCGGCGGTGATTTCGATTTCCTTGTCGGTTTCCGCCACATCCATGGTCGGCACCGTCATAGTCGTCATGCCGTTCCCAAGGGATGGGAACCCGCGGGTGAAATCGTCGAACAGCCGGTCGATTTCCTGCTGAAGCGATATGAACGGATTGCCGCCGCGAGCGACACCGCGCTCACGGCCGACAGGTATGATCGATTTCAGGTTCATGGGAGACCTCCGGAAGTTTTTGACGCTGCTCCCCAGCGTCGCCCGGCCCATACACCTTTTCCATGTCACGCACCTTGAGGCAGATCAAGTTCGGGCTCACGCCCGCGGCCAGGCAGCCGCCACCGGCCGCTGACGCTGCTGTGGCGCCGGCGTCGCCTGCTGCGGGTCGATGGTCATGGCCGAAGTCGGCTCGATCCAGACCAGGTGGTCTTTCACCGCCTTGAGGCCCGCAATATTCTCGGCGGCCACCTTGAGTGCGTTGCGCTGGCGCTCGTCGAAAATCACGCCCCATAGCTCGAGCGCGCCGTCGCGCACCACCGCGTTGACGGTGGCGACCGGGGCCCATTGCTGCTTCTGCATTTCCGCCAGCAGCCGTTCGCGGATGGCGGCGTCGCCCTGCGTGACCGGCGGCGGAGCGCGCCTTTGGCTCCCCCACAAAAAGAGCGAACGGCTCAATCCGCGTGCTGCCCTGAAGCACACGGAGACGGCGGGAGTATTGATGCAAGTCGATCGTCGCGGCCGATCGGCTCTAGTGTTTCCACTCCGGCGGCGGGACCGGCGTCCAGGTCCGCGTGAGCTTGAAGTCGTCGGCGATGGCGTTGGCGGCGATATAGCGGTATTATGGCGCAAACACCACAAGCAGTTTAGCTGATTTGGCCATATCTGTCTCGCCATGGGCGAGATACGCACAGTCACTACGCTACGCCGCAAACGCGATGAGGTCCGCAGGGCGGTCAAGCTCTATGAGAAGCGCCTAGATCAGGCCCGCGCGGACCTGGCGCACCTGTCAGCTGCCATTTCGATCTTCGAGAGCAAGAACGGCGACCTGACGCTCCCGGCCTACACCGACATGCGGCGGCTATTCCGCTATGGCGAGGCGTTCAAACTTTGCGCGGCGGCGCTGGCCGATGGCCCTAAGACGACCAAAGAGCTTGCCGTGTACGTCGCCCAAGCCAAGGGGCTAGATTCCAAGGATACGGTCATGCGGCGCACCATGGCGCGGCACCTGATCCATTCCCTGCGACTACGGGCCAAACAAGGGCAGTTGGCTATTGATGGTAAGCGGAAGGGAACCCTTGTTTGGCGGTTGCCGGAGTCCAGCAATTAGCCGGACTCCTTTTTGCATTACCGCCTGCCGGAGATCGATTTTGCTGGCTGGAAGGCTTCCAAGGCTGCTGTCGCCACGGTCGCTGGAATCTGCCCCTGCTTCACCTTGCCCATGAGATATTCGGGCATCCGCCTCGGCATATAAACTTCACGCACCCATTTCCGAAACTCGCCAAGCGCGTCATCGGGATAGCAATATGGATGCTGCGGATTGGATGCGGATTGCCGATAATAGAGCGGATAATGATGCTCGTATTTGATGCGCTCGCCGTGAATGATGTCAAGGTTTTCAGAGACCCAATGCTTTGACCAAAGCTGGCCTACGCTAATGTCAGGCACAAAGGCCGGTCCAGGGTTTGCACCCTGCCGGATCAGCATGACGAAGATGTCGGCAAGCTCTTTGAAAATACTGAAGTAGCCTACCGGAACCGTGTGATACGCCAGCGTAACACGATCGTGGAATTGCTGCCAAGCAATCGACGACTCGCCGCTGGGGTTATAGCCAACATAGGCGTAAATGAAGTCTCGGAAGCCTTTGCGAGCAAGAATGCGGTAGCTTTTTGCCGCCTGCTCACTATCTGACTGCGCTGCCTCGAAGGCGTAGTATTCCAGCACGGCCATGCAAACCGCCGCCGGAATAGCATGATGGATGGTGCCGTTTTTGGTGACGGCGATGAATGCTAAACTATCGTCCGCGCCCTGCGCTCGCACCAATTCCCGGATTTTCTGCTCGCGGGGCTTTGGCGGCTTTTGAATCCAATCGGCGGTGATGCGGATGATCGAGGCGTGATCGACGCCGCACATGCGGGCGAGACCACGAATCGTCAAATAGGGCGTCCCATCACTGAGAACACCCATTCCGATGCCATCAATCTCGCGCTCTGCCGCGACTTGTAGGTCAAGCCGAAGCTGTTCCGGGCCGTTGAGGCCGGTGATCAAATCATTCCTTGTTGACATTTTATCTAGCCTTTTCAGTTGGTTAAGTTGGTGACCAACTTGGCTAGACACGTTCTCCCTGATTTACTAAGTCAGGGGTGCATAGTCCGGGTCTGCCAAGTGCCGATCCGATAAAGAGCCGTCGCGGGAAGCCGTGGCGGCTTTTTCGTGCCGGACCTATAAAGGTACACGAAAAACGGGAAAATTAAAAGGGCGCGCAACTAACTCCCTAAATGCCTCTGCCAATAACCGCTGAAATCCACTGATGGTTTCCGCTTCATCGCCAGCCCAGTCAACCGCTCGACTTGCTCGCCGTTCGCCTGCCGACGGTTGTCCTCGCGCCAGCTAGCCTCTTGCGCGTAGCGGAGCAAATAGACGCCAGCGATATGATGGTGGTGGCCGATCTCGGCGCGTCGCATACGGCTGAAAAATTCCTCGGCCCAATTCGTGCAAGCGCCGTCCAGCGAATAAGCTTCTTCGTGATTGATGCGCTTGACCTCAAACCGTTTATGCAACTCGTCCCATGATCCGGCTTCATCGGCATTCAGGACCGTACCCGGAGCGATGTGGGCACGCAGGAAATTCATCGCCTGACTTTCGCTTTTGAACACGGCGGGAATTGTTTCGCCGCCGCGCTCGCGCACGACCACCACAACCTTGCGCTTGCCGGTCTGATGGCGAGCTAGGCGCCGATCAACGCGGTTCTCTTTCAGATTGGCAGGCTTGCGATAGCCGCCGAAATAGCCACCATCAACCTCAGCTTCCTTGCCCGCGCCGCCGACCACGCGGCCTTTCAATTCCTCCGCCATCGCTTCGCGCAACTTGTGCAGCAGCACGAAGGCGCACTTGTAGGACACGTTCAAATCGCGCGAGAGGGCCAGCGCCGACTTGCCTTTGACCTCATTCACGAAGATCGCAATGGCGGCCAAATACGCCCGGAGAGGCAGTTTGTGGCTGGCGAACAGCGTCCCGCTAGTAATGCTGAAATCCTTGCCACAGGCACGGCAGCGGAAACGAGGCGCGCCTTTCAGGCGACGGCAATCATAAGCATCAACGCCACCACAATGCGGGCAAACCGGCTCCCCGTTGGTGTCGGCCCAACGGATGCGGCGGAATGTCGCTTCCGCTTCCGCATCTTTCATCGTGAAAACAGACGCCAGCGAGAGGGTCTTGGCAGACTTGGGAAGCAGGAAATGTTGGGCCATAAGTCACCTATTGTTTACGTTAGCTAACGTAATCGTTAGGTCAGGGCTTGTCAAGAGATAATCCAACGTTTAAGTTAGGGCACGGAATCGATAGGGTGGCCCATGTCCATAACTTCGGAAAAGGAGTGGGGGGAGCGGGCAACCGCCTTCCTGAAACACAAGCTACAGGAAGGGGAAATTACCTATGCCGAACTGGCAAAACGGCTCAAAAAGCACGGTTTTAAGAAAGAAACCGAGGCTAGCATCACAATGAAGCTTCAAAGAAAAGCATATTCGGCCACTTGGTTTTTGGCCTGTCTTGCCGCTCTTGAATTAGACGGGGTGGCACTGGAGGAAATTTAATTTCCTATCCATCTTCACTCAATCCAGCTGCTTTGCGTCGGCGCGTCGTTTCTGCGTCGTAACGGTTAGTCTGCATTTCAATGAGCGAAATGGGTAGACCAAATGTCAGCAAGAATGAGGTTATGCCGAAAAAAAGATAGCCGCGCTCTATCCACACCCTAATTGTGTTGTAGTCTCCCATCGCTTTTTCTGCAATCACCCCGGCGAAGAGTAACGCGATGGTAATTAGATAAAGAGTGAACAGCGCGATATGCAGATTTAATCGTTGTCGCATCCGTGCGCGGCCACCTTCCGACGTTCGCCATGAGCCTTCGGAAATCAAAATCGGGTCGCCTATAATAGTAATAATCGCAATAAGGAATCCAGCAAACACCGTAAAGACAGTTATCACGATTAGAACAAGGTCCGAGTTGTTTGCGACAAACGGCTGAGCATAATATGCGCCAGCAATGCCCGCCGCGATACAAAATAAAAAGAATATGATGCGCATCTATTCCTCCACCACGCCAGAGCGTGTGAGCGCACCGTAAAAATTTGCGAGTTCACGCCATGCCTTGTCACGATCAACGGTTTTTCCTTGACTGTCGATTTGAACCGTCGTTTTGACGAAAATTTCGGTGGGGCTGATTCTTTGGCCGCTTTTAGTTATGATTGTATACGCATCTTTTGCTTTGTAATTCTTTACGGCGTTAGCCGCTATATCTTCGATGGTTTTATAGCCGACGGAAATTTTTTTCTGAAAGCGACGATCTATGCGCAGCCCGACAGACACCATTAGACCGTCTGGCGTTACATCATGCGGCTTATCAACTAACGATTTGAAAAATTTTCCGACCGCGCCTAGCGCGCCAAATGCATCTGCTTTTCTTTGAGTAAATTCGGCTGTAGCCTTAAACAGCGCGGCGTCTAATTCAATTTCCTTCACGCCCTGCGCGTGTAGCATCTTGAGTTTCGTTAAATCAGCAGTTTTTTCAAGAATAAAGCGAGTGGAATCGCTTCTAAGTTTTGCTTTTTTGAATAGCTCATGCAGAAAATAAGTTATTGCGCCATCGCGAATGCCTGTCGCGCACATGCAAACGTGATCGTTGTGAACAAAACGAAAGCATCTGCATCGAGATATTCCGCATTTGATGGCGCTTTTTGTATCTTCAAATTCACATCGGGAGCGGTTGGGCCGAAGTGAGGTATAATTGATGTTGCTTCGCCGGGCGTTTCTACCGTCAGATGAAGGTAAACTCCACCACCCGAACTGTTTCGTTGTTTTGCGCTTCTTGTGAGCTGACCGCCATGACTAATTGTGCGCTCGTTTAGCGACTTGAGCTTGGCGTGAGCATCTTTGATGCATTTTTCCAGCGTCAGTCCGTAACCGCCCTGAGCCCAGATGGCGCGTCTATAACTGATCGTTTTTTCGCGCTTGTCAGCCATATCTTCCCCCCGAAAGACAGATAGGAAGATGCCACAACCTGAGGATTGTGGATATAATATAAAAACCGCTTTGGTTGTTGTATTTTCTGCAACCCTACTGGCTTGTCTCACCGGGCTCCTTTCCCGGCATTATGTGCGAACGCTGCGGTTAATCCGCTTGTGGCGTTTGCGCCATAATACCGCGATATAGCCGGGTGCGCCGTTGACGCCGCCGCCGTTGCCGGAAGAAGAGCCGCAGAGATAAAGCCCCTCCACTGGCGTGCGCGAGCCGGGCATGAGTGGATGCGGCCGGTTGATACCGAGTTGGTTGGGCACATAGGCGCCCATGCGCACGGCGCCCTGGCGCATATTGACGTTGAGGCGCTCGACGTCGAGCGGGGTGAACAGGAACCTGCCGCGCAAGTTGGATTCGTCGAGATTGGAGGCGTATTCGCGCCACACCTCTAAGAGCCGCGCGGCATATTCCCCGCGCCGACGTTCCCAGCCGCGCGGACCATCCTCCACCGCATAGGGCGCGAACGGCCACCAGAACGCCAGATGTTCGCCGGGCGGCGCATAGGTCGGATCGAACTGGGTGTTGCAGGCGCCATTGCCCATCAGAACGCGTGGAAACTTGTTGGCGGCGCATTCCTCGAAGCAACTCGCCACGTCGTCGATATGGTCCATGCCGAAGAAGATGTTGTAGGTGTGCGCGATCTCGGGATCGAAGGCAGCTGAGCGGTATTCTGGCGGCCGGCGCAGCGCCAGATGCAGGGTCACCAGGCTGTGGTTGCCCCAGTGCCAAGCCTTGGCTTTCTCGCGCACTGGTTCCGGGAATAGCTCCTCCCCCGCCATCTCGACCGTGGTGGGAAAATCGATGGCGCTGGCGACGAATTTGCTGCCGGTGACGGCGCCGCCGTCGGCCAGCTTGACCCCGGTGGCGCGGCCTTTTTCGTCCGTGATCTCCTTGACCTCGGCCCCGGTGATGACCTGGCCGCCGCCGGCCTCCACGATGCGGGCGAGCGCCTTGACCAGCGATACCGCCCCGCCCACCGGCAGGGTGAAGCTCGCGATATTGGCGAAAATTGCCGGGAATACGAGGCCGGTGCCCGGCACGTTCTCGGTGGTGATGACGTGCATATAGGAGGTAAACAGGGTGCGGATGCGCTCGTCGACGAAATGCTTGCGCACCACGCTGAACAAATCATGTTGCGCGTGCGAGAGCAGCTCCTTGGCCCTGGGCCCGCTCAGGCGGTCGATCAACTGCTCGCGCGGCAGCGGCGCGTTGTAGAGCAGCGACATCAGAAGCGGACGCATCTCGATGCAGTAGGCGTGCCAGAGCTCGCGGAAGGTGTCGGCGTCCTGCTTGGAGAAGCGGGCAAGTGAGGCGCAGGTCTTGTCGAGGTCCTTGTGGATGACCACGCAGGTGCCGTCGCGGAAGGCCGCCCCCTGTTGCACCGGCGGCTCGATATAGGAAAAGCCGTAGCGGTAAAGCTCGAGGTCGGTGATCAGCGGGCAATGGCTCATGCCCATGTAAAAATTGGCGTGCAGATTGAGCCGGAAGCCGGGCAGCCGCGCGGTATCGGTGCTGCAGCCGCCGCCGATGGCCTCGTTGCGCTCGAGCACGGCCATTCTAAGTCCGGCGCGCGTCAAATAGGCGGCGAGCGTCAGGCCATTGTGGCCGGCGCCGATCACGACACCGTCGAAATTCGCCATGGCTGCCCCCGGCGGGTATTGCGGCAGACAAGCCTAGCCTTTCGGCGGCGGCGCAGACAACGACACGCAGCGCGTGCGGCAGCGCTCGGACGAAAAAGCCCCGACCCATCAAGGCCGGGGCAGATCAACCGAACTAGTCAGGGAGGACATCGTTCGGCGTCATCCATGGCGCATGGCCTAATGCTAATTCACACCTTATCCGGTCATGCGGCTCAAGCATTCAGTCGGCTGAGCGCGCCGCGGCTGCGCAACACAATGCGGCGAGAGGTCGGGACCACGATGGCACCCGAATTCTCCAGCAAAGTCAGCGTACGCGACACGGTTTCGATGGTGAGCCCGAGGTAGTCGGCAATATCCTGGCGCGACATCGGTAGCTCGACCTCGTTGGCACCGGAATTGCGCGCCGCCATTTCCAGCAGGAAACCGGCCACGCGCTCCTGCGCGGTTTTGATCAGCAGCATGATGTGGGCCTGCGCACGCTGCAACTCGGCGGCGGCCATGGCCCAGAGCTGGCGGGCGACCTCGTTGTCGCGGCTGGCGAGAGCGACCAGCGCGCTACGTTTGATCACCAGCACCTTGCAGTCGGCCACCGCTTCGGCGGAGAAGGTGTGCTCGCCGCCGACCTCGAGGCCGAAAATATCGCCCGGCAGGTAGAAGGCGCCGATCTGGCGGCGGCCGTCGTTGAGCACCTTGTAGGTGCGAACGGCGCCGCTGACGACCTTGTAGAGATATTCGGCTGGCTCGTTCTCGCCGTAGATCTCGGCGTTGCGGGAAAACGGCATCGGCGCCCCTACCATCTCGATCGAGTTGCCGAGGCTGACTGGCCTGCCCGCGACCGGCCGCGCCGTGCGGCCCGTCGGCTGGCGCGAAGAGTTCCGGTTGATCGACGTCTGCGTGAGCATGGCCGTTTCTCCATAATTGATACTTATCGGTACCCCTGGCCCTCGACGGCCGAAATTCAGATAATCCCCATAGGGGTTTTCCCGGAGGCGCCCCGCCCCCCAGCCGAGGCACATGTCGGAAGCCTTTGAAAATTCGATGGAATTTACGTCAGGCGAGCGCGGCAAGGTGTTGCGCTACGGTGTGGCGCCAACCAGCCTCGTCTTGGCGCTCGCGGTACGTGCCTTGCTGGTACCGATCCTCCACGACGACTCGCTGTTCCTCTATTTCGTGCCGGCCGTCCTGGTATCGGCCGGCGTAGGCGGTTTCGGCCCCGGCCTGCTTGCGACCACACTCAGTATCGTCGCCGCGTATATCGTGCTCACCAGCGCATCGGCATTTACGAACCTGGCCATGGTGAACGTTATCGCATTCGCCGTGATCGGCATCGGGGTGTCCTGGGGCGGCGAACTGCTGCACCGTGGGCGCCGGCGCGCCAACCTGATGACGCGCGAGACGCTCGCGCGCCAGGCCCATCTGCAATCGATTCTCGACACCGTGCCCGAGGCCATGATCGTCATCGACGAACACGGCATCATGCAGTCGTTCAGCAGCGCGGCCGAGCGGCTGTTCGGTTACAAGCCGGGCGAGGCGCTCGGGCAGAACGTCAGGATTCTGATGCCGGCGCCCTACCGTGAAAGCCACGACGGCTACATTCAGCGCTACAAGAATACAGGCGAGCGGCGCATCATCGGCATCGGCCGCGTGGTGGTCGGTCAGCGCAAGGATGGTTCAACCTTTCCGATTGAGCTGGCGGTCGGCGAAATGAAGACCGGCGAGCAGCGCTTTTTCACCGGCTTCATCCGCGACCTGACCGAGCGGCAGAAAACCGAGGCGCGCTTGCAGGAATTGCAATCCGAACTCGTGCACATTTCCAGGCTGACGGCTATGGGCGAGATGGCCTCGACGCTGGCGCACGAAGTTAACCAGCCGCTGTCGGCGATCTCCAACTACCTCAAGGGCTCGCAGCGGCTACTGGAGGGCGCCCCCGACGAGCGCTCGGCCGCCATGCGCCACGCCCTCAGCAAAGCGGCCGATCAGGCCATGCGCGCCGGGCAGATCATTCGGCGCCTGCGCGATTTCGTTTCGCGCGGCGAGAGCGAGCGGCGAGTCGAAAACATCATCAAGCTGGTAGAGGAAGCAAGCGCCTTGGCCCTGGTCGGCGTCAAGGACAGCGGCATTCGCGTCACCTTCCAGTTCGATCCATCTGTCGAATTGGTGCTCGCCGACCGCGTGCAGATCCAGCAGGTGGTACTCAACCTGATCCGTAACGCCATGGACGCCATGGCGGACACGAAAGTGCGCAACCTGGTCGTTTCGGTGATGCCGGCCGGCCGTACTCAGGTGCGGGTGAGCGTGGCTGACTCCGGCGTTGGGATCGCGCCCGAGATCGCCGAGCAGCTGTTCCAGCCGTTCATCACCACCAAGCGTCACGGCATGGGCGTCGGCCTGTCGATCTCACGCACCATCGTGCAAGCGCATGGCGGGCGCATCTGGGTGGAGCCCAACCTCGAGGGCGGGACCATCTTCCATTTCACGCTCACCGCGGTCAGCAAAGGAGACGTCGACGATGCAGCATGAGCCGGTCATCTACGTGATCGATGACGACGGGGCGGTGCGGCAATCGCTCGAGTTCCTCCTGAAGACAGTGGGGATGACAGCGCGCGGTTTCGATTCCGCCACAGCTTTTCTCGAAGTCCTACCGCATATCCGCTCCGGCTGCATCGTCACCGATGTGCGCATGCCGGGCATCACCGGCATCGACCTGTTGCGGCGCGTCAAGGAGCTCGGCAGCGATATCCCGGTAATCGTCATCACCGGTCACGGTGATATTTCGCTGGCGGTGGAGGCGATGAAGATCGGCGCCGCCGATTTTCTGGAAAAACCATTCGACGACGACGCTTTGCTGGCCGCGGTGCGCGCCGCGCTCGACCGCAGCGCCGACACCGCCCAGCGCAACGCCGAGTTGGCCGAAATCCGCGACAAGCTCACCGCGCTGTCGAATCGCGAGCGCCAAGTATTGGAGGGGCTAGTGACGGGCAAGGCCAATAAGGTGATTGCCTTCGACCTCGGCATCAGCCCGCGCACGGTCGAGATCTATCGCGCCAACCTGATGACCAAGATGACGGCCAACAGCCTGTCTGACCTGGTGCGCATGGCAATGTTGGCCGGCGTCCTGGAAAGCCCCGGCAAGCCCTAATTGCCTATCGCAAACAAACGTGGCTAGCCCCGGACGCCGAGGCCGCGCATGAAGCGTTCGCGAATCTGCACCGGATCGCGTTCGGTGGTGGCGACCGCGGGCTCATCATCGATGCGCGCGGCGATCAGGTGCGGCCCGCCGTCCTTGAGCGCGGCAGCGAACAGCCGCTCGAAGTCGTCCTCGTCGGCGGCCCAGGCGCTGTTGGCGATGCCGGCGCCGCGCGCAACGGCGACCAGGTCGGCGCTGGCAGCGGTCGCGGTCGGCTGCGCGCCGGTGATCTGGTACATGCCGTTGTCCCACACCACGATGGTAAGATTCTTCGGCGCCCGCATGGCGACGGTGGCGAGGCAGCCGAGATGCATCAGCAGCGAGCCGTCGCCTTCGAGCGCAACCACGTGGCGCTTCGGCTGCGCGATGGCCGTGCCGAGCGCGATCGGAACGGCGAGGCCCATGCTGCCGAGCATGTAGAAATTCTGCGGCCGCTTGTCGCTTGCCCACAGATCGAAATTGGCATTGCCGATGCCGCCGATCACCGCCTCGTCGTGCTTAAGCTGCGCCACCAGGCGCTGGGTCAACGCGAAGCGGTTCATGACTTTGGCATTATGGGCGCGCGTCATCGGCTCACGCTCTGAACACTTTGCCGCCGGTCAACAGCGGCGACAGGATGAAGGTGACCGGTCGCTGGATGGCGATGGCCTGCTTGATCGAGCGGTCGAGCACGAAGGCGAGCTCGTCCTGGCGCGTCATGGTGTGATGATCGACGGCGAGCGCGTCGAGCACTGGCCGCATGCACTTGAGCACCATGGCCTGGCCGAGATTGAATTCACCAAGCGTGCCGCGTTCGGACACGAAAATCAGCGCCGGGATCTGGCACGGCAAAACCAGCGAGGCGAGTGCGTTTGGGATGGTGGCGAAGCCTGAGGTCTGCATCAGCACTGCGCCGCGCATCCCTCCCATCCAGGCGCCAGTCAGGATGCCGAGCGCTTCTTCCTCGCGCGTGGCGGCGAAGCAGGTGAAGAAGCTATCGGCGTGCAGCGCCTCGATCAGTGGGGTCAGCACCCGGTCGGGAACATAGACCACTAGCCTGACGTCGTTGCTCTTGAGGCTTTCGAGCACGGTTTCGTGCCAAACGCCTGCGCGCACTTTCATGTCGGTCATGATCTCAGCGCGTTTAGCGCCATTGCCCAATGAACGCAATAGCTTAGCGCAAGTCCGAGAGCGGCACTAAGCGGAAATTCGGCAGGGCCTTAATCCGGGACTTTCGCTGACGGCACCGTCAGCCGGATGACCGATTTCATGGTCAGGCCCTGCACGATCACTGTGAACAGAACCACGGCATAGGTGGCGGTCAGGATAATCGGCCGCTCATCGCCATAGGGGATCGAAAGCGCCAAGGCAATCGAGATGCCGCCGCGCACGCCGCCCCAGACCAACACCGGGATCGAGCCTTTGATGAAGCGCACGTAGAAACTGAGGATGCCGAACGGGATGGTAATGGCGAGAACGCGGGCCACGATAACCAGCGGGATCACACTGAGCGCGATCCAGCCGAAACGCAGATCGATACCGACCACGATCAGCTCAAGCCCGATCAGCAGGAACAGCACAGAGTTGAGGATGCCGTCAATCAGCTCCCAGAAGCCGAACAGGTATCGCTGCGTGGTCTCACTCATCGCGTCTTTGGGGCCTCGCTCCCCGATCAAGAGCCCGGCGGCGACGACGGCGATCGGGCCGCTGGTGTGCAGGCGGTCCGCCAGCCCATAGGTGGCGGTGACCAGCGCCAGCGAGATGAACACTTCGACGACGTATTCATCGATCGAGCGCATGGCATAGAAGGCGACATACCCCGCCAGCAGGCCGATCACGGCACCGCCGAGCGCTTCCAACAAGAACAGGCCGGCCGCGCCGGCGATCGAGAGTTGGGTGTCGCCGCTCGTCGCCAGCGCCAATAGAATCGTGAATAGCACAACGCCGACGCCGTCGTTGAGCAGCGACTCGCCGGCCATTTCGGTTTCCAGCAGTTCGGGCACCCGCGCCGATTTGAGCAGGCTGAGCACGGCCACCGGATCGGTTGGGCTGATCAGCGCGCCGAACACCAATGCCCACGCAAGCGTGATGTCAAAGCCGAACAGCTGCGCCAGGCCCCAGAAGCCGAAGCCAACCGCAACGGTAGAGATAAGGACACCTACCGTCGCCAACATCGCGACAGAGCCGAGGCGCCGCTTCAGACGTTTCCAGTCCACATGCATGGCGCCGGCGAACAACAGGTAGCCAAGCACGCCGTGCATCAGCACGTCGTAGAAATCGATCTTCTCCAACGTGCCGCCGACCTCGGCCACCAGCCCGGCATTGGGAAAGGCGATATTGAGCAACAGCAGAACGGCCGACGACAGCACTCCCACCAGCAACAAGCCGATATTGGTCGGCAGATGCAGGTACATCAGGTTGAGCCATCCGAAACCAGCGACCAGCACCAGCAAGATGGCAAAAAGATCGAATAATGACGTCACTTCATGATCTCTCGTTTCGCGGCCGCCGCGCCTGCCGCCGAGCTCCTCAGGGTCAATTGTTCGCAATTCGTTGGCGGGTCATCAACGCCAGTCGACGGCGCCCAACAGCATGCCGATGTGGCCGTCGCCCCACATCGGCAGCAGAATGCGAGAATAACCGGCGTCAGCATGATAAGTCGGCGCTCGGGCTTCGACCGTGGCGCTGCATTGCGCGCGCAAATAGCCAAACGGCGCCCGCAAATTCAATTCGTCGATGAACTTGCCGCCGACGGCCTCGCCATAGCGCTGCGCCAAGCCCTTGCCGACGGTATTGAAGCGAAACCGTTCCGGCAGCACGAATGCATCGATCAACAGCAGGCTGTCGGCGAGTTCCGGCAGCGCCGACAGCTTCACGTCGTCCCAGAAGGGCATATCGTTGTCGGCACGTTCCAGGCTCTCCCAATAGGAGAGCACGCGCGTCAGGTTGCGTTCAAGCTTGTTCGGGAGCGGAAACGGAGCTGCAGGGGCCGGCATGAGCGCTCCCGTGATGGACGGAATTGTTCCAAAGTGTGGCCGCGCTATCCTAGCGCAATGGCGCGGCTTGTGAAGGTATCAGCTATCCTCGCCCGCCATGATCTTGTGCGACCAGCGCTTGCGGATGGTTTCTTCCCGCTCCATCAGGCGCGCGTGCCGAATGGAGCATCTCGCTGAGATCCTCTGCCCGCCGGCTGTCGCCGGCCGCAGGCGCGGGCCAGTAATTCTGGTAGCGTTGAGCCAGTTCGTGGTGGCTCTTGAGCGCCTCGTCGAGGCCGGGAAACAACAGCCGGTCAGTCGCGCTGCTGTGCGCTTTCAGCTCGACGGCGCCGGTGCGCGACAGACATTCCATCAAACATCGGCTTAATCTGGTACTGTACGAACGAAGACGATCGACCTAAGAGGACAAGCAACCACAATGCCGCAATCAGCGCAGCCAAGGGGATCGGTTCTGGCGGTTCGCGGCGTCGTCGTCGATGTCGGTTTTGCCGGCAGCCAGCTTCCACGCATCGACGAAGCTCTCATCGTTGAATGGGATCGGCCGGGAGCGCTCACCGTCGAGGTGCAGGCGCATCTTGACGAGACCACCGTGCGCGGTGTCGCGCTGCAGTCGACCGCCGGGCTCAAGCGCGGCGTGCCCGTGCGCGCCACCGGCGGTCCGATCACCGTGCCGGTCGGCGACGGTGTGCTCGGCCGCCTGCTCGACGTCACCGGCAATGTCCGCGACAACGGTCCGGCCCTGCCGGCAGGCACGCCCAGCTCGCCCATTCACCGTGCGGCGCCGCCGCTGGAGGAGCGCAGCCCCGCCACCACGCTGTTCGAGACTGGCATCAAGGTCATCGATCTGCTCGCCCCGCTCGGACAGGGTGGCAAGGCCGCCATGTTCGGCGGCGCCGGCGTCGGTAAGACCGTCGTGGTCATGGAGCTCATTCATGCCATGGTGAAAAGCTACCAAGGCATCTCGGTTTTCGCCGGCATCGGCGAGCGCTCGCGCGAGGGCCACGAGCTCTACACCGAGATGCAGCGATCCGGGGTGCTCGGACGCAGCGTCCTGGTCTATGGGCAAATGAACGAGCCACCCGGTGCGCGCTGGCGGGTCGGGCTCACCGCGCTGACGGTCGCCGAATATTTCAGGGACGAGAAGCGGCAAAACGTCCTGCTGCTGACCGATAACGTTTTCCGCTTTGTGCAGGCGGGCAGCGAAGTCTCCGGCCTGCTCGGGCGCTTGCCATCGCGCGTCGGCTATCAGCCGACGCTGGCCAGTGAAGTCGCGGCCTTGCATGAGCGCATCGCATCGGTCGCTGGCGTGTCGGTGACCGCCATCGAAGCCGTTTACGTACCGGCCGACGACTTTACGGATCCCGCGGTCACCGCGATTTCCAGCCACCTCGACAGTATGATCGTGTTGTCGCGCACCTTGGCGGCCGAGGGCATGTACCCCGCCGTTGATCCTCTCGCCTCGTCTTCGATTTTGCTCGATCCTACCGTGGTCGGCGAGGAGCACTACCGCGTCGCCGAGCAGGTGCGCGAAACCATCGCGCACTACAAGGAGCTGCAGGATATCATCTCGCTGCTCGGCATCGAGGAACTGAGCGCCCACGACCGCCTCATCGTCGCGCGCGCGCGCCGTCTGCAGCACTTCCTGACGCAGCCCTTCACGGTGACCGAGGCCTTCACGGGAAAGCCCGGCCGCTCGGTGCCGCTTGCCGAAACGATCAAAGGTTGCCAGGCGATCCTTGACGGCGCCGGCGACGCTTTGCCTGAAAGCGCGTTTTACATGATCGGAACGATCGACGAGGCGCGTCGCAAGGAAAAATCTCTTACGTCGTAAATCGGGATCTTTATGCGGCTGTTGATCACAACGCCTACCGCTGTCGTCGCTGATGAACCCAATGTTGCGTCGGTGCGCGCCGAAGACGAGACCGGCAGCTTCGGCATTCTGCGAGGCCACGCCGACTTCCTGACGGTCTTGTCGGTATCGGTGGTGGCGTGGCGGCGCCCCGACGAGCGCGAACGATATTGTGCGGTGCGCCGCGGCGTTTTGCGGGTGAACGGCGGAAGCGAAGTCGCGATCGCGACCCGGGAAGCGATCATCGGCGACGATCTCGACCATCTCGAGCAAGTAGTGGTGGGGGAGTTGCGCAGCACGCTCGAGACCGAACGCATGGCGCGCACCGGGAGCTTGCAGCTGCAGATGAAAGCCATCCGGCAGATCGTCCGCTATCTGAGGCCCGAGCGACCCGACATCCTCGGAGACGGCCGTTGAACACAGAGCCCACCGAGTCAAAGGCGGCGGAAGAGGACGGCATGACCGCCGCCGTCCGCGAGCAGCGCGAACGACAGCGCGAGTGGACGCGTGAAGGCGAACCCTCGATGGCGCGCTATGTCGGCCAGATCGGCGTACTCGGCTGGATCATTGTCGCGCCGACCTTGATCGGGCTATTCATTGGACGCTGGCTCGACCACAGGCTCGGCACCGGGATTTTCTGGAGCGCCCCCTTGATGGGGCTCGGCCTTATTCTCGGCTGCTGGTCGGCCTGGAAATGGATGCACAAGCAATGATCGCATCGCACCTCACAGCGCACGACTTGACACTCGCCGCCTTCTGGCTCGCGGCCGGCACGGTCTTCGGCGGGTTCTATTTTATGAGCCTGCGCTGGAATGTGCGGATGCTGGCCGCCGGCCGCACCTGGCTGCCCGTGATGGCTGTTCAGTTCGGGCGGTTCGCGGCGATTGGCGCGGTTCTTGCCGTCATCGCTATTTATTTCGGCGCGATTGCCTTGCTCGCCGCGACTGCGGGCATTTTGGCGGCGCGCACGGGCCTGGTTCGCTGGGGGACGTAAACCGTGATCCGCTCGCCGCTAGTCACGACTACGCTTTTTTACATCGGACCGGTGCCGATCAGCGAGACGGTCGCGGTGACCTGGGGCCTGATGGCCGGGCTGGCGCTCGCGAGCTTTCTTGCGACACGCTCGCTCACGCTCAGCCCGTCGCGTACCCAGACCGTGCTGGAGCTGGTCGTCGGGGCAATCGAGGATCAGATCCGCGCCACCATTCGTGTCGCGCCGGGACCTTATGTCCCGATGATCGGCACTCTCTTCCTGTTCATTCTGACGGCGAACTGGTCGTCCCTCATCCCGGGGATCGAGCCGCCGACGGCGCATATCGAAACCGACGCGGCGCTCGGTCTGATAGTGTTCCTCGCTATCATCTATTTCGGCATCAGAGCGCGCGGCCTGCGCGGCTATCTCAAAACCTTCGCCGAGCCGTCCATCGTGATGGTCCCGCTCAACGTGGTGGAAACCTTCACGCGCACCTTCTCCCTGATCGTGCGCCTGTTCGGCAACATCATGAGCGCCGTTTTCGTCATCGGCATCATCCTCTCGCTGGCCGGGCTGCTGGTGCCCATCCCGCTGATGGCGCTCGATCTCTTGGTCGGTGCTATCCAGGCCTACATCTTTGCGGTCCTTGCTATCGTCTTCATCGGCAGCGGCGTGAGCGAAGGCAGTCGCCGCACATCAACGGAAAGGACTTAAGCCATGAACGTGCTCGAAATCGTGAGCATCGCCGCCGCCGCGGTTGCGGTGTCGTT
>CAZLWN010000083.1:0-16824 GCA_964563195.1 uncultured Undibacter sp. | reverse complement strand
TTGATGCCAAAAGACATACTTCAAGTCGGACCACTTCAACGAGGGCGGATCACTCGAGAATTATTTTCTGCCGCGTTTGCCAGAAACTCTCGTTGTGATTTGTTAAGCTGATCGAGCTTGTCGTTAATATCGTGTCGACTAAGCTTAAGCTGTGACAAGACTGTCGACTCGTCGTTCCCGACTAACGCTTTTTGGACTTCGTTTAAATGAAGGACTAAGTCACCGACTGTCGCATCATCATTGACTAGCTTTGAATGTCTTTTCGGGATTCCAAATAATGCAAATCTTAATTTGATCGAAAGTGCAATGCCGACGCCGAAAACTGATGCGGCGAAGGCCGTCTTTAGACCTTCGAGGAGATTTGGAACGCTAGCTTCTATTTGTTGAGCATCGAAATTGTATAGGCCTTGGGCTATTCCAAGAAATGTGAAGAAAATTCCGGCAGTTGTAAATATTGATGGTCCGTCATGTACAGTGCGATCATTAAAGGAAAAGACGTGAACAATAATTCCGGCAACAACCAATAATGTAACCGCCCATTGGGTTGTAAGAGGGAGCTTTAGATAAACGAGCGAAATATCGTTGTACTGGGTTACTAACCAATCCGGCACGATCGAGCTCCCCCAAACGCCGCTCAAATCATGCTAGTTTCTACTTTAACGTTTATCAATGCGCTATTTCTACTGATTTTCTAAACACGCCTCACACCCTCTCCACAAAACTATCCACCACCCGCTTTTCCCCCGCCTTGTCGAAGTGAATGGTGAGCTTGTTGCCGTCCACCGCGATCACGTTGCCGTTGCCGAATTTCTGGTGGAATACGCGCTCGCCCACCGCGAAAGACGACGTGGCGCCGGTGGATTTGGCGACCAGCTCGCCTTCGATGGTGAGGGGGGCGCGCTTCGATTTGCGTGATCCGGCTCCCACCCGGCCGCCTTCGGCGGCCACCCTCCCCCTTTTAGGGGGAGGGATGTCCTCGCCGTCGTCGTCCTGATCGGCGTCGTCGTAGACGCCATCCGGCACGTAGCGCGGCTGCCCGTTCTCGCTGAATCCCCCGCGGCCCTTGCGCCCCTGCGCGCGCTGCCAGCCGGGCGTAGTGTAGTTGGAGCCGAAGGCGGCCATCTCGTCGAAGCGCGAGGGGCCGTAGCCCGACATGCTAAAAGCCCCGGCGCCGCCCGCGGCCTGCGTCACCTCCACATGCTCCGCCGGCAGCTCGTCGAGGAAGCGCGAGGGCACCGTCGAGGTCCACAAGCCATGAATGCGCCGGTTGGTGGCGAAATAGATCTTGGCGCGCTTGCGCGCGCGCGTGAGGCCGACATGGGCGAGTCGGCGCTCCTCCTCCAGCCCGGCGGGGCCCTGCTCGTCGAGCGAGCGTTGGTGCGGGAACAGGCCTTCCTCCCAGCCGGGCAGGAACACGGTGTCGAATTCGAGACCTTTGGCAGAGTGCAAAGTCATGATGTTGACCGCCTGCTCGCCCTCGGCGCTGTCGCGGTCCATCACCAGCGAGATGTGCTCGAGGAAGCCGGCCAGGTTCTCGAATTCCTCCATGGAGCGCACCAGCTCCTTCAGGTTCTCCAGCCGGCCGGCGGCGTCGGCGGAACGGTCCTTCTGCCACATCTCGGTGTAGCCGGACTCGTCGAGCACGATCTCGGCCAGCTCGGTGTGCGGCGCGCTGTCTTTCATCGCGCTCCAGCGCGCGAAGTTTTCCATCAGCGCGCGCAAACTGGCGCGCGGCTTCGGCTTCATCTCGTCGGTGGACGAGAGCAGGGTGGCGGCTTCGGTGAGCGGGATGCGCTTCTTGCGCGCGAAGTCGTGCATCATCTGTAATGCTGCGTCGCCGAGGCCGCGCTTGGGCGTGTTGACGATGCGCTCGAAGGCGAGGTCGTCGGCCGGCTGCGCGATCACGCGCAAGTAGGCGAGGGCGTCGCGGATCTCCATGCGCTCGTAGAAGCGCGGGCCGCCGATGACGCGGTAGGGCAGGCCGAGCTGGATGAAGCGGTCCTCGAATTCGCGCATCTGGAATGAGGCGCGCACCAGGAGCGCGATCTCGTCGAGCGGATGGTCGACGCCTTGCTCGCGCGCCGCGCGCTGCAAAGTTTCGATCTGCTCGCCGATCTCGCGGGCTTCTTCCTCGCTGTCCCAGGCGCCGGTGACGCTGACCTTTTCACCGAGCACGTCCTCGGTGCGCAGCGTCTTGCCGAGCCGGCCTTCGTTGTGCGCAATCAGATGCGACGCGGCTGCGAGAATATGTCCAGTGCTCCGGTAATTTCTCTCTAAGCGAATAACCTTCGCGCCGGGAAAATCATGCTCGAACCGGAGAATGTTGTCGACCTCGGCCCCGCGCCATCCGTAAATCGACTGGTCGTCATCGCCGACGCAGCAGATGTTCTTCGGCGCGCGCGGCGTGTTCGAGTTTTGATCGATGACTCGCGGCGTATGCTCTTTTCCCTCTCCCCCTGTGGGAGAGGGTGCCCGAGCGGAGGCGAAGCCGAGCGAGGGCGGGTGAGGGCGCGCGTTCTCGTCGAGCGGTTCCCCCTCACCCGGCTCGCTTCGCTCGCCACCCTCTCCCACGAGGGGAGAGGGTTGCGCTGTGCCTGGTTGCGCCGGCTGCGCCAGCAGCCGCAGCCACAGATACTGCGCCACGTTGGTGTCCTGATACTCGTCCACCAGGATGTACTTGAAGCGCTGCTGATACTGCCGCAGCACGTCCGGGTTCTGCTTGAACAGCCGGATGCATTCGAGAAGAAGATCTCCGAAATCGGCGGCGTTGAGCGTCTTCAGCCGCTCCTGATAGGCCAGATAAAGCTTCTTGCCCTTGCCGTTGGCGAAGCCCGCCGCTTCCCCGGTCGGGACCTGGTCGGGACTCAAGCCACGGTTCTTCCAGCCGTCGAGGATCATGGCGAACACCCGAGCTGGCCATCTTTTGTCGTCGAGCTTCTCCGCTTCTAAGAGCATTTTGATCAGCCGGATCTGGTCGTCGACATCCAAAATCGTGAAATTCGACTTCAAACCGACCAGCTCCGCGTGCCTGCGCAAAATCTTGACGCCGATGGAGTGGAACGTTCCAAGCCACGGCATTCCCTCGACAAATTGGCCGACCATCGCGCTGACGCGGTCCTTCATCTCGCGCGCCGCCTTGTTGGTGAAGGTCACCGCCAGGATGTCGCCGGGCCGCGCCCGCCCCAGATTCAAAATGTGGGCGATCCGCGTTGTTAAGACACGGGTTTTTCCGGTTCCCGCGCCCGCCAGCACCAGCACCGGCCCGTCCAGCGTTTCAACGGCTTCGCGCTGCTCCGGATTGAGTTCCAGCAGATAAGGCGTCGGCCGCGCGCCCAGCGCACGCGCGGCGATGCCGCCTGCGACGGGTTGCGGCGCGGGTTCGGCGGGCTGGTAACACTTGGGCTCGGCCATTTCTGCGTGATTCTTTCCCGCCCAAGATGGCACTCAAGCGGGCCAAATTCGAGGCCTGCACGGCCGCCTTGTCCGCCTGTTGCCACCGCTTTAGCGTCGTTTTCCGGCTTTTCAAAACAATTCAGGGGGGAATTCCCGTGCGACTGAAAGACAAAGTGGCCATCATCACCGGCGCCGGCCGCGGCATCGGCCGCGACATCGCGCTTCGCTACGCCAAAGAGGGCGCCCATGTCGTGATCAACGACGTCGATCCGGCCACGGCCAAGGCCACCGCCCAGGACGTCGCCAAAGCCGGCGTGCGCAGCATTGACGTTGTGGCGGACGTTGCGAAGGTTGAAGACATTGAAAACCTTGTCGCTGCGACTTTGAAAGAATTCGGCCGCGTCGACATCCTGGTCAACAACGCCATGAAGATCGTGCCGGGCAAGCTCGAGGAGCTGTCGGAAGCGGCCTGGGACACCACCATGAATATCGGCCTGAAGGGCGCGTTCCTTATGAGCCAGGCCTGCGCGCGTCCCATGATCGCGCAGAAGTCCGGCGCCATCGTCAATATCGCCTCGATCGCCGGCCTGTTCCCCTACAACTGGGCCGGCGCCTATTCCGTGGTCAAGGCAGGTTTGATCATGTTGACCAAATTGCAAGCTTTGGAATGGGCCCCCTTCGGCCTCCGCGCTAATGCCATCACGCCGGGCTACATTCGCACGCCCGGCACCGAGGGCATGTATGCCGATCCGGAAATCTACGAGGGCCGCCGCAAGGGCGTGCCCATGGGCCGTGTCGGCTCGGGCGAGGATATCGCCGGCCCCGCGGTCTTCCTGGCCTGCGACGAGTCGCGCTACACGACAGGAAGTGTGGTCGGCGCCGACGGCGGCCAGGCGGTCGGCTATTTCCTCACGGTGCCCGGGCGGCGGTTTTCGGGCGGGCGGATCGACTAGATAACATGTTCGTCGGCTGGTCCTCGGGTGTGCAAAACAAATGTCCGCTTCGCATTGGTGGCGGACTCCGAATAAGATGGCCTCCAGTGCCTCATGCTGCGAAACCCGCTCTAATGAAAGCTGGATATTTTTATCAGAAAATCGTGCAATCGTTATGCGGCTGTTCGCGACCAAGCCCTAAAGAAATTTGAAAATCATGCGAAGCGGTTCATGAGCAGACTGGTGTCGGCATCTTTGTCGGTCGGACTATTGGCCTATGCGGGAGGCCCAGTGTTCGCGCACCACTCGACGGCGCTGTATGAATATTTCGACACCACCATCGCAGGGACGGTGCTGGAGTTCAGGTACATCAATCCGCACAGCATTCTTGTTCTCAGGCAAACCGGCGCCACCGGCCGCGCAAGGATCTGGCGCCTCGAGGGCTATCCGCCAGCGGCGTTGGCTCGCGAGGGATTTTCTCGCAATAGTTTGCGGCCAGGCGACCGGATAATCTTGCAGATTCAGCGGCTTCGCAGCGGGAAAGCTGGCGGCTATTGGAAACCGAGAACGGTTATCATACAGAATCGTCGCTAGTTCGTAGGCCACCGCTGCGTGAACATGTCTAGCCGCTGCGAACAAAGGTAACACCCGAATTTGCGATGAGCCTGACCGTCAGCCAAACGACAGCGCCTTGCGATAGAGCGTATTAAATATGCTGGCGCTCGTGCGATGGCTCTCCGAAACCTCGGCGAGCTCGGCTATTCGGGAGGTCGACGGGCTCATTCCGTTATTGCAGACAATCCACATCCTCGCCATCGCGATGGTGATGTCATCGCTCTTGATGATCGATCTCCGCGTTCTGCAAGTAACGATATCACAAACACAATCCATTGCCGATGCCGCGCATCGCTTCGAATCGTGGATATGGACCGGTCTTGTATTGCTCGCCGCCAGCGGTGTGACGCTGATCATCGCGGAGCCACAACGTACGTTGCCCAATTCTTCGTTCCAGACGAAGATCGTCTTGATCGCACTTGCGGCCGCGACGACATACGCCCTTCGAATATCTCTGCGGCGCAATGCCGAGTTCTTTAGTGTTTCCGGTAAAGCCACTCGCGCAGCAAAGCTGCTCGCCGTCAGCGCGTTTATTCTGTGGTGCGCGGTCGCCGCGGCGGGACGGTTCATCGCCTATACGCAGCCGACCTAGCCGAATGCCGTGGGCCAATCACTGCACACGAGGAACGAGCCTTGGACTACGTCATTGCGCTGCTAGAGTCGCTGGAGCACTCTGCGCTCGCCGTCTCTATCGCTGAGTCGAATTGGGCGTTCCCGATAGTCGAAACGATCCACGTCATCGCGCTGGCGCTCACGATCGGCACAGTACTGATCATGGACCTTCGGCTGCTCGGGCTTGCGTCGGCCAAGCAGCGCTACACCGCACTGAGGCGGGATGTGTTCCCGTGGACATGGTGGGCGTTCGGCGGAGCCGTCGTCAGCGGATGCCTGATGTTCATCACCCAAGCCACCGAATACTACAAGAATGAGGCATTTCGGATTAAGCTCCTTTTGCTCCTGCTTGCCGGCATCAATATGCTGGTCTTTGAGTTGATTATTGCTCGCGGCGCGGCCAACTGGAATCAAGAATCGCCCGTTCCTTGGCCCGGCAAGGTCGCTGCGTTGCTTTCCATCGCGTTGTGGATATCAATCGTCTTCTTCGGCAGGCGAGTTGGTTTTACAATGCTCCTCGGCCGAGATTGATGGGAGGCAGGCATAGTCTCTTGCAGCAATTGTTTTGCTATCGAATCTAGCGTCGTCCGGGGCGTCTGCGGCTTCGCGGCTCTTGCTGGGCTGTTCTGTGTTTTGAGCGGCGCTGCATTTTCTCAGGACGTGGTCCCGTCCGCTCTTAAAGACGAGATTTTCGCGCGGAAGATTTTGATGGACTCGATCGACAGCCATATGGATGCGATCGATTGGATGGTGAATTCCGGCAAGGCCATCGATTTGCATGAGGCCGGTGAGCATGCCGATACGATTTCCATCATGTTGATGGCATTTCCCCATCTCTTCCCGTCAAGCAGCAATCAATGGCGGCCGAATGCGAAGCGCGACCCCGCGCGCGACACCTTCGCCTTACCCGCGCTGTGGGCACATTATGCGGACTTCTATCGGCAAGCCGCGGCAGCCTCACAAGTTGCATTCAAAGCCAGTCGCGCAAAGCGGGAAGTGGACTTTAAGGCTCACGTGGCCGCGTTACGCAGCGCGTGCGACTCTTGCCATGCGGCGTATTTGAAGACGGGTGAATAGCGACTTTATGCTTGCCTGAGACGCGAAATGCAACGAGTCCGCCGCGCTTCAGGCCTTCCCTGGCATCTTGATGTTGCGCCCGGCGCCCTCCGGTACGGGCAGATGCGCATGCGCGGCCTTCATCGCGGCCAGCGATCGCATCACCGTGTCCGGAAACGGCGCCACTTTCTTCGCCGCCATGTCGACGTGCAGGGTCATGTTCTCGCTCGTTGCCGAAATCCAACCCTCGTCGGCGTGCAGCAGCCGCTCGAAATAATGGATGCGCTTTGAATCAAAATCGAGCAGCTGAAATGTCACCCGTACCGGATCGTCCTCACGGAGTTCGCGCAAGTAACGCACATGAACTTCGGCGGTGAAGGTCGAATGATGGGTCGCCTTAAGATAGTCGAGGCCGATCCCGAGCACTTCGTAGACTTCGTCCACCGTGCGGTCGAACAGCACGTTGTAATAAGCCATGTTGAGATGGCCGTTGTAGTCGATCCACGCCGGCTCGACCCGCATCAGCGACGAGACGAACGGCGCCGGGATCATGCATATTCCTTGCGCATGATCTTATCTGAAAACCGGTTCCCACTTTTCGGGATCATGCGCTGATCGGGTACACCGCCTTCTCACCGCTGAGCACGCGTGCCACGTCGGAGGCGCACTTGCTCTGCAATTCGTCGAGCGCCTCGATCGAATAGAACCCGGTGTGCGGCGTGAGGATGACGTTGTCGCGGCCGAGCAGGGGCGAATCCTTGGGCAGCGGCTCGACTGCGACCACGTCGAGCGCGGCACCCCCGATCTGGCCACTGTCGAGCGCGGCAATCAGAGCCGGCTCGTCGATCAGCGGCCCGCGCGCGGTGTTCACGATATAGGCGCCCTTCTTCATTTTGGCGAAGGCGTCGGCGTGCATCATGCCGCGGGTCTGCGGCGTGTGCGGCGCGTGCACCGAGATGTAATCGGAGGTCTTGAGCAGCGTATCGAAATCGACGCTCTCGACGCCGGCCGTCTTGAACAGATCGGCCTTGGCGTAAGGATCGAAGGCGATCACCTTCATGCCGAAGGCCTTAGCCTTGGGCGCAACCAGCCGCGGAATATTGCCGAAGCCCAGGAGCCCCACCACCGTGCCCTCGATGCGCCGGATCGGCACAACCACCGGCATCTCCCAGCGGCCAGCCTGCACGACCTTGTTGGACAGCGGGATTTTGCGGATCAGCGCCAGCAGCATGGCCATGGCGTGGTCGGACACCTCGCGGATGCAGTAGTCCGGCACGTAATTGACGGCGATGCCTTTCTCCTTGCAGGCCGGCAGGTCGATATTGTCGACGCCCAGCCCGAAGCGGCCGATCGCCTTGCAGCGGGTGAGCTGCAGGATCAAGTCGCGCGGCAGCTTGGCATAGGTCACTAGAATGGCGTCGGCGTCGCGCGCGACCTCCAGAATGTCCTCGGCGCTGGTGCTTTTCGCCATGCGCAAGGTCGGATTGAGGCGCGCCAGCGCGGCCTTGGCCGAATCGAGGGTCGGAAAAATGTTCTCGGTGAATGCGATGACAGGGCCGGCCATTGCGAACTCCATGGCTTAAGCGACGGGAATGCGGGGAAACCTACGCCAGCCGATTTTGCCAGTCCACCGCGGCCCGCACCGCATCGTTTCACCCTTCCGGCGTCCTCTGCTAACGTACGCCTTGCCCCACCGGACGGAGCGGAGGATCGCCGCATGGCCTTGGCTGACGCCGCCGCCGAACAAGATCGCCGTAACCCGGCCGCTATTGAGAAGGCGATTACGAAACTCGCGGCTACGTTCGGCAACCGCATGGTGACGTCGCAGTCGGTGCGCGAGCAGCACGGCAATACGCTCACTTGGGTGCCGAACCAGCCGCCCGATGCGGTGGTGTTTCCGCAAACGACTGAGGACGTGCAGCGCATCGTGCGCATCTGCGCGGCGCACGTGGTTCCGGTCATTGCCTTCGGCACCGGCACCTCGCTGGAAGGCCACGTCAACGCGCCGCTCGGCGGCGTGTCGATCGATTTCCGCGACATGAACCAGGTGCTCGCCGTGCATGCCGAGGATCTTGACTGCGTGATCGAGCCCGGCGTCACCCGCAAGGCGCTCAACGAGCATTTGCGCGATAGCGGCCTGTTCTTCCCGATCGATCCCGGCGCCGACGCCTCGCTCGGCGGCATGGCGGCGACGCGCTGCTCAGGCACCAATGCGGTGCGCTACGGCACCATGAAGGACAATGTGCTGGCAATGAAGGTGGTGATGGCGGACGGCGCGCTGATGGCGACCTCTCGCCGTGCCAAGAAGTCGTCGGCCGGCTACGACCTGACCCGGCTGATGGTCGGCTCCGAAGGCACGCTCGGTATCATCACCGAGCTCACCCTCAAACTCTCCGGCATTCCGGAAGCGATCGCCTCCGGTGTCTGTCCGTTCCCGTCCGTCGATGCCGCCTGCACGGCGACTATCCTCACCATCCAATCCGGCATTCCGGTCGCGCGCATCGAATTGCTCGACGCATTGCAGATCAAGGCGTGCAACGCCTATTCCAAGCTTACGCTGCCGGAAGTGCCCACGCTGTTCGTCGAGTTTCACGGCACCGAGGCAAGCGTTGCCGAGCAGTCCGAGCGCTTCGGTGAGATCGTTGCCGATCTCGGCGGCGGTCCGTTTGAATGGGCGACCAAGGCAGAAGATCGCAGCCGGCTTTGGCAGGCCCGCCATGACGGCTACCTTGCCGCCCGCCGCCTGCGGCCGGGCGCGTCAGCCTTTGCCACCGACGTCTGCGTGCCGATTTCGCGGCTGGCCGAGTGCGTCACCGCCACCCAACGGGAAATTGCCGAGCTCAACTTAATTGCGCCCATCCTCGGCCATGTCGGCGACGGCAATTTCCACCTCAGCCTGCTGGTCGATCTCGCCGACGATGACGAAGTTCGCCGCACCCATCTGCTGATGGAGCGGCTGGTGGAATTGGCCTTGTCCATGGACGGCACCTGCACCGGCGAGCACGGCGTGGGGCAGGGCAAGATGAAATATCTCTTGGCCGAACACGGGCCGGCGGCGCTCGCCACCATGGCTGCGATCAAGCGCGCGCTCGACCCGCAAAACATCATGAATCCGGGCAAGATCGTCGCGCTGTCGTGAAGTGGCGTGAGGCCGCCGGTGACACATATTTGCCGCCAAGAACCGGCAAAAATAGCGTAGATTTCAGCATATTGGGCCTGAGGCGCGGACCGTTGCGCACCGGCCGCGGAGTTGGCGTTGCAGACCACCCTTCTCGGATTGGCGATAGCGATCATCCTGGCGCTGGTGGCGGCGCTGGTTGGCCCGCTGCTGATCGATTGGGGGGGCTATCGCGCGGCGTTCGAGGCGGAGGCGAGCCATCTCATCGGCCTCGACGTTCGCGTCACCGGCACGATCGACGCGCGCCTACTGCCGTCGCCGCAATTGACTTTGCATGACATCGAGATCGGCAGCGGGGAAGAATTGCGCGCCCGCTCGCTCAACATCGAATTTGCGCTCGGCCCGCTGATGCGCGGCGAATGGCGCGCCGCCGAGTTGCGCCTGGTCGGCCCGCAATTGCGCATCGGCCTCGACGTCTCCGGTCACGTGCAGGCGCCGAGCCTGGCGGTCGGCTTCAATCCCGACGCACTCGCCATCGATCGCCTGAACATCCAGGACGGCAAACTGACGCTCACCGACGCCGCCAACGGTGCCAGCATCACGCTTGACCAGTTGTGGTTTAACGGCGAAGCGCGCTCGCTGCTGGGACCCGTCAACGGTGAAGGCGCCGCCACCATCGGAGGCAACCTCTATCCATTCCGCGTCGCCGCCGGCCGCTATGGCGAGGACGGCAAGCTCAAGCTCCATATCAATGTCGATCCGGTCAGCCGCCCGCTGAGCGTCGAAGCCGACGGCATGTTGGCACTTGGTGGTGGCAAGCCGGGTTTCGACGGCAGCCTGAGCCTGACGCGGGCGATTGCGATCGCCTCGCGCAGAACCGGCAAGCTGAGTGAACCCTGGCGCGTGAGCGGCAAGCTCAAGGTCACGGCGGCATCGGCGCTGATGCAGAATTTCGAATTCGACTACGGCTCAAAGGACCGCGGTTTCAAGCTCACCGGCGTCGCCGATTTCAAGTTCGGCAAACACCCGCGTTTCGATGGCGTGCTGTCGGGCCGCCAGATCGATCTCGATCGCGCGCTTAGCGACGGCGATGGCACGATAGCGCCGCCGGCGGCCGCCATCGGCAAGCTGGCGGGACTGGCCGGCGGTGCCTTTCGCCCCACCATTCCGATCCAGATCGGCATCGGTATCGACCAGGTTACGCTTGGCGGTGATACCGTGCAGAACCTTCGCGGCGATATCAGCACCGGTGTGCAAGACTGGAACTTGGACCGCTTCGAGTTTCGCGCGCCGGGCTTTACTCAGGTTCGCGTGAGCGGCCGGCTCGCGGTCGGCGACGACCGCGTCGCCTTCACCGGCCCGGCCGAGATCAAGGCCAACAATCCGAAGGCCTTGGCCGCCTGGTTGGAAGGGCGCACCGAAGCCGCGAAAGGCGACCTCAAGCCGTTGAGCTTGCGCGGCCAGCTCACCATCGCCAGCGACCGGATCGCGGTCGAGCGCCTCAATGCCGAATTCGACCGCAAGACCGTCACCGGCCTCTTCGCCTATGCCTTTGCCGCCGGCACCCGCCCGGCGCGGCTCGATGCCGCGTTTCATGCACCGGAGCTCGATATCGACACGGCGCTGGGCTTCGGCAAAGCGCTGCTGGCGGGTTCCCATATCGAGCGGCCGCGCGACATGAGCATCGCCGCCGACATCGGCCATGCCACCGTTGCCGGCTTCGATGTGCGCGACGCCAGCGCGCGGCTGAAGGTCGATGCCGACGGACTGCAGATCGACAAGCTGTCGGTGGCCGATCTCGGCGGCGCCGCGTTTTCGGCGAGCGGGCGCATCGACACCGCAACGTCGCCACCGCAGGGCAGCATACGCGTCGATCTCGCTGCGCCGGACATGGCGCCGGTCATGGCGCTGCTGGCGCGATTTGCGCCGAAGACGGCGCAGGCGCTTGCCCGCGGCGCCTCGGCCATGGCGCCGACCAAGCTGCACGCCATGCTGGCCATGGAGGGCGCATCACCGACGGCGCTGGCCAAATTCGCCGTCGACGGCAGTCTCGGCAAGGCGCGCCTCGCGTTCAGCGGTGAGACCAATGCCGATCTGGTCGCGTTCAAGGGCGGCGATATCCATCTTGCCGGCAAGCTCACCGCCGACGATGGCAGGGCGCTGGTGACCATGCTCGGCCTCGACCGCGTGGTGGCGGTGGCGGCCGGTCCGGGCGCATTGACGCTCGACGCCAACGGGCCCTTGCGCGGCGATTGGCATGTTGATGGCAAGCTGAGCGCCGGCGGTCTCGCGGCCAATGCCAGCGGCATCGCCCGTCCGTTCGGCGATCATCCTTCCGCCGTTCTGCGTGCGGCGATCGTGCGCGCGGATGTCGCGCCCTTGCGCGGAGCCGCAGGCGGTGCGCTGCCGGTCGCTTTCTCCGGGCGCGTTGCGCTTGCCGGCCAGGATGTTTTGCTGAGCGAAATCGACGCTATCGTCGCCGGCGCAAACTTGCGCGGAAAACTGAGGCTCACGCTGGCAACGCCGCATCACCTGCAAGGCGATATCGAGGCCGATCACGTCGACGGCGCCGCGTTGATCGCCGGCGGCATCGGCATGCCGGCGGCCGTGAGCAAGAGCGTGGCCTGGAGCTGGTCGAGCGAACCGTTCGGCACCGGCGTGTTCGGTGACTATGCGGGCCAGGTCAAGATCAAGACGCGGCAATTTGCTCTGCTGCCGCAGCTGATCGCCCGCGAATTCAGCGCGACGCTCAGCCTCGGCAAGGACGAATTCTCGCTCGACAACATGGCCGGCGATGTTGCCGGCGGCCAACTCAGCGGCCGGCTGTCGTTCCGCACCGCCGAGGACGGACTGCGCACGCAGGCCAAACTCGCGCTCACCGGCGTTGATGCGGCAGGCTTGCTGTCCTCTGGCGCGCGGCCCGCGGTAACCGGGACGCTCGCGCTTACCGGCGAGACCGAAGGCACCGGCTTGAGCCCGGTCGCGCTGATCGGTTCGTTGCGCGGCGCGGGCAAGATCACGCTCACCGACGGCCAATTCGCCGGCCTCGACCCGCGCGCCTTCGATGCCGTGACCCACGCCGTCGATCAGGGCTTGGCGATCGACCCGCCGCGCATTTCCGACGTGGTGAGCAAGGCTTTGCAAAGCGGGCGGCTTGCGGTCAAGCGCACGGAGGCGACCATCGCGGTCAGCGCTGGGCAGGTACGCTTGAGTAAGTTCAGCGCTGACAGCCGTGACGCTCAACTGTCGCTCGCCGGCAATCTTGATCTCACTGACGGGACGATCGATGCCCGGCTGGTGCTGGCGGGCATGAACGAGCAGGCCGGTTCCCGGCCCGACATCTTCATGGCGCTGAAGGGACCGGTAACTGCGCCGACACGCAGCATCGACATCTCCGCGTTGACCGGTTGGCTCACATTGCGGGCGGTGGCAAATCAGGCGAAGCAATTGCAGGAAATCGAGCGCGCATCTCCGCAACCGAACGCGCCGGGGCAAAAGCCCGAGAACGAACCGCCGCTTAAGAGCGAGTCGATGCCCGGCGGCGCAGCGTTACCCGTGCCGAAAAACGAAGCTGCAGCGGAGCCTCGCAGCGAACTTGTGCTTCCGCCGAAACGCCCTCCGGCCGCGGCGCGGAAGCGCGAGCGCGCGCCTGCCTTACCGGCGCCGGTCGAGATTGGCCCGTTGCCTGTGCCCGGCGGCGCGGTCAGACCTGAAGCCTCAGCGGTCGGCCCGCATA
Organism: uncultured Undibacter sp.; assembly: GCA_964563195.1. GTDB lineage: Bacteria > Pseudomonadota > Alphaproteobacteria > Rhizobiales > Xanthobacteraceae > Pseudolabrys. The sequence goes on along the minus strand of CAZLWN010000083.1, from coordinate 3,362 downwards.
ACTGAAGCCGCGGCGCGGGTGTCGGTCGTCCTGCGGTTCTGCGCGCGGTAGTGGTCGAGCACGAACAAGCGGATCGCCGACGACAGGTTGGCTTTGTGGCGACCGGTATCGATTGTGCCCGCCAGCTCGGAAAGAGTCATTTCCCGGTCGCTGGCGATTTCCTTCAATGCCTGCCAGAACGCATCTTCCAGACTGACACTCGTTTTGTGACCGGCAATCACGATCGAGCGTTTGACAACCGGCGAATTCATCGGCCGTCTCCTCTGTCGATCCGGAGGTGATCGAGAACCCGTTCGGCTTTCGCCCGTTCTGCGGTTTCAAGCTTTCGTAAATGCTTGGGCTGGCCGTGCGCCAGGCGATTGGTCCGGGCACGCAGATCGTCCTGCTGGCGCTTGGTGCGCTTACGGGCGGCACGAAGATTGATCAGCTCAGCCATTGCGGCTCTCGATTATAGCCGGATCCTAAGAACCGTGCGCCCCCTGCATCACCCGGCAAAACGACATTCCGATGACGCAAGGGCGGCGCGGATGCTTTGGCCGGCGGCGTTGCAAGATTATTGTGCGAGCAGTGCGCGGATTTGTCCAATACAGGATCTGTTCATCGCAATAATTCCTGGTGCTGTAAGCAGCGAATACTCTTGTAAAAGTAGACTGTAATTGTTTGAGCCGCGTCCCACCTTCGAATGTATATTTCACATATTGGAAGAATTGCTATCGGAGCTCGAAAATTTTCGGTGTGACGAGATATCCGCGGAATGAAAACTGCACATGAATCCAATAGCCCCGTACCGAATCTCTTATGTCCAATGCGTGACACTAGGCTTTGGCGCGGACGCGATCTTGGATGAATACTGGTAAAAGCTGTAACATCGCTCTAATATACGCGATGCGAGAATCCTTTAGTTTTATCGCGGCCGCACCATCTTGTCAGGGCGCACCAGGCGATCGAATTCGGGCCCGCTGACGAAACCGAGACGCACCGCTTCCTCGCGCAGCGTGGTGCCGTTGGCGTGCGCGGCCTTGGCGACCTGCGCGGCCTTGTCGTATCCGATATGCGGAGAGAGCGCGGTGACCAGCATCAGCGAGCGCTGCATCAGGTCGCCAATGCGCGCCTCGTTGGCCTTGATGCCGACCACGCAATTATCGGTGAACGATTTTGCCGCGTCGCCGAGCAGGCGGATCGACTGCATCATGCAATAGGCGAGCACCGGCTTGTAGACGTTGAGCTCGAAATGGCCTTGGCTGCCGGCCACCGTGATGCTGGTTTGGTTGCCGAACACCTGGGCGCACACCATGGTGAGCGCTTCGCTCTGCGTCGGATTGGTCTTGCCCGGCATGATCGAGGAGCCGAGCTCGTTGCTCGGCAAGATCAATTCGCCGAGCCCCGAGCGCGGGCCGGAGCCGAGCAGGCGGATATCATTGGCGATCTTGAACAAGGCGGCGGCGGCGGCATTGATGGCGCCGTGCACGAACACATAAGCATCGTGCGCCGCCATGTGCTCGAACTTGTTGGGTGCGCTGACGAACGGCATTTTGGTCAATCTGGCGATGCGGCGGGCAAAGGCCTTGGCGAATTGCGGTTTGGAATTCAAGCCGGTGCCAACGGCGGTGCCGCCTTGCGCGAGGGGATAAAGTTCGCGTTTTGCCAGCGCCAGCCGCGCGACCGCCGATTTGACTTGCGCGGCATAGCCGGAAAATTCCTGGCCCAAAGTGAGTGGCGTCGCATCCATGGTGTGGGTGCGGCCGATTTTGACGATCGTGTCGAATTCTTTTGATTTTTTGTCGAGCGCGCCCTGCAAGTGCTTGAGCGCGGGCAGCAAATGGCCGGCGATCGCCATGGCCGCCGCGATATGCATAGCGGTTGGGATCGAGTCGTTGGACGACTGACTCATATTGACGTGATCGTTGGGGTGCACAGGGGATTTCCCCCCAAGCTCGCCGCCGAGCGCGATATTGGCGGCGTTGGCGATCACCTCATTGACGTTCATGTTGGTCTGGGTGCCGGAGCCGGTCTGCCACACCAGCAGCGGGAAATGCGCGTCGAGCTTGCCGTCGGCGATGTCCTGCGCGGCCGCGATGATGGCGCAGGCGCGCTTGCGGTCGAGTGAGCCGAGATCGCGGTTGACCTCGGCGGCGGCGCGCTTGATTAGGCCAAGCGCGCGCACGATCTCGATCGGCATGCGCTCGCTGCCGATGCGGAAATTGTGAAGCGAGCGCTGGGTCTGCGCGCCCCAGAGCTTGTCGGCGGGGATGTCGAGCGGGCCGAAGGCGTCGCGTTCGACGCGGATCTTGCGGCGCGCCATGGCGCGTGATTTGGCGCGAGGCTTGCGCGCTTTTGCCATCTATTTTTTGCGGAAACGGTCAAGGCGGACGACTTCGCCGCCGCCGCCGGCGGCGGGCTTGTCGGGCTTCGGCTCTGGCGCGGCCGCAACCGGCTCCTTTTTGGGCGCGGCGGCCGAAGGCGATGGTGCGCGTGGCCGTTTGCCTGCCGCTTTGTCCTGGGTGACGGTGGGCGCCGGCTGGGCTTCCTCGCCTTCGGTGACTTCCTCGAATTGCAAGCCGAACTGCACCGAAGGGTCGAAGAACCCGTTGATGGCCTCGAACGGCACCGTCAGCTTCTCCGGGATGCCGCCGAAAGACAGGCCGACGTCGAAAGCGCTGTCGTTCACCGCCAGATCCCAGAACTGGTGCTGCAGGATGATGGTCATCTCCTCCGGATATTGCGCGAGCAACCGGTCGGAAATACGCACGCCGTCGGCGCGGGTGTCGAATGAGATGAAGAAATGATGATCGCCCGGCAGACCCTTCTTGGCGGCTTCGGCGAGCACGCTGCGCACCACGCCGCGCAGCGCCTGCTGGGTCAGGAGATCGTAACGGATTTGGTCGGCCATGCGTATGTTCGGGCGGCGTTTTCGAGTTTGGCCGAGGATGCTAACGCGGCTGGCGGCGAAATCCATCCCTGCGGTGCGTCTCAGGTCCCTTTGTCACAAATGGAACCGCCAAACGGAAATGGAAGTGGAGGCTTCTGTTGCCAGGTGCCTCCGAACCCCGCCTAACCGCTGCTAAGACGGCTAGGGCTTGTAGGCTTGGTTAGTCGAGCTGCTTACGCAGCCAGAGCAACCGGAGCATAGTTGTCATTCGCAACTATGGATTTGGCCCGATAACGGCGGAACCATGCCGAGCAAAAGTCCGTCCTTTACGCCCTCGTCGATCCTAGTTCGGCCCCGCCCAAGCCCGTTCTCTCGCCGGGCTTGGGTGGAGCCGCCGGGTACTGCCCCCGGGTCCGAAAGGTTTATTACGACGGCCGTTTATCGCCATAGCCGGGTTGCCCCGGCACCCCTGAATATAGGGGCTGAAGGTTAC
>CAZLWN010000082.1:0-16913 GCA_964563195.1 uncultured Undibacter sp. | reverse complement strand
CTGCACCGGCCGCGGCAGCCGTTGCAAATAAACGGCGTCTTGTCAGTTCTGTCATAATGTTCCTCCCTAAGGTGCGTCGTTTTTGTTGTCGAATGGCAACCTACTTTGTCGCCGGTAGCAACCCCAGCAGTGCGAATTTATTTCAGCCTTACCGGCCGCCTAAAGGCGGCGGCACGGCGGCCCTCTAAGATGGACGCGGCATCATCCCGCACCAAATCGGCCAGGGCAAGGGCTAAAGCCGATACCGTATCGCTGCGCTGGGAGGATTGATGCGCTGAAACGGATTTGACGATTGGAAACCGAATTCGCCGATTTGGCCGACGATGTTTGGGCAAATGGGAGGAACATCGCGATGAAAAAACTTCGCTAACCGTGGCATTGGCGATCGGTATCGCCGCTCTGCCAATGGTGAGTGCGTCCACGCTGTCGGCAAAAGAACTCAAAGTGCTCTCGGAGAAGACCGTGACCGGCTTCGGCCACGTCGAATCCGTGGGCTACGACGCCAAGGGCAAAGCCTTCTACACCAGCGACTTCGGCCCCGAGCTCAAGCCTCCCCTAAAAGACGGTAAGGGTAAGATCACGAAGGTCTCGCTGGATGGAAAAATCCTCGAGGACGGCTTCCTGCCCGCAAAGGGTCAGGTGCTCAACAAGCCGAAGGGCATCTGGATCAAAGGTAGCCGGCTGTGGGTCACCGACATCGATTCCGTCTGGGTGTTCGATCTGAAGACCAAGAAAGGTAAGAAGCTCGACCTGCCCGACATCGGCTTCGCCAACGATCCGATCGTGATGGGCGGCGCGCTTTATGTCAGCGACAACCGCAACGACAAGCTGGCACGCGTTGAGCCGGCCGACTTCCTCAACGCGAAAAAAGACCCGAAGATCACGATGGTGTTCTCCGGCAAGGGCGTCTATCCGAACGGGCTCGGGGCGGGCAAAGGCGGCACGCTGCTGATGGTCGGCTTCCACAACAAGGACAATCCGCAAGGCATCTATTCGATGCGGCCGGGCAGTGCCCCAGAGCTGATCTCCAAGAAGTTCGGTTTGCTTGACGGCGTCTACCTGTTGAAAAATGGCGACCTGCTGGTGACTGACTGGATGACCGGTTCACTGGTGCAGTGGAACAAGAAGACGGGGGTGCATAAGCTCGCCACCGGCTTCAAGGGTCCGGCGGATTTCGCCGTCGTGCCAAACAAGCAAGGTTATCTGGTGGCGGTCGCGGATTTGGTGAAGGGCGAGATCCGTTTGGTGCAGCTCGGCAAATAGTGCGCGCCTTAGCTCTTCAAAGACTCCGCCGGGACCAAAATCCCGGCGGATTTTTCATGGCCATAGCCAATTGATGGCCATCGAGATCACGTCGCCGAGCGTGAGCAGCACCGCCGCCCATACGAAAGCCGAGATGAAATTGGCGAACTGGAACCGCCAATACGGCATCTCGAAAATGCCGGCGACCAACGGCACCGAGGCGCGCAGCGGCCCGAAGAAGCGCCCGATGAAAATGCCAGGAATGCCCCACTTTTCCATGAAGCGTTCGCCGCGCGGAATCAGGTCGGGGTGGCGGGACAGCGGCCAGATGTGGGCAACCGAATGTTCGAGCTTGAGCCCGACCCAATAGGACAGCCAGTCGCCGAGCGCGGCGCCGATCGAACCCGCGATCCATACGGACCAAAAATCAAGACCGCCTGATTTGATCATGGCGCCCATCGCGACCAGCGCGCCCCAGGCCGGCACCAGCAGCGAGATGAAGGCAAGCGATTCCGCGAAGGCCAGCACAAACACGACCGGCGCCGCCCATGCCCTATGCTCGTGCACGAACGCGACGATGTCGTGGACGATGGCATGAAAATCCATAGGACGCCCGGCGCGCGGATGCGCGGTTTTCGTATCTAGCCCGCCGGCTGGCCCTGCGCCAGAGCCAGCGTGGCGCAAACGCCGCAAGGCCGCTCGCCCACATGCGGCAGGCGCCACTGTCACCATTCCGGCACGGTCGTGGCATAGTCGGTGGCAATCGATTCGTCGGGCGCCTATTTATCGCCCATAGCCCTGCCGCCAGCGCCGACCTCAAGCCCATGGCCAAGACCGCAACCAAGAAAAAGCCCTCGCTGCAACGCGACTTGTTCGACACGCCCAAAAGGCGCGCGAAATCGGGCGCGCGCAAGCGGCCGGCTGCCCGCAAGGCACCCGCGCGCAAACCCGCAAAATCGCCGGCGCGCAGCAAAGCCACACGCGGCGCGGGCGCCGAGAGCGGCTATACCGCCAAGCACATCGAGGTGCTCGAGGGCCTCGAGCCGGTCCGCCGTCGCCCCGGCATGTATATCGGCGGCACCGACGAGAAGGCACTGCATCACCTGTTCGCCGAGGTGATCGATAATTCCATGGACGAGGCGCTGGCCGGCCACGCCGATTGGATCGAAGTGGAGATGGAGGCGAACGGCTTCGTGTCCGTCACCGATAACGGCCGCGGTATCCCGGTCGATCCGCATCCCAAGTTCAAGAGCAAGTCGGCGCTGGAAGTCATCATGTGCATGCTGCACGCCGGCGGCAAGTTCGATTCCAAAGTCTATGAGACGAGCGGCGGTCTGCACGGCGTCGGCGTCTCGGTCGCCAATGCCTTGTCCGAGCGCATGGAGGTCGAGGTTGCGCGCGAACAGACGCTCTATAAAATGGTATTTGAGCGCGGCAAGGCGAAGGGCAAATTGGAAAAAGCCGGCCGCGCGCCCAACCGGCGCGGCACCAAAATTCGATTCCGGCCCGACCCGCAGATTTTCGGGCCCAAGGCCGCCTTCAAGCCCGAGCGCGTGTTCAAGATGACGCGCTCGAAGGCCTACCTATTCGGCGGCGTCGAAATCCGCTGGTACTGCGACAAGGCGCTGCTCAAGGGCCTCGCCGACGTGCCGGAGAAAGCCACCTTCCATTTCGAGGAAGGCCTGAAGGACTATCTGTCGGAGACGCTCGCAGGCTCCACCTTGGTGCATCCGGATATTTTCACCGGCTCGCACGGCAAAACCGGCGCGCATGGCGCGGTGCAATGGGCGGTGGCCTGGACCGCCGATAGCGACGGGTTCCTGAATTCCTACTGCAACACCATCCCGACGCCGGACGGTGGCACCCATGAATCCGGCCTGCGCACCGCGCTGTTGCGCGGCCTGAAGGATCACGCCGCCCGCGTCAATCAGGAAAAGCGCGCCGCCCCCGTCACCAGCGAGGACGTGATGACGAGCGCCGGCTGCATGCTCTCGGTGTTCGTGCGCGAACCGGAATTCCAGGGCCAGACCAAGGATCGGCTTGCCACCGCCGAGGCGCAGCGCATCGTCGAGCAGGCGATCAAGGATCCGTTCGACCATTGGCTCGCCGGCAATCCGATGCAGGCGAACAAGCTCCTGGATTTCGTCGTCGAGCGCGCCGAGGAGCGGCTGCGCCGCCGGCAGGAAAAGGACATCGCGCGCAAGACCGCGGTGCGAAAACTGCGGCTTCCCGGCAAGCTCGCCGACTGCACCAACTCGGCCGCGCAAGGCTCGGAGATTTTCATCGTCGAAGGCGATTCAGCCGGCGGGTCGGCCAAGCAGGCGCGCGACCGCCGCACCCAGGCCGTGCTGCCCTTACGCGGCAAGATTCTCAACGTCGCATCCGCCGGCAAGGACAAGCTCGCCCAGAACGCCCAGCTCTCCGATCTGGTGCAGGCGCTCGGCAGCGGCACCGGCGCGCATTACCACGACAAGGACCTGCGCTACGAAAAGATCATCATCATGACCGACGCCGACGTGGACGGCGCGCATATTGCCTCGCTTTTGATCACCTTCTTCTACCGCCAGATGCCGAAGCTGATTGACGCCGGCCACCTCTATCTGGCGGTGCCGCCGCTTTATCGTCTCTCGCACGGCGGCAAGATCGTCTATGCGCGCAACGACAAGCACAAGGACCAGCTGCTCAAGAAAGAGTTCAACGCCAACGCCAAGGTCGAGGTGTCCCGCTTCAAGGGCCTGGGCGAGATGATGGCGGCGCAGCTGAAGGAAACCACCATGGACCCGGGCAAACGGACGTTGCTCCGCGTGGTGCTGGTGGACAAGGAACGCAAGCCCACCGCAAGAATCGTCGAGCAATTGATGGGCACGAAAGCGGAAACCCGCTTCGCCTTCATACAGGAGCACGCAGAATTCGCCGGCGAGGAATTGCTGGACGTCTAGCTCTATCTGGTCGTCCCCGCGCAGGCGGGGACCCAGCGCGCACTAACCTTTATCGGCTTCATGCTGAGGAGCCCGCCGAAGGCGGGCGTCTCGAAGTATGGGGCCGCCTCATCCTTCGAGACGCGATCCTTCGGACCGCGCCTCAGGATGAGGCGGACGGCTACTCGCACTTGTGCAGCAGCGGCGTCTTGCTGCCGCGCGCCAGCGCGATGCCGTCCTTGACGCGCACCGCCCCACCATCTGCCTGATTGAACATGGTGCGCCGGGTGTGACCGTGGATCACGAAGATCAGTTTCTGCCGCTCCTGGTCCTCGGCGCCGGGATGCAACAGCACCACCACCGACAATCGCGTCTTCGACAAGCGCTCGGCGGAAAGCACGCTGTAGCGGTTGAGCGCGTAGTCGGGCCCAAGATGATGCTCCTCCAGGATGAGGCCCGGGGTCGGCTGGCTGATCATGACGTGGGGATTGGCCGGCGAGGCGGCTGCGGCGCAATGACTCGCCCAGGTGCCGAACAGGCCGAACTCAAGGAACAGTTGTTCGGGCGGTGGACCCTCGCCAGTGGCGCTAGCCGGCAGGGCGGCTGCGAACGAAGCTAACAGAACCGCCACAATTCGCATGACCTTACCGCTTCACGACAGCAGTCGCCCGCAGCCACCATAGGCAGCGCGCCGCTTCGCGGCAATGCGCCGTTCGGATGACGTGCTATCGTTGCGGCGACGAACTCCGCGCGCGCCCAGCATGTCAGAAAATTCCGCAACGACCGTCGAAAAACCGCGCACGCGCGGCGAGCTGTTCGGCCATCCGCGCGCGCTTGGCTTTCTGTTCGCGACCGAGATGTGGGAGCGCTTCTCCTATTACGGGATGCGCGCGCTGCTCGTGCTCTACATGGTCGAGTACCTGCTCAAGCCGGCGCAGGCGGACAGCGTGCTAGGGCTTGCATCGTTCAAGGCCACGCTCGAAGCCGTGTTCGGCCCGCTCGACCCGCAGCCGTTCGCCTCGCAGATCTACGGCTTCTACACCGGGCTGGTTTATCTGACGCCGATCTTCGGTGGCCTGCTCGCCGACCGCGTGCTCGGTCAGCGCCGCACCGTCATCCTCGGCGCCGCGCTCATGGCGATCGGCCATTTCATGATGGCCTTCGAGCATCTGTTCCTGCTGGCGCTGACCGTGCTCATTCTTGGCAACGGCTGCTTCAAGCCGAACATCTCGACCCAAGTCGGCGCACTCTATGCCCCCGGCGACCGCCGTCGCGACCGCGCCTTCTCGATCTTCTATGTCGGCATCAACCTCGGCGCCTTCTTCTCTCCGCTGGTTTGCGGCACGCTCGGCGAAGAGATCGGCTGGCACTACGGCTTCGCCGCCGCCGGCGTCGGCATGACCATCGGCCTCGTCATTTATCTCCTCGCCACGCCGGATTTGCCGGAGGATGCTTTCGCCAAGCGCGAGATAGCAGTCGAATCGCTCGGCCGTCGCGATTGGCAGGCGATCGGCACCATCCTTGCTTTGATGATTCCGGTCAGCCTGTTCTGGGCCACCTACGAGCAACAGGGCAACACCATCGTTTTGTGGGCGAACCAATACACCGATCGTCATCTGCTGGGCGGTTTCGAAATTCCGGTCACCTGGTTCCAGGCCCTCAATCCTTTCATGATTTTCGCCTTCACGCCCTTCATCGTTTCGCTGTGGCGCTGGCAGGGCGCGCGCGAGCCCTCGACCGTGGCGAAAATGTCGATCGGCATGTTTCTCAACGCCGCGTCCTGGCTGATCATGCTGGCCGCCGCGCATGTTACAGGCACCGGCCAGGCAAGCTGGCTTTGGCTGTTCGCCTTCTTTGTCGTCATCACCACCGGCGAGCTTTATCTGTCGCCCACCAGTCTCTCGCTGGTGACCAAGGTGGCGCCGCTGCGGCTGCTGTCGATGATGATGGGCGTATGGCTGGCGACCAGCTTCATCGGCAACTTCCTTGCCGGCTATCTCGGCACCTTCTGGTCGAGCATGACCAAAGGCGATTTCTTTTTGCTGCTGGCAATCATCTCCGCCACGGGTGGCTTGATAATTGCGTTGCTCAACCGGCCGCTGCGCGCGCTGCTCCAGGACTAATCGAGCGGCAGCCCGGCATAGTTTTCCGCCAGCGACACCGAGGCCGCGTGCGACGAGGTCACATAGTCGAGCTCGGCCAGCTGCCGCTTCATGTCGAATTCGGCGTACTCGCCGCCGATTTGGCGATGCAGCATCTGAGTCATCCACCACGAGAAGCGTTGGCCCTTCCAGACGCGGCGCAAGCAGGTTGCCGAGTAGCTTTCAAGCCCATCACTTTGTTTGCTGCGGTAGAAGCGCTCGAGCGCCCGCGACAGAAATACCACGTCGGCCATCGCCAGGTTCATGCCCTTGGCCCCCGTCGGCGGCACGATATGGGCGCTGTCGCCGGCAAGGAAAAGTCGGCCGTAATGCATGGGCTCGGTCACATAGCTGCGCATTTGCGTGACGCCCTTTTGCACGATCTCGCCCTGCTGCAACGGTCGCACCCTGCCCAGTCGTGTGGTCAGCTCCTCCCAGACGCGCGCGTCCGGCCAGTTGGCGACGTCCTCGTCCGACGCAACCTGCAGATAGAGCCGCGACAGGTCCGGCGCGCGCATGGAGAACAGCGCGAAGCCGCGCTCGTGATAGGAATAGATCAGCTCCTTCTCCGGCGGCGGCGACTCCGACAAGATGCCGAGCCAGGCGTATGGATAGACACGGTCGTAGCCGGTCCATGAGCCCGTTGGCAGGCTCGGCCGGCAGACGCCGTGAAAGCCGTCGCAGCCGGCAATGAAATCGCAAGCAATCTCCTGCGCCCGCCTTTCGTGCTTGAAGCGGATCGTCGGCCGCTCGCTTGAGATATCGTGCACGCTGGTGTCGGCAACCTCGAACAGGATCTGCCCGCCTTGCGCAAGGCGATGCGCGATCAGATCGGTAACGACCTCCTTCTGGTCATAGACGAAAACGTGCTTGCCGATCAGCTTGGTGAAATCGAGTTTGTGCGCCACGCCGTTGAAGCCAATAAAAATGCCGTCGTGCACCATGGCTTCGCGCTGCAGCCGCGCGCCCACACCGGTGTCGATCAGCATCTCGGCGACCCAGTTCTCCATCAGGCCGGCGCGCACGCGCACCTCGCAATAGGCGCGGCTGCGGTCCTCGACGACGATCGACTCGATGCCGGCGAGATGCAGCAGATGCGAGAGCATCAGGCCGGCGGGGCCGGCGCCAACAATGCCGACTTGTGTGCGCAAGTTTGGTCTCCCGGCGGCTTATCAGCGAACGATGCACTTATAGGGGTTCGCGGAGTTCACGAAAAAGGGACGAAGCCCGGAAAGGCTGGCACAATTATCTTCGAAGCCCCATCAAACCGGCCGCCAGCCGTAGCGTGGCACGCGCGCTTTGTAATGGCGATAGGCGTCGCCGAATTTCGCTTCGAGATAACGCTCCTCGCGCCTGATCACTCCGAAATGGATGACCACTATCTGCAGGACCAACATCACCAGAGTCCAGTCCGCGGCGAGCGCGATTCCGATCCCGGCAACCAGCAGCGCCAGGCCCACATACATCGGGTTGCGCACATAGGCGTAGATGCCGCCGGTAACGAGCGCCGTTGACGGCTTCCATGGCTTTACCTCTGTGCCTGCGTGCACGAAGCTGCGCTCGCCTGCTAAAGCGAGCGCTGCGCCAGCCGCGATCAGCGCCCCACCGGTGACGATTCGCGCAGGCAGCGACAACAGCTCCGTGAGCACATAGGCCGGCAGCAGCCAGTCGAGTGTAAGACCGATCAGCACCGCCGCCAGCGCAATCAGCGGCGGCGGCGCGATGACGCCGGCCGTGTCGCGCGTATGGTCGTGCGCCGGCATGTCAGGCGCGCAGCCACTCTGCTAGAGCAGCATTGACCGCGTCGGGTCGCTCGAGCGTAGACAAGTGGCCGCAGTCGGGCACGATCACCAGCCGTGAGCCAGATATGCCAGCGGCGATTTCCTCGGCGAGCTCCGGCGGCGTCAGCTCGTCGCCGTCGCCCACCAGCACCATTGTCGGGCAAGCAATGCGCGCCAACAGCGACCGCGAATCCGGCCGCGATATGATCGCCCGCTCCTGCCACACGAAGGCTTGCGGCCCGGTGTCGGCGGCCATCGCCCGCACGACGCCTTTGAGCGCCTCGTCGCTGTGACGGTTGCGATGCAGATAGAATTTCGTCAGCATATCCGTCACCTCGTCGAGGCGGCCGGACTCGGCCATGTTGATCAAAACATGGCGCGCCGCGGTCTGCTCCGGCGTATCGGACCGCGCCGAAGTATTGAGCAGCGCGAGTCTGGCGATGCGATCGGGCGCCAGTCCTAACATTGCGAAAGCGATGTAGCCACCCAGCGACAGACCGGCGAGCGCAAAGCGTGGTGGCGCATCGGACAAAATTCGCGCGGCGACCGCGCCGATGTCGTGGTCGCGCCGGTGGTCGCCGACCGTGACCGGCCCGAACAGCCACAGCGCCGCGACCTGCTGCGCATAAAGCCTGGCGCTGCACAGCAGCCCGGGCACCAGAACGAGCGGTATTGATTCTGCCATTTCATTCCCGCGGGGCCGAAAACATTAATAATTTATATGACTTATCGCGTCCGCGAAGCATTGACTTTAAACCACCCAGCCCCCATGTTGCGCCCAACCGGTTCGAATGAAGATTCGGCCGTCTCCCGCGCAACGCAACTGGTTTTCTTAGTCCGGCGCGGTCCCGGGCGGCCCTGCACTGAGGCTCTATGCCCTTTTCCCATCTCGGCCTGTCCGACAAGGTGCTCGGCGCCATCGCGGCGGCCGGCTACAAGACCCCCACTCCCATCCAGGAACAATCCATCCAGCACGTGCTCGCGCGGCGCGACGTGCTCGGCATCGCGCAAACCGGCACCGGCAAGACCGCCGCCTTCGTGCTGCCGATGCTCACCATGCTGGAGAAAGGCCGCGCGCGCGCCCGCATGCCGCGCACCCTCATTCTTGAGCCGACGCGCGAACTCGCAGCCCAGGTCGCCGACCATTTCGAGAAATACGGCAAGAACCACAAGCTCAACGTGGCGCTGATCATCGGTGGCGTATCGTTCGACAATCAAGACGCCAAGCTGATCCGCGGCGTCGATGTGCTGATCGCGACGCCGGGCCGGCTGCTCGATCATTCCGAGCGCGGCAGGCTGCTGTTGTCCGGCGTCGAGCTGCTGGTCATCGACGAAGCCGACCGCATGCTCGACATGGGCTTCATCCCCGACATCGAACGCATCGGCAAGCTGGTGCCGTTCACGCGGCAGACACTGTTCTTCACCGCCACCATGCCGCCGGAAATCCAACGCATCGCCGATACTTTCCTGCACAATCCGGTGCGCGTCGAAGTCTCCAAGCCCGCCACCACCGCCGCCAACATCAATCAGATGCTGGTCGCAACCGGCCGCGATCCGGCCGAAAAGCGCGAGACCTTGCGCCGGTTGATCCGCTCCGCCAACGGTTTCAAGAACGCCATCATCTTCTGCAACCGCAAGCGCGAGGTGGCGCAATTGCACCGCTCGCTGCTGCGCCACAAATTCAACGCCGCGGCGCTGCACGGCGACATGGACCAATCGGCGCGCACCGCCGCGCTCGAGTCGTTCCGCAAGGGCGAGGTCTCGCTGCTGGTGGCCTCCGACGTCGCCGCCCGCGGCCTCGATATCCCCGCCGTCAGTCACATCTTCAATTTCGACGTTCCGCATCACCCGGACGATTACGTTCACCGCATTGGCCGCACCGGCCGCGCTGGCTTGAGCGGCACCGCCATCACGATCGTCGCGCCGATCGACCGGAAAGCCGTCAGCGCGATCGAACGCCTGACCGGCCAGACCATCCCCTGGATGGGTCATGAACCGGCGCCCACCGAGACGCGCGAGAGCCGCGCTAGCGAAGGCGAACGCGGCCCCTGCTCCGGCCGGCATCGCGGCGGCCGCGGCCGCCGCCCGCAACGCCGTGCGGACAGCGAGCCGGTGCGCGCCGGCGACCAGCCGCCACCGCGGCTGCAACTTCCGTCGGCCGAAGAGAGCGACGGCAACCACCTGCCCGCTTTCCTGCTGCGCCCGTTACCGGCCAAGGCCTGACGGCGGCGGGCTTTACGGGAAGCCGGGCGTTGTCGCAACATGAAGTTGTAGCGCCCCGGTTGCGAATTTACCGCCGATTCATCTCCGTCGAATACGTTTGCCAAGGGACGCGCGGCCAGAACGGGCGCGTGCAGGCAAGGATTCGCCATGACCGGGCGCGCCGACGGACACGAACGAACGTTGGCGTTCGCCGAAATCGCGCTTGGCCAGATCAAGGCGCTGCGCCAGGAAGCGACGCCACGCAACTTCGAAATCTGGTACACCTACGCCACCGGCTATAAGCCCTCGCTCAATCAGAAAATCAACGAGGCGCTCAAGCAAAGCGGCTCGCTGTCCGAATCCGACCTCGAACAACTCTACGATTCCTACCTGTCGCCGGTCCGGCTGTCCGACAAGATCGACAATTTCGGCAGCCAGGTGATAGGCGAGATCGACCAGGTGATGGCGATGATCGACGTCGCCGCTGGCTCCGCCACGCACTACACCGAGAGCCTCGTCGATATGAGCGAAAAACTCGGAAGTTCGAAGGACCGCGCGACCTTGCGCGTGATCGTCGAAAGCCTGGTGCAGAACACGAAGGAAATGGAACTCGCCAACCAGCAGCTGGAAGCGAGCCTTAGCGCCTCGAAACAGGAAATCAGCGAGCTGCAGGAACACCTCGACGCGGTGCACACCGAAAGCCTGACCGATCCCCTGACCCAGCTCGCCAACCGAAAATTCTTCGACGCGACGCTCGAGGAGGCCATCGCCGACGCGCGCGCCAAGAACGAGGCGCTGTCGCTGATGATGACCGACATCGACCATTTCAAGAATTTCAATGACAGTTACGGCCACCTCACCGGCGACCAGGTGCTGCGCCTGGTGGCGACGTCGGTGAAGAACAACGTCAAGGGCCAGGACACCGCGGCGCGCTACGGCGGCGAGGAATTCGCCGTCATTCTGCCTAACACGGCGTTGCGCTCGGCCGTCACCGTCGCCGACCACATCCGCCGCGCGGTGATGACCAAGGAACTGATGAAGCGCTCGACCGGCGAGCACCTCGGGCGGGTGACGATCTCGATCGGGGTCGCCACCCTGCGCAGGAGCGACAACGCGCAGCTGCTGATCGAGCGCACCGACAGCTGCCTCTATGCGGCCAAACGCAACGGCCGCAACCGGGTCATGAGCGAGACCGATCCGGAATTCACCGCCGGCGGGCCCGCAGACGCGCAGGTCGCCTGACGCTCAACGCTTCTTTCGCGCGGCCTTACGGCGGGCTTTCGGCTTTGCCGCCGCGCTCTTGTGCGCGATCGACAAAGATTTTCTTGCCCACTGGGCAAGCTCGTCAGGGTCGTCATAAAGCCGGTCGGGCAGCCGCCAATAAGACATGATCGCGCGTTTGCCGGTCTTGGTGCCGTATTCGAACGGCGCGCAGCCCTCGCGCGCGAAATCCTGTGCGTTTGCCGTGTCCGCCTTCAGAAAAATCTGTCCGTCGGAGACGAGGCCGAACATCACGCCATCGGCATAGAGGCCGGCGCCGCCGAACATGCGGCGTACCTGCACGGCGCCGAAAACCGCGAACAGCTCCTGGATAGTGTCGGAGTCCACGGGATCATCCCCGCGGCGGCCTATTCGGCGGCGTCTTTTGCCGGCGAGAGCTGCACGGATTCGCCGCAACCGCAGGCGCTGGTCTGGTTCGGATTGTTGAAGACGAATTGCGCCGACAGCTTCTCGGTCTTGTAGTCCATCTCGGTGCCGAGCAGGAACAGCACCGCCTTGGGGTCGATCAGGATCTTGACGCCCTTGTCCTCCACCACCTCATCGCTCGGATTGACCGCGACGGCATATTCCATGGTGTATTCCATGCCGGCGCAGCCGCCGTTCTTGACCCCGACGCGCACCCCGGCCACCGGCTTGTCGGCGCGCGCCATCACATCCTTGATGCGCTGGGCGGCGGCGTCGGTCAGCCGCATCACCTGGGGTCGGGGTCTTGCTGTGGCCATGGCGGTTCTCATCTATTCTTGATCTAATGTCTCACTTAAAGATTACCACATATTGAGCACGAGACGGGCTTCATCCGACATGCGGCTTGGGTCCCAGGGCGGCTCCCACACCACCGTGACACGGGCTTCCTTGACGCCCGGCACGCTGGCGACGGCATTCTCCACCTGGATGGGCAGGTCCTGCGCCGCCGGGCAGTTCGGCGAGGTCAGCGACATGTCGACCTTGACGCCGCGGTCGTCGCCGATGTCGATCTTGTAGATCAGGCCGAGCTCATAGATGTCGGCCGGAATTTCCGGGTCGTAAACGGTCTTGAGCGCGGCGACAATGTCGTCCGTGAGCTTGTTGAGCTCGTCGGCCGGCAATTCCGAGGAGCCGGTGACGGCGGCGTTCTCCGGCGGCTTTTCCGCGACTGGGCCGGTGGTTTGCGTGTCGTCGGTCATGCGAACATTTCCTGCGCCTTGGCGAGCGACGCCGCCAAAGCGTCGATCTCGTCCTTGGTGTTATAAAGGGCGAACGAGGCCCGGCAAGTAGCCGTCAGACCGTAGCGCGCCAGCAGCGGCATCACGCAATGGGTGCCGGCGCGCACCGCCACGCCCTGGCGGTCAATGACGGTCGCGACATCGTGCGGATGGGCACCCTTCATCTCGAATGAGACGAGCGGGCCTTTGCCCCTGGCATTGCCGATGATGCGCAGCGAATTTATCGCGCCCAGCCGCTCATGGGCATAATTCACCAGCGCGCCTTCGTGCGCGCGGATGCGTTCCTTGCCGATCGAATTGACGTAATCGATTGCCGCGCCGAGCCCGATCGCCTGCACGATCGCCGGCGTCCCGGCCTCGAACCGGTAGGGCGGGTCGCCATAGGTGATGCGGTCCTCGAACACTTCCTGGATCATCTCGCCACCGCCGTTGAACGGCGGCATGACGCTGAGGTGCTCGTATTTGCCGTAGAGCACGCCGACGCCGGTCGGCCCATAGAGCTTATGGCCGGTGAAAGCGTAGAAGTCGCAGCCGATATCGCGCACGTCCACATCCAGATGGACCGCCGCCTGGGCGCCGTCGATGAGCACCGGGATGCCGCGCGCATGCGCGATCTTGGTGACTTCCTTCACCGGCACCACGGTGCCGAGCGCGTTCGACATGTGGGTGATGGCCACCATTTTGGTGCGGGGCCCGAGCAGCTTCTCGAACTCGTCGATGAGAAAATTGCCGTCGTCGTCGATCGGCGCCCATTTGATCACGGCGCCCTGCCGCTCGCGCAGGAAATGCCAGGGCACGATATTGGAATGGTGCTCCATGATCGAGAGCACGATCTCGTCGCCTTCCTTGATGCGCTCGCGGCCGAAGGTATAGGCGACCAGGTTGATCGCCTCGGTGGCGTTGCGCGTGAAAATGATCTCTTCTGTGCGTCCCGCATTGAGGAAGCCGCGCACGCTCTCGCGCGCGCCTTCGTAAGCTTCGGTCGCCTCGTTGGCGAGAAAATGCAGCCCGCGGTGCACGTTGGCGTATTGCTCGGTATAGGCCTTGTGCAGTCGATCGAGCACGGCCTGCGGCTTCTGCGCGGAAGCGGCGTTGTCGAGATAGGTCAGCGGCTTGCCATAGACTTGCATCGCCAGCGCGGGAAAATCCGCGCGGATGCGGGCAACGTCGTAGGAGCCGTTGGAAACCGCCGGATGCATGGTCACTCCCGCGCCCCCAGCCAGCGCAGCGCCGCGAACTTCAGCGCGTCGCGAATACCCTCATGCGCGATCTCCTCGATGGTCTCGTCGATGAACGCCTGGATCAGCAGCGCCTCGGCTTCCGTCTCGGGTATGCCACGCGACATCAAATAGAACTTGAGCGCCTCGCTGGGCGCGGAGGTAGTGGCACCATGGCCGCAGACCACGTCGTCGGCGAAGATTTCCAGTTCCGGCTTGTTGTCGGCTTCCGCTTCGTCGGACAGCAGCAGCGCGCGTGTCATCATCTTGGCGTCGGTCTTTTGTGCGTGCGGCTTGACCACGATCTTGCCCTGGAACACGCCATGCGCCTCGTCGTCGAGCACCGACTTGAATTGCTCGCGGCTTTGGCAATGCCCGGCGGCATGCTCGATCAGTAGCGTGGTGTCGGCATGCTGCTTGCCGCGCAACAGGCTAACGCCGCGGATGCCGGCGCTGGTGCCCTCGCCGGCGAAGCGGATGAAGTTCTGGTTGCGCGCGACGGCGACGTCGCTGGTGAAGGCGAAGGTGTTGAATTGCGCCTTGGCGCCCACCGACGCCAGCAGGCTTGCCACGTGCAAGGCGCGCGCGCGGGTGATCTTGAGGTAATCGACTTGCGCTGCATCGCCCACGATCAGTTCCAGCGCCGCATTGACCTGGGCCGCGCCGCTGTCGTGGTCTTCGATGATCGTCGCTTGGGCGCCCTCGCCCACCACCACCAACGAGCGGATGAAGACCGAGCCCGGCTTTTCGCTGCCGGCCGCGAACACGAGATGGATCGGCCGCGCGATCACGGCGCCTTTGGCGATGTGGATCACGGCGCCGTCGCCCATTAGCGCGGTGTTGAGCGCGAGCGCCGCGTCGTCGCTCGCGAAGGTCTTGCCGACATGTTGCGCGACCAGCGCATCGCCATTTGCCAACGACTCGGCGAGCGATTCGACGCTCAAGCCTGGCTCGGGCTTAAGGTCGGACAGGTCGGGCGCGAAGGCACCGTCGACAAAAACCAAGCGGCGGCAATCGGTACCGGCCAGAATATCGCCCGCGGCTTTGGCGTGTTGTTTTGCCGCCGCGTCGGGCGGCGGAGCGATCGGATAGGCCTCGCGCATCAGCGCGCGCAGGTCGGTATATTTCCATTCCTCGACGCGCCGGTGCGGCAGCCCGCGCGTTTCGAACTGCTTGAACGCGTCGGCACGTAACGTAGCGACCGCGCCCTTGCCGGGCAGCGTCGCGCGCGCGCACTCGTAGGCGGCGCTCAGTGCCTGCTCAGCGGAAGTCTTCATGGCGCGAATGTCCGCGTTCATGGTTTCACGCTGCCACGCCCGCGTATTGCGCATAGCCCTTGGCTTCAAGTTCGAGCGCCAGCTCCTTGCCGCCCGATTTCACCACCTTGCCCTTGGCCATCACGTGCACCACGTCGGGCACGATGTAGTTGAGTAACCGCTGATAGTGGGTAATGACGATCATGGCGCGCTCGGGCGAGCGCAGGCGGTTGACACCGTCGGCCACGATCTTGAGTGCGTCGATATCGAGCCCGGAATCGGTCTCGTCGAGCACGGCCAACGTCGGCTGCAGAACGGCCATTTGCAAAATCTCGTTGCGCTTTTTCTCGCCGCCGGAAAAGCCGACATTGACCGCGCGGCGCAGCATGTCCTGGCTGATGCCGAGATGGCTGGCGGTATCGCGCACCAGCTTCATGAATTCCGGCGTGGAGACTTCCGCTTGCCCACGCGTCTTGCGCTGGGCGTTGAGCGCGGTGCGCAGGAAGGTCATGGTGGCGACGCCCGGCACTTCCACCGGATACTGGAAGGCGAGGAACAGGCCCTTGGCCGCGCGCTCGTCGGCGCCCATCTCCAGGATGCTCTCGCCGTTGAACTTAACGTCACCCTCGGTGACCTTGTAGTCGTCCTTGCCGGCCAAAACATAGGCGAGCGTCGATTTGCCGGAGCCGTTCGGGCCCATGATGGCCGCGACTTGGCCCTTCTCGACCGACAACGTCAGGCCGTCGAGGATCTTCTTGTCCTCGATCTCGACATGCAAATTCTTGACTTCCAGAAACGCCATTCGATTAACCCACACTTCCTTCCAAACTGATTGAAATGAGCTTCTGCGCTTCCACGGCGAATTCCATCGGCAGCTGCTGCAACACGTCCTTGACGAAGCCGTTGACCACCAGCGCGGTCGCCTCCTCCGCCGACATGCCACGGCTCTGGCAATAGAACAGCATGTCCTCGGAAATCTTCGAGGTGGTGGCCTCGTGCTCGAACACGGCGGAGGAATTCTTCGCCTCGATATAGGGCACGGTGTGCGCGCCGCATTCATGGCCGATCAGCAGCGAGTCACAATTGGTGAAGTTACGCGCGTTGGTCGCCTTGCGGTGGGCCGACACCAGCCCGCGATAGGTGTTGTTGGACTTGCCGGCCGAGATGCCCTTGGAGATGATGCGGCTCACCGTGTTCTTGCCGAGATGGCGCATCTTGGTGCCGCTGTCGACCTGCTGGTGGCCATTGGAGATGGCGATCGAATAGAACTCGCCGCGTGACCCGTCGCCGCGCAGGATGCAGCTCGGATATTTCCAGGTGATGGCCGAGCCGGTCTCGACCTGCGTCCAGGAGATCTTCGAATTCTTGCCGCGGCAATCACCGCGCTTGGTGACGAAGTTGAAAATGCCGCCTTTGCCGTTGGCGTCGCCCGGATACCAGTTCTGCACCGTCGAATACTTGATCTCGGCGTCGTCGAGCGCCACCAGTTCGACCACCGCGGCATGCAGCTGGTTCTCGTCGCGCATCGGCGCGGTGCAGCCTTCCAGATAGGACACGTAAGCGCCTTTGTCGGCGATGATCAGCGTGCGCTCGAACTGGCCGGTGTTTTGTTCATTGATGCGGAAGTAAGTCGACAGTTCCATCGGGCAGCGCACGCCCTCCGGCACGTAGAC
>CAZLWN010000081.1:0-17010 GCA_964563195.1 uncultured Undibacter sp. | reverse complement strand
CAATCCTGACGTTCACACCGCCATCTGTCTCAATTTATCTGACGACGGACACCCGGTATCAAGGCATCCTCCTCCCCACGTATTGGATTTTTATGCTTCTTGGCGGCAAAACTGCCGCGCAGTGCGGCGCAGCAACAACCGCCGATGCATGAGACGGAACGGCAATTCACCAAAAGCGGGTGGCTTTGCACGAATGACGGCGCGGCTTTGCACGAATTGCGTCAACGATATTGACGCAATCCGCGCTACCGGTGGCGGCGAGATTATTGGTGACCGGACGAACGGCCCGTCGGAGACTTTCCAGCGATGCGGGACTTCAGCCACCCAGCGCGGCTGCGGCTGACCGGAACGGTATATCGGCTGCTATTGCCGCCGAGCTCGACGATTTCGCTGTCGCCCGAGCGCTTGTAGCCGCTCACCCGCTCGATATTGACGATGTGGCTACGGTGCACGCGCATGAAACGGCCGCGGTCGAGCCGCGATTCCACCTCGCCGATGGCCAGCGGGCAAAACAATTTGGCCGTGCCGTCAAAGAGATAGGTGTAATGAGCGTTGGCCTGGACAGCGACCACCTCCTCGACGGGCACGAATTGCGTGGCGCCGTCGCGCTCGATGGGCAGATGATCGGCGACGCGCGGCGGCGGCGCACCGGCGCCGCCCAGCGGTGCGTAAATTCCCCGCCGCAGGTCGGCATCGCTGCCGATTGCGGACGCGCCGGCCGCGACTGACGCGTCCGCCAGGCTTTTGTTGGCGAGCGCCGGGGTCGCGAGCGCGGCGTCGATGGCCGCCGCGCCGACCCCCACACCATCTGGCACCAGCAACAGGAGAAAAACGCCGGACAGGCAAAACGTGACGACGGCCACCACGATGGCGAGATCATCGGCCGATAGCGCCCGTGCGGTCGGCAATGCCGTCGGTGCGCGCTCGAGCGTCATGCCCGCAAGCGCCGTAAAGTGCACGGCAGACACGGCAATGCCAAATGCGAGCGCCGGCAGCAGCAGCGGCGCACGGGTTTCGCGGCCGGCCGCCAGCCAGACCGCCACGGCGCAAACGGCGATAGCGATGAGCAGGGCAAGCGCGACGGGAGCAAGGCCGTCGCTCATGCGCGCACTCGATTGCAACGCCGTCATGCCGATGGAATGCATCGCGACGATGGCCGCGCCCATTAGGCAGGACGCTACGGTCAAGCGCGGCAGCGTGAAAGGCGCGGCGCTCATGGCGTAGACCGCCACGCCGATCGCAAGCACTCCGATCAGCAGCGACAGAAGCGTCGGAAAGACGAGATAGGCCACCGGAAACGGCAGGCGCGTCGCCAACATGGCGACGAAATGCGCGGCCCAGACGGCAATGCCCAGCGCGAAAGCCGCCCCGGCCAGCAGCAAACGCCGTCGCATGTCGGCGGTTGCGCCGATCTGCAAGGCCAAGCGCAGGCCGATATAGGCGCCCTCGATTGCGATCACAACCGACAGCAGGATAAGCCAGGGCTCGTAGCTTACCTGCATGCTGCAATCCCTTCCCGGTTCTCTTTTCGCGATTAGGCCTTCGCCATCGCTGTGATGAGCGGTGCAACTTCGCCTTCGTTCTCGATCTCCCACAGTCGCCGCGCCAACTCCTCGGCGCGCGCTTCGCCCAGCACCGGCGCGACCAGGCCGTGGAATTTCCCTGTCAGCGCGTCATCGCTCAATGGCAAGAGGCGCGAGCCGAGCGCGTCGTCGGCCTGGCGGGTAAATTTGCCGCGCGCGGTGGTCACCGTCACTCGCGCCGGGCGCAGTTGCGGATAGAGCTTGTCGATCCCCGCCGGCGCCGACACACGCAGCTTGCTGGCGAGCGCGGCCAGGGCCGGATCGCGACGGAACGTCTCGTCGAAATAGTCGATCCGGATTCCGCGATGGCGCATGGCGAGCGCCATCAGGTAGGGGAAGCTCAGTTGCGCGCTGGCGTAGTCGTCCCAGCCGGTCTCGGCATGCGCGGCGGCGATGCGATAGGTTTCCGCCTCCACCAATTCGATCTCCTCGGACGCTATCTTTTCCGCATTGAGAATTGCGATCAGCGCCTCGACCGCGGGCTGCAGATGGCGGCAGCACGGGTTGGGCTTGATATAGCAATCGGTCATGCCGAATGGCACTGCCGGCGGCAGTTCAATGGCGCGCGCCTTGCCGCCGGGGCCGAAGGCGAAGGCCTGCAAAAAGCCGTTGCGCGCTTCGAGCACTCCGGGCGGGCCCTCGACGCCCTGTTGAGCCAGCAGCGCGGCCTGCAGACCCTCGCGCGAAGCGTGGCCGGCGTGCAGGCGCTTGATGTCGGCGCCGCCGTTGACGAAGGCGAACAGGCCGGCCGAGCTCGAAGCGGCAATGCCAAGCGCGTTGGCGATCTGCTGCGCCGGTGAGCCGAGCAGCTTGGCACTGGCGATGGCCGCGCCAAACACGGAGACGGCGCCGGTCGGATGGAATCCGCGCTGACGCAGTTCGGGGTGGCAGGCGCGCGCAATCGCCGTCACCGTCTCGTAGCCGGCGACGATCGCCTCAAGCAGCGCTTTGCCGTTTGTATTCCGGGTGAAGCCAAGGGCGAGCGAAGCCGGCACCACGGTGCAGCCGGGATGCGCCGAGCCTTTGGTGTGACCGTCGTCGAGCTCGATCCCATGCGCCGCGGTGCCGCCAAGGAAGGCGGCGTCGATGAGGTCGGCGCGGCGCGCGCGCCCCGGCACCGGGACACGGCCGGCCGGGCGAACGGCGGCCAGCATCGCCTCGGCGCGGCTTGCCACCGTGCCGCTCGCGCCCGCAATCATCACGCCGACGGTGTCGAGCAAATGTCGCCGCGCGTAGTGGCGCACCTCGTCTGAGAGCGTCGCATACCGCAACCCGCCGACGAACGTGACCAGCGCATCGGTTGATCCGGCGGCGGGGTGGAGCTTGTGAATGGCTTCGGCGTGCGACATCGGCAGCTCCGAACGTTGTTCAAATCCTACGGGCTCGCGGCGGGTTACACCAGAGGCGGGGTCAGAACAGCCGCACCACCGCATCGACCGCGATCACGCCTTCGCCCTGCGGCCGCACCATGAGCGGGTTGATCTCGGCCTCGGCCACGGGCTCTTGCGCGGTCGCAAGCTGCGACAAGGCGACGATAGTGCGCGCCAGCGCGCCGAGGTCGCCGGCGGGCCGATTGCGGTAGCCGGAAAGAGCCGCAAGGCCGCGCACCTCGCCGATCATCTCCTGCGCGGTCGCAAGATCGACCGGCGCCAGACGTAAGGACCGGTCGCGATAGATCTCGGCCAGCACGCCGCCGGCCGCCAGCATGACTAGCGGGCCGACATCGCGGTCGACGCGATAGCCAACCAGCACTTCGCCCAAGGCCGTCACCATCGGCTGCACCAGCACGCGCTTGAGGCGGGAACCGACATTGCCGGCAATGCGCGCAATGGCGGCCATCAGCGCGTCACTGTCCTGTACATTTAATTCGACGCCGCCCGCCTCGGTCTTGTGCGGGATGTCGGCGGCCAGCACTTTGACCGCGACCGGATAGGGAAAGGGCAGGGTGGGCGCGCTCGTGACGCCGACGTCGATGGCGAGCGCTGGCGCGCGCGCAATGCCAACTCGGTCAAGCATTGCATGGGCTTCAAGCTCGTCGAGCACGCGTCCGGCATTTTCGGAGGCAGCGCGCTTTTTGATCGGCGGGGTGGGACGTGGAGCGCGCCGGCGCAGCGCCGCGGCGACCGCATCGGCGCAAGCTTCCGGCGTGCGGAAGTTCGGCACGCCGGCTGCGCTCAGTGCCGCCAGCGCTGCGGGCGCGTCCGGCACCAGATAGGCCGCGATCGGCTTTTCCGCCTGCGCGCTGTCGATGATCGGCTTGACCGCGCGCTCGGGCAGGAAGCGTGCCGAGGAGCCGACCACCGCCAAGATCAAATCGAACTCGGGCGCATCATTGAGGATATCGAGCGCCGCCTTCATCGCTTTATAACGCGCGCCGGTGGTGGTGAGGTCGATCAGGCGCGCGGGCGCAACATCGATGCCGGTGGCGGAGCGGATCCGTGCCAGCGTCTCAGGCGCAGGCGGCACGATGGCAACGCCGCGGCTTGCCAAGGGGTCGACCACCATGGTGGCGCCGCCGGCCGTGGTCGTCACCACGCCGACGGTCGGCTTGCGGCCGCCGGGCGCTCTGCGCGGCACGCGCCGCAACAGCGGCAGCCCTTCGATCAGGCCGTCGAGGGTGTCGACGCGGACGATGCCGCAATCGGCAAGGAAGGCGTCGGCGACGTCGTCCTCGCCGGCAAGCGCACCGGTATGGGAGACCGACAGCTCGCGCGCGGCCTGTGAACGGCCGAGCTTGTAGGCGAGCACCGGCTTGTTGGCGGCGGCCGCGGCATGGGCGAAGCGGCGCAGCGCATCGGCATGCCGCAAGGTTTCCAGAAACAACATGTAGCCGTCGATGCCCGGATCATCGAGCGTGGCTTCGCAGATCTCGCCGAGCGACAGGTCAACCTCGTTGCCGACCGAAACGAGGCCCGCAAAGCCGATGCCGCGCGCCTTCCCGCGCGAGAGCAGCGCGCCGATCATGCTGCCCGAGTGCGAAGCGGCAAGAATGCGCCCGACCGGCAGGTTCGGTTCGTCGAAGGCGGCGTTCGCCGTCAGCATCGCCTTGCTGCGCAGGTCGACGATGCCGAGGCTCGACGGGCCGATAATGCGCAACCCGGTACGCGCGCAAATGTCTCTTAAGCGTGCCTCGCGCGCTTCGCCCGCGGGTCCCGCCTCGGCGAAGCCGTCGGCAAGCACGGTCGCCACCTTCACGCCGAGCATGCCGCATTCCGCCACCGCCTCGACCGCCGCCTCGGTCGGCGCGACGATATAGACGTGCTCGGGCACTTCCGGCAGCGCGGAGAGGGAAGCGTAGGCGCGCTCGCCCAGCACTTCCTGGCGGCGCGGGTTTATCGGAAATACGCGGCCGCCGAAGCCCGCCTGACGCAGATATTTCAGCGGCCGCCCGGCGGTTTTTGCCGCGTCGTCGGATTGGCCGACGATGGCAACAGATTGGGGCGCGAAGAGAAATTGGGCGAGGCTACGCGACATCCCGCGCATGTCTTCACGTCTCCCGGCGAACAGTCAGACGAAAGCTCACTCCGCCGCTTCCGCCTTGCGGGACGGGCGCTGGTCGAAGCGTCGGTCGAAGATGTGCTCGGCGATGCGGTTCTTCAGGATCTCGACCGAGCCGCCGGCGATCATCCAGCCGCGGCATCGGCGCATGCAGTATTCGACCAGCGTCTCGCGGCTGTAGCCGGTGGCCCCCATGGTCTGTAGCGCCTCGCTTGCCACCTCGAAGCCGGTGACGTTGCAAGCGGCCTTGGCGACTGCCGTTTCGTAAGCCGAGGGCAAGTCGCGATCGGCATTGGTTGCTGCGCGATAGAGCAGGAGCTGGGCGGCTTCGAGCTTGATCGCCATCTCGGCGAATTTCCATTGCAGGCCCTGGAATTCGCACAGCGGCCGGCCGAACTGCTCGCGCGTCATCGCATGTTCGCGCGCCGTATTGTAGGCGTAGCGGCCGAAGGCGAGCGAGCGCGTGGCGTTGCCGATGCGCTCAACATTAAAGCTCGCCATTTGTTTCTTGAAACCGCCGGGGCCGAGCAGGATGTTTTCGGCCGGAATGCGGCAATTGTCGAAATGCAGTTCGCACCATTGCTCACCGCTCATGAAGGCGGACGGCTGGCCGATCTGGAAACCGGGCGTGTCGCGCTCGACGATGATTGAACCGATTCCGCCGAGGCCCGGCCCGTAGCGCACATAGATGAGGAAAATCGCCGCATCCGGGCTGAATGTGGAAAATACCTTGCTGCCGTTGATGATGTAATGCGAGCCGTCCGGCTTGGCGCTGGTCACAAGATCGGTGACGGCGGAGCCGGCGCCGGGCTCGCTCATGCCGAGACTCATCACCATGCAGCCGGAAAGGAGATCGGGCAGCCAGCGCGCCTTCTGCTGCGCCGTGCCGTGTTCGGCAAAGGCGCGGATGGGACCGAAATTGCCGAACTGCACCACGTCGGCGCTGCGCGGGCAGACCGCGGCCACCTGCTCGATGGCGATGACGGCATCCATCAGCGTGCCGCCGACGCCGCCATCCGCCTCCGGCATGGTGATGCCCATGAGGCCCTGTCCGGCCATCAATTGCGCGACATCAAACGGGTAGCGGGAGGTATGCGCGCGCTTGAGCGCATCCTTCTCCAGATTTGCGAGCGCAAACCGCCGCACCGAGTCGGCAAACAGCTTTTGCTCCTCGGTCAGCTCGAAATTCATGGCGTTCTGGTTCCTGGAAACCGCTCAAACGAGCGATGACTGTCGCGCATTCCCCGTGATAAATAAAGCGGTCACAAAACAGTCACGCACGCCGGCGCCCCATGCGACCGGCCGCGGGCCCATCATCGGAGCGAATTTGACCGACACCGCAGCCCCCGCCACGGCCCCCGAGGCGACCGCCGGCAAGAGTCAGGAACGGCGGGCGCTCGCCGTCGCCGGCGGCGCACACGCCCTGCATGACGGTTTCACAGACCTTATCTGGATCGCCTTGCCGATCTGGCAGGCCGAGTTCGGACTGAGCTATGCAGCCGCCGGCGCGCTGCGCACCGTCTTTACGGGCACCATGGCGAGCCTGCAGATTCCCTCCTCGATGCTCGCCGAACGCCTCGGACCCGGCATCGTGTTGGCGATCGGCACGGCCTTGGCCGGTTTGTGCTACTGCCTGGCCAGCATCGGCCACAGCTTCTGGTGGCTGGTCGCCGCCCTGCTGCTCGGCGGCATCGGCGCCGCCACCCAGCATCCGATCGGTTCGGCGCTGGTGGCGCATGCCTTTGCCGGAACGCGCTCGCTCAAGGCGCTGGGCGCTTATAATTTCTCTGGCGACGTCGGCAAGGTCCTGCTGCCCGCCACCGCCTCGGCGCTCATCCTCATCATGCCGTGGCGGCCGGCCTATGGACTGCTCGGCCTCGTCGGCATTGCGGCGGCGGCAGTGATCTACCTGCTGACCCCGCGCTTTGCGTTCGGAGCCGAACACGCGGAAACAAAACCGGCTGGCACGGCTGAAGATGCCGCAGTGGCGGCGGCTGAAACCGCACGCATGCGCATCGGCTTCCGCGCGCTGGTCGCACTCGGGATCGTCGACAGTATCACGCGCGGCGGATTTTTCGTGCTGCTGCCCTTCGTGCTGACCGGCAAGGGTGCGCATGTCTCCACCGCCGGGTTCGCCCTGACTCTGGTTTTCTTCGGCGGCGCCTTTGGCAAGCTCGCCTGCGGCTGGTTCGCCACCCGTTTCGGTAAGGTCTTCACCATCGCCATGAGCAAGGTGCTGACCGCCATCGGCATGATCGTCATCCTGTTGGCGCCATTCGAGCTTGATTTCGTGCTGCTGCCGATCCTCGGCGTCATCCTCAACGGCGTCACCACCGTGACGTACGGATCGGTGCCGGACCTGGTGACGCCCCAGCGGCGTACGCGGGCGTTCAGCATTTTCTATACGATCACGCTCGCGTTCCTAGCTGTGGCGCCGCCGGCGAGCGGCTTCGTCGGCGATCTCATCGGGATTCCCGGCGCCGTCATGGTCGTCGCGGCGCTGACCGTCGCCACCGTGCCGCTCGCCTACGTTATCAAATTCGCCCCCAGCGAAGCGGCGGTGTGAGTATTGCTTTCGAACCGGAGTGACACATTGCCTCAAACGCTCGCTGAAAGAATCATCGCCCGCGCGGCCGGGCGTGAAAGCGTCCGGCCTGGCGAGATCGTCACCTGCCGCGTCGATCTTGCCATGATGCACGATTCCGGCGGGCCGCGCCGCATCAAGCCGATCCTGGACAGACTGGGCGCCAAGGTCTGGGACCCGGACAAAATCGTCGTCATCACCGACCACTACGTGCCGCCGACCGATGCCGAAAGCGCCGCTATTCTCGACCTGACGCGCAAGTGGGTGGCGCAGGCCGGCATCGGGCATTTCTACGACATGCAGGGCATCTGCCACGTGGTGCTGCCGGAGCGGGGCCATCTGCGGCCGGGCATGTTCGTGGTCGGCGGCGATTCTCATTCGCCGACCGGCGGCGCCTTTGGCTGCTTCATGTTCGGCGTCGGCGCAACCGATATGGCGGGCATCGTGGTGACCGGCGAGACCTGGATCAAGGTGCCGGAAACGATCCGCATCGACTGCACTGGGGCGCTCACGGCCGGTGTCTGCGCCAAGGACGTCATGCTGGCGATGTGCGCCAGGCTCGGCATGGACGGCGGCGACTATCAGGTGGTGCAATATATGGGATCGATGATCGCGTCGCTGCCGATGCCGGAGCGCATGACGCTTTGCAACATGGCGGCCGAGCTCGGCGCGCAGACCGGCATCATCGCGGCCGACGATGTCACCACCGCGCATATCGCGCGCGTCGGCGGCGAAGCAATCGATCCGCGCCAATGGCAGGGCGACGACGATGCAAATTATCGCGAGACGCATCGCTTCGACTCCGCGGCGCTGTCGCCGCAGCTGGCGCCGCCGCATTCGCCGGCCAATGCCGGGCCGGTGGCGGATCACCAAGGTGAGCGCATCGACGTGGCCTATATCGGCGCCTGCACCGGAGCGAAGCTAGCCGATTTGAAAATGGCCGCCGAGGTGCTCAGGGGCCGCCGTGTGGCGGATGGCGTGCGTTTGATGGTGGCGCCGGCCTCGCGCCGCGAGACGGCAACGGCCGCCGCCGACGGAACGCTTGCTATCTTGCTCGATGCCGGCGCCATCATGCTGCCGAGCGGCTGCGGCGCCTGCGCCGGCTACGGCTCCGGCGTTCTGGCGGAAAGCGAGGTCTGCATCTCCACCACCGCGCGCAACTTCAAGGGCCGCATGGGCGCAAAAAGCGCGAACATCTTCCTCGCCTCGCCCTACACCGTTGCCGCCGCCGCGGTGGCGGGCGAGATCCGCGACCCGCGGGAGTTCCTGAATTGAGCGCGCCAACGCAAAACGCCGGCCGCGCCTGGGTGTTCGGCGACGATATCGACACCGATCAACTGGCGCCCGGCCTCTACATGAAGCGGCCGATCGAAGAGATGGCGCGCCATTGCCTGGAGGCGGCCGACCCGCAATTCGCGGGCAGCGTCGGGCAGGGCGATATCGTGGTCGGCGGGCGCAATTTTGGCATGGGTTCCTCGCGCGAGCAGGCGGCACAGGCGCTGCGTCTTCTGGGCGTGAGCGCGGTGCTGGCGCCCTCGTTCGGCGGAATCTTCTACCGCAATGCGCTCAATCTCGGCCTGCTGGCGCTGGTCTGCCCGGACGCCGGAAAAATCGCCGCCGGCGATCAGCTTGCGCTCGAACCGGAATCTGGCAAGGTCCATAATCTCAGCCGCAACGAAACCTACGCCTGCGAGCCGATCCCCGCGCACCTGACGGAGATGGTGCAGGCAGGGGGGCTGGTAGCCCATCTTGAACGCAAGCGCGCCAAATAAAGGGAGGCCGGAATGAGCAAGGCGAGCGAGCTTCGTGCGATGATCAAGCGCGGTGGCATGACGATTGCGCCGGGCGCCTATGACTGCATCACGGCCAAGCTGATCGCCGATGCCGGCTTCGAAGTGGTCTACATGACCGGCGCCGGCACGGCGGCGGCGCACGGCTATCCGGACTACGGTCTGCTGACCATGAGCGAGATGGTCGGCAACGCCGGCAAGATTGCGGCCACCGTCGACCTGCCGGTCATCGCCGACGCCGATACCGGTTACGGCAACGAATTGAACGTGGTGCGCACCGTGCACGAATATGCGCGGCATGGCGTCGCCGCCATCCACATCGAGGATCAGGTGTTCCCGAAGAAGTGCGGCCACCTCGACAACAAGGAAGTCATTCCGGCCGGTGACTACATCGCGAAAATTCGCGCCGCCGCCGACGCGCGCGGGAATTCCGATTTCATCATCATCGCCCGCACCGATTCTCGCGCCGTGATCGGTTTCGACGAGGCGATCAAGCGCGCCAATGCAGCGCTCGCCGCCGGTGCCGATATCGCTTTTGTGGAAGCGCCGCAGACCATGGACGAAGTGGCGTCGGTGCCGAAGCTGGTCAAGGGACCGTGCCTGCTCAATATCGTACGCCGCGGCAAGACGCCGGCGGTGGAGCTGAAGCAGGCCGAGGAGATGGGCTATAAGATTGCCATCCTGCCGACGCTTTTGTTCCGCGGCGTCATCGGTTGCTGCGAGGAATTGCTGGCCGAAGTCAAGAAAGGCCACTTTCCGGCGCCGCCCAAGGACTTGTCGCCGCACGAGGCGTTTGCGCGCTTCGGCGCCGCCGAATGGGACGATCTGCGCGAGCGGTACCGCGGCGATGCGGAAGCGTCTTCCAAGGTCAAGGTTGCCAAGGCGGGATAGCGCCGGTCCGCCTTACCGCGACCGCAGCCTGGGATCGAGCACGTCGCGCACGGCGTCGCCGAACAGGTTGAAGCCGAACACGGCCAGGCTGATGGCGACGCCCGGGAAGATCGCCATCCACGGCGCGCTCAGCGCGTATTCCTCAGCCCCGCCCTGCAGCATCAGGCCCCAGGCCGGCGTCGGCTCCTGCACGCCAAGGCCGAGATAGGAGAGCGAAGCCTCCAGCAGGATCGCCTGGCCGACGAAGGAGGTGATCATGATCAGATAAGGCGCCATGACGTTCGGCACCATGTGGCGCAGGATGATGCGCGCGTGGCTAAAGCCGTTGGCGCGTGCGGCATCTATATAGGGGACCTCTCGGATCGCCAGCGCGCTTGAGCGCACCACGCGGGCGCAGCGCGGAATGAACGGGATGGTGATGGCGATGATCACGTTCTGCGCGCCGGTGCCGAAGATCGAGACCACGGCGAGCGCCATGATGATCAGCGGAAACGCCATGAAGATATCCATGATGCGCTGAAAAATGAGATCGATACGCCCGCCGAAATAGGCGCTGCCGACGCCGAGCACGAGGCCGGTGGTGGCCCCGATGATGGAGGAGGTAAAGCCGACAAAGAGCGCGGTACGCGCGCCGTAGATGATGCGCGCGAGCAGGTCGCGGCCGAACTGGTCGGTGCCAAGCCAATGTTCCCAGCCAGGCGCCACGGTCATCGCGGCGAACGAATTGGCCACGGGATCATAGGGCGTGAGAAAATTGGCAAATATGGCCATCAGGATCATGATGATGACGATCATGGCGCCCGCCGTGCCCAACGGCTTGCGGCGCATCAGCTGGAGAACCACCCGTCCGAGCGGCTTCTTGTCGCTCAGGTCCTCGAAATTTGCCTCGACTGCCACTTCAGAGATCGCGGCCATGATGCAGGCCTCTTATTTGTAGCGAATACGGGGATCGAGCCAGGCGTAGAATACGTCAATCACAAAGTTAGTGAACACGAACACGGCTACGACCACCATGACCAACGCCTGCGTCATGGTGTAGTCGTAATTGGTCACTGACTCGACGAACAGTTTGCCGAGACCGTTGAGGTTGAAAACCTGCTCGGTGACGACGAGACCGCCCATGAGAAAGGCGAACTCGAGGCCGATGACGGTGACCACCGGCAGCATGGCGTTCTTGAGCGAATGGCGCCGAATGATAAGCTGTTCGACCAGACCCTTGGCGCGCGCGGTGCGAATGTAGTCCTCGCGCAGCACTTCAAGCATGGCTGAGCGCGTCATGCGGGTGGCGACAGCCGAATAGCGATAGCCGGTCGCCACCGCCGGCCAGATCAGCAAGGCGAGGTTGTTGGATATGTTGTCCCAACTCATCCAGCTGGACCTGTACTGGATGGGCGGCATCCAGGGAATTCCGGTCCACCATTGCGTGGAGAACAAGATGCCGAAAATGATGAGGATGCCGAACCAGAACGAGGGGATGGCGATGCCCGCGATGCTGAAGGAGCGGACGACATAGTCGATCCAGGTATCTTGCTTGATGGCGGCGATCGTCCCCAAAGGAATGGCGAAGATGGTCGCGGTGACGGTCGCAAGGATGGCGATCATCAGCGACAGCTCGAAGCGCAGGCTGATTTCCTGGACGATGGGGCGGCCGGTCCACATCGAGTTGCCGAAGTTGAAGGTAGCAAGGCCCGAGAGATACTGTCCTAACTGCGTGATGATCGGCTGGTCGATTCCGATCTCGTGCTGGCAGATTTTCAGCGCGGTCTCGTCGAAATAGCCGCCCGTACCGGCCAAGCGAAGTTCGCAGATGTCGCCGGGGATGAGGCGCATCAGGAAAAAGACCAGGATCGCCGCTCCAAAGAGCGTCGGTATGGTCAGTAATAGCCGCTTGACGATGTATTGGGACATTCAAGTCCACCTGAGGTATTCCGCCCGCGGCGTAAACGCCGCGGGCGGATCGGTTCAGGCAACCGCCTGGTCTTACATCTGCGTCTGGTCGATCCAGACGGTATCAAGTTGCTGGTTCAAGTAGTGGCTCGGCGTGATGTGCCACCCCTTGACGTAGGACCGGTGCGGAATGATCCGGTACCACCACAGCGTGACGAAGGCATTCGCCTGCTCGTCAAGCGCCCGCTTCTCGAACTTGCGCATGATGGCACGCTGTTCTTTCACGTCGCCGGACTGGTTCATGGCCGTGAACATCTTGTCCAGCTCGCGGTCCTTGTATCCGCCATACTGGTTGCCGGATATGTCGTCGGAGATGAACTTGGACACGTCGAGCAGCGGATTGACGACCGCCTGACAATTGAAGTCGAGCGAGACGTCGTAGTCCTTCTTCTTGCGCAGCGTCGCATAGAACGGACCGGTCGGTTGCACCCGCTGGTCAACCTGGAGGCCAACCTGCTTCCACTGGTCGATGAGCCAGGTGCCGACTATCTTGTACGGCTGGTCCACGCCGCGGTTGTTGAGCGTGAACTTGAGGTGCTCCTGGCCGGCTTCCTTGAGGAGCTTCTTGGCTTCCGCCCGCGACTTGTTGATGTCGGGCCAGTAGCCTGCGATTTTCTGCAGCTCTTCCTTGGTCGCCGCTAGTGGATGGCCGGGGAAGGCCACGCCGCCCACCGCCTTCACGATGGCGATGCTCGACAGATACTTGGAACCGCCCCAGCGATCGACAGCGAGCGTCAGGGCACGGCGCACGCGGGCGTCGTCGAACGGCTTCTTCTGATGGTTCGGCGTGATGATCAGCGAGCAGTTCCAATTGCTCTCCTGCACCGTGATCTTCTTGCCTAGGGCCTTGACCAGGTCGTCACGGCTCTTCGGCGGGAAGCCGCGGAACTCGATCGCGGCGCGGTCGCCTTGAATCGCCTGCACGCGTAGCGATTGCTTCTTGGCGAAGATCGCCTGGAAGCCGTCGAGATAGGGCATGCCCTTGTGATAGTAGTTCGGATTGCGCTTGCCCTTGATGAAGGCGCCGGCTTCGCGGCCGTCCCAAAGGAACGGACCGGAACCCATGACGTTCTTCTCATACCAATGCATATCCTTGTCGAGGATTGCCTTGGAATAGATGAAGTTATAGGGGTTCGCGAGCGCCGGAATGAACGCACCTGACGGGTATTTCAGCTTGAACACGACTGTATGGTCGTCGGGCGCGCTCACGCTGTCGACCATCACGTAGAACGCCTTGCGCGCGCTGGCGACGCCCTCCGGCGGGAAGATGATCTTCTTGTAGGTCGCCACCACGTCTTGCGCGGTGAGCGTCGACCCATCGCTGAACTTGACGCCGTCGTGGATCTTGAAGGTGTAGGTCTTGCCGCCGTCGGTCGGCTTCGGCATTTCGGTGCAAAGGTCGCAGACGAACGTTCCGTTGTACGGCACCGACGGATCGACCCGGATCAGCAGGCTATAGAACGGCGCGATCGGATGAATCAGCGCGAAGGTGGTCTCGCGGTGACCGTCGAAGCTCGGCGGCTCGGCCGGCACGACGTATTTAAGGACGCCGCCTTTGGTGGGTCCGGCCGCGGCCGAAGGCCCAGCATAGGCGAAGGTGACAGCCGCGGCTGCCGCCAGCACCAAAGCTGATCTGATCATTCTAGCAAATTGCATTGTCATCCCTCCCTTGTCTTATTCTGTGTCGTTTCCCTTGGATCGGTCCGAGGACATTCGGCGTGCCCCCTGGATGCCTCACTCTTCTGCAGAGCGTTCAAAGGACGGAGCAGGCTACCCAGTGCCCCGGCCGTAATTCTCTGAATTCCGGAATCTCCTTCGAACAGTTGTCCACGGCAAGCCGGCAACGCGGATGGAATACGCATCCGCTAGGCGGATTGATCGGGCTGGGCACCTCGCCCTTCACGATCTGGTGGGCACGCTTTCTTTCCACCTCCGGGTCTGGAACCGGCACCGCCGCAAGAAGGGCTTGAGTATAAGGATGCAAAGGGTTGTTGTACAACTCATCACATTCGGCCAATTCGACGATTTTACCCAAATACATGACTGCCACCCGGTGGCACAGATGGCGTACGACGCTCAGATCATGGGCAATAAACAGGTAAGTGAGGTCGAACTCATCCCGCAAATCCTCCAAAAGGTTGATGATTTGCGCCTGAATCGACACGTCCAAGGCCGAAATCGCCTCGTCGCAAATAATGAACTCGGGACGCACCGACAGGGCGCGCGCGATGCCGACCCGCTGGCGCTGGCCGCCGCTCATCTCATGCGGGTAACGATCGGCGAAGCGGGGATCGAGACCGCAGAGCTTTAGCAGGTCTTTGACGCGGGCGTTGCGGGCCGCCCTGTCCGGCTCGGTCTTATGCACCTTCATCGGCTCGGCGATGATCTCGCCGATCTTCATGCGCGGATTGAGCGACGAGTAGGGGTCCTGAAAGATCACCTGGATCTTCCGCCGTAGCGCCATCATCGACTTGCGATCGAGGTCGATCAGGTTCGTGCCGTTGAACAGGATCTCGCCGGCGCTCGCATGTTCCAATTGCAGGATGCAGCGGCCGGTCGTGGTTTTGCCGCAACCCGATTCGCCTACCAGTCCCAAAGTCTCGCCCTTGCGAATGGTGAAGCTGACGCCGTCGATAGCCTTCACATGGGCCACTACCCGCGACAACAGGGCGCCCTCGGTCACCGGAAAGTGCATTTTCAGGTTGCGCACCTCGACCAGGTCAGATGCCTGGGCAACGCGTCGTACTGATTGGCGACGCTGCTCGTGGCCGCTGCTTTCCACTTCAGCCGCCTTGCGTGCGGCCTTTGCTGTCTCGCCTTGCGCCGCGTCTGTCGTGTGTGCCGTGTTCATGACGCTTGCCTCAATGATGCGGCGACTTTTTGCACTTGCCAGCAGGCCGCAATATGACCTTTAGCGCCGACTCCCTCAAGGTCAGGCGCATTCTCACAGCGATCGATCGCAAAGCCGCAGCGCGGGCGGAACGAGCAGCCGGCGTCTAGGTGCGTGAGATCGGGCGGCTGGCCTTTCACGGGATCGAGCTTGCCTCTGCGCGGCTGGTCCATGCGCGGCACGGATTTGAGCAGCGCGAGCGTGTAGGGGTGGCGCGGGTTATGGTAGATTTCGTCCGCGGTTCCGCTTTCGATGATCCTACCGGCATACATCACGTTCACGCGGTCGGCGTAGCGGGCGACAATGCCCAGGTTGTGTGTGATCACGATCAGCGCAACGCCGAGGCGGCGCGTCAGGTCCTTCAACAGTTCGAGGATTTGTGCCTGGATGGTGACGTCGAGCGCGGTGGTCGGCTCGTCGGCGATGATGAGCTTGGGCTCGCAGCACAGCGCCATGGCGATCATCACGCGCTGGCGCATGCCGCCGCTGAGATGATGCGGATATTGCTTGAGCCGGCGAGCGGGATCGGAAATGCCGACCATGCCCAACAGCTCGATCGCGCGCGCGGTCGCCTGCTCGCTGTTCATGTTGAGGTGCTGTTGCAGGGTCTCGGTGAGCTGCCGTCCGACGGTCAGGACCGGATTGAGCGAGGTCATCGGCTCCTGGAACACCATGGCGATGTCCTTGCCGCGCACGTTACGGATCTCATCGTCGCTCAGCTTGAGCAGGTCGCGGCCCTCGAAGCGGATGCTGCCGCCGACGATGCGGCCGGGCGGGTCGGGAATGAGGCGCAGGATCGACAGAGCACCGACGGATTTGCCGCAGCCGGACTCGCCGACGATGGCAATCGTTTCACCTTCGTTCACGTCATAGGAAATGCCGTCGACGGCCCTGACCACGCCGTCAGCGATAAAGAACTGCGTTTGCAGGTTTTCAATTTCAAGTAGCTTTGCCAATGTCTCCCCAATCGTGCATGTCCATGTCCCGACGACTTTTTTATACCAGCGGCATGGAGACTACTGCATCGGCAAGATTTCATCTAGATGGGCAGCTAGATGGACTGTCGACGGTGCGAACGTCTGCAGTGCAGGCGGCCTGTAGCAAAGTAGGGCGCACGGGGCAGTGCGGGCTTGATCTAGCGTGGACCAAAATAGCGCGAGCCCCATAGCACGATGATCCATACCACCGCCAGCATGCAGGCCGCGATGAGGAGTACTTGCATCCCCGCCTCCGTGTTGTCGCCGTCGCCGACAGCGAGAGGACTGTTTCCTCGTGGGAACCGGACGTCGCGGCGAAGCGCGCCGCGCGTTTGGATCTTATTGAGTGCGGCTCCGATGGTAGGACAGGTTCCACTTGGGCGCCACGCCGCGGCGTCGGTCGCGCGACGCCGCGGTCAACAATACGCGGAAAAAGTTTGAGCGATTCCAGAGGGTTACCGGCGCCGCGCGGTGGCCAGCCGGTGGATATGCAATAATCCCCTATCGCCCCGGTTTTAGAAATCGGCAGCCCGGATGCGCGGTTTCGCGCGAACAACGAACGGCAAAAAGGGAATGCTCATGTCATGGCGCGCGATATCCGCACTGGCGGTCGCATTGCTGCTGGCCGTGCCGGGCAATGCGGCAAGTCCCGGCCGCGCGGTGGTGCTCGAAGTCAACGGCGCTATCGGCCCGGCGGTCGCCGACTACATCGCGCAAGAGCTTGCGGCGGTTAAGTCGAGCGACACCGGCCTAGTTGTGCTGCGCATGAATACGCCCGGCGGCCTCGACGGCTCCATGCGCAAGATCATTCGCGCGATTCTGGCCTCGCCGGTGCCGGTGGCCACTTTCG
>CAZLWN010000080.1:0-17098 GCA_964563195.1 uncultured Undibacter sp. | reverse complement strand
ACACGCTGCTCCAGGCCTGTGAGGCCGCGGGCGCGGAAATCCCGCGCTTCTGCTTTCACGAGCGGCTGTCGATCGCCGGCAATTGCCGCATGTGTCTGGTCGAGTTGGTGGGTTCGCCCAAGCCGGTGGCGTCCTGCGCCTGGGGCGTGCGCGACTGCCGCCCCGGCAAGAACGGCGAGCCGCCGGAGGTCAATACCCGCACGCCGATGGTGAAAAAGGCGCGCGAGGGCGTGATGGAGTTCCTGCTGATCAATCATCCGCTCGATTGTCCGATTTGCGATCAGGGCGGCGAATGCGACCTGCAGGACCAGGCCATGGCCTATGGCATGGATGGCTCCCGCTATAAGGAGAATAAGCGCGCGGTCGAGGACAAATATATCGGCCCGCTGGTCAAAACGATCATGACGCGCTGCATCCACTGCACGCGCTGCATCCGCTTCTCCACCGAAGTCGCCGGCGTGCCGGAGCTCGGCGCCATCGGCCGCGGCGAGGACATGGAGATCACCACCTATCTCGAGCACGCCATGACCTCGGAGCTGCAAAGCAACGTGGTCGACCTCTGTCCGGTCGGCGCGCTCACCAACAAGCCTTACGCCTTTGCGGCGCGGCCATGGGAGCTCAACAAGACACAGTCGATCGACGTCATGGATGCGCTCGGATCCGCGATCCGCATCGATACGCGCGGGCGCGAGGTGATGCGCATTCTGCCGCGCACCAATGACGAGGTGAACGAGGAATGGATTTCCGACAAGACCCGCCACGTGGTGGACGGCTTGCGCACCCAGCGGCTCGACCAGCCTTACCTGCGCGAAAATGGCCGGTTGCGGCCGGCGACGTGGAAAGAGGCTTTTGCCGCAATCGCCGACAAGATCAAGAAGAACACCGGCGACCGCATCGGCGCCATTGCCGGCGATATGGCGGGCGCCGAAGAAATGTACGCGCTCAAGGACCTAATGGCCCGGCTCGGCAGCTTGAGCATCGATGCGCGTCAGGACGGCTCAGCGCTTAATCCACACTGGGGCCGCGCGACCTATCTGTTCAACGCCACCATCGCCGGCATCGAGCGCGCCGACGCGCTGCTTATCGTCGGCGCGAACCCGCGGCGTGAGGCAGCGGTGCTCAATGCCCGCATCCGCAAGCGCTGGCGCGCGGGTAGTTTCCCTGTCGGACTGATCGGTGAGAAAGCGGACCTGACCTACGCCTACGACTACCTCGGCGCCGGCCCCGACACGCTGGCCGGCCTCGCTCAGAGCAAGTTCGCCGAAGCGCTGAAAAATGCCGAGCGTCCGCTCATCCTGCTCGGCGCCGGCGCGCTGGCGCGCAAGGATGGCGCCGCCATCGCGTCACTTGCCGCCAAGGCGGCGCTTGAGTTCGGCGCTCTCAAAAAAGACTGGAACGGCTTCAGTGTTCTGCACGGCGCCGCCTCGCGCGTGGCCGCGCTCGATCTCGGCCTTACGCCGGGTGAGGGCGGCAAGACCGCCACGCAAATGGCCGCGGGCGGCCTCGACGTGCTGTTCCTGCTCGGCGCTGATGAGATTGACGTCAAACCTGGGCCGTTCGTGATCTATGTTGGCACTCACGGCGACCGCGGCGCCCATCGCGCCGACGTGATTCTGCCGGGCGCCGCCTATCCCGAAAAGTCGGCGATCTTCGTCAACACCGAAGGCCGCGTGCAAATGACAGAGCGTGCCTCGTTCCCGCCTGGCGACGCGCGCGAGGACTGGGCGATC
Source organism: uncultured Undibacter sp. (assembly GCA_964563195.1). GTDB lineage: Bacteria > Pseudomonadota > Alphaproteobacteria > Rhizobiales > Xanthobacteraceae > Pseudolabrys. The sequence goes on along the minus strand of CAZLWN010000080.1, from coordinate 15,368 downwards.
CTGCGGGCTCTTTCCGGCAAACTCGGCTGCACGCTGCCGTACAACTCGATGGCACAATTGCGCCAGCTGATGTTCGCGGCGCACCCCCAACTCATGCGCTTCGACCGGATCGAGTCGGGCAACCCTGGCGATATCGAGAAGCTCGCGCGTCTCGGCGGCAGCGCGGACAAGACGCCGTTCGCGTCGCCGGTCGCCGAATTCTATCTCACCAATCCGATCGCGCGCTCATCCGCCGTCATGGCCGAATGTTCGGCACTGGCGAACGCGACCGTCAAGAATTCGCCTATGACGGCGGCGGAGTAGGGCCATGATCGAATTCTTTTTCGACTACATCTGGCCGCTCATCATCATTCTGGCGGAGTCGGTGCTGCTGCTGGTCGTCCTGCTCGTTGCCGTTGCCTACGTGCTCTATGCCGACCGCAAGATCTGGGCGGCGGTGCAGATCAGGCGAGGTCCTAACGTGGTGGGCCCCTGGGGCTTGTTCCAGTCCTTCGCCGATATGCTGAAATTCGTATTCAAGGAGCCGGTGATCCCGGCTGGCGCCAACAAGGGCGTGTTTATACTGGCGCCGTTGATATCCTGCGTGCTGGCGCTCGCCGCCTGGGCGGTAATCCCGGTCAACGTCGGCTGGGTGGTCGCCGACATCAATGTCGGCGTCTTATACATCTTCGCGATCTCCTCGCTCATGGTCTACGGAATCATCATGGCGGGTTGGGCGTCGAACTCGAAATATCCGTTTCTAGCGGCGCTGCGCTCGGCGGCGCAGATGGTGTCCTACGAGGTTTCAATCGGCTTCGTCATCATCACCGTATTGCTCTGCGCCGGCTCGCTGAATCTATCGGCGATCGTGCATGCGCAGGAGAGCGGAATTGCAAACCTGGTCGGCCTGCCTTGGCTCGGCTTTCTCAACTGGTACTGGCTGCCGCTGTTTCCGATGTTCGCCATCTTCTTCGTCTCGGCGCTGGCCGAGACCAATCGCCCGCCTTTCGACCTGGTGGAAGCGGAGTCGGAATTGGTCGCCGGCTTCATGGTGGAATACGGCTCGACGCTCTACATGATGTTCATGCTCGGCGAATACGTGGCGATTTGCACTATGTCCGCCATGGCCACGATCTTTTTCATGGGCGGCTGGTTGGCGCCGATCCCCTATCCGCCGTTCACCTGGGTGCCGGGCGTGGTCTGGTTCACGCTCAAGGCGCTGTTTTTCTTTTTCTTGATCTCGATGGCCAAGGCGATAGTTCCGCGCTACCGCTACGATCAGTTGATGCGACTGGGCTGGAAGGTGTTCCTGCCGCTGTCGCTGGCGATGGTGGCGATCGTCGCCGCCGTCCTCCAATACGGCGCGCTGGCGACGGCCGCGGTCATGAAGTGAGGATGCTATGAGACTCGATCGCGCAGCCAAGGTGGTGTTCTTGTGGGATTTCGTGATCGGCTTCGTACTGGGCATGCGCTATTTCCTCGCGCCGAAGGCGACGCTCAACTATCCGCACGAGAAGGGGCCGCTGTCGCCGCGCTTCCGCGGCGAGCATGCCCAGCGCCGCTATCCGAATGGCGAGGAGCGCTGCATCGCCTGCAAGCTGTGCGAGGCGATTTGCCCGGCGCAGGCCATTACCATCGAGGCTGGTCCCCGCCGCAACGACGGCACCCGGCGCACCACGCGCTACGATATCGACATGGTCAAATGCATCTATTGCGGGCTCTGCCAGGAAGCCTGCCCGGTCGACGCCATCGTGGAAGGCCCGAACTTCGAATTCGCCACCGAGACGCGCGAGGAGCTCTATTACGACAAGGAAAAGCTTCTGGCCAACGGCGACCGCTGGGAACGCGAGATCGCCAAGAACCTTGCGCTCGACGCGCCTTACAGGTGAACGGATGATCGTCGCCGCGCTATTCTTCTATCTCTTCGCCGGCATTTGCGTGGCCAGCGCCTTCATGGTGATTGCGGCGAAGAACCCGGTGCACTCTGTGCTCTTCCTCATCCTCGCCTTCGTCAATGCCGCCGGCCTATTCGTGATGCTGGGCGCCGAATTCCTCGCCATGATCCTGATCGTTGTTTATGTCGGCGCGGTTGCGGTGCTGTTCCTGTTCGTGGTGATGATGCTCGACGTCGATTTCGCCGAGCTCAAGCAGGGCGCGCTGCAATATCTGCCGGTCGGCGCGCTGATCGGCGTTATCTTCCTCACCGAGCTCTTGCTGGTGGTCGGTGCCTGGGCGATCGGGCCGGGGGTGCCGCAAGCCATCACCGCGCCGATCCCGCCGGTCGCCCAGATTCATAACACCGAGGCGATCGGCCTCGTGCTCTACACCCGCTACGTCTATTTCTTCGAGGCTGCCGGCATGATCCTGCTGGTCGCCATGGTCGGCGCCATCGTGCTGACGCTGCAACATAAGGAGCGTGTGCGCCGGCAAGTGATTGCCGAACAGGTCGCGCGCAGCCCGGCGGATTCGATTGAGATCCGCCACGTCCGGCCGGGGCAGGGGCTGGGAGGCAGCGCATGACCATTGGGCTCGGCCATTATCTTTCGGTTGCCGCCATCCTGTTCACGCTCGGGATTTTCGGCATCTTTCTCAACCGCAAGAACGTGATCGTCATCCTGATGTCGATCGAGCTGATCCTGTTGGCGGTCAACATCAACCTCGTCGCCTTTTCCAGTCATCTTGGCGACATCGTCGGCCAGATCTATGCGCTGATCGTCCTCACCGTCGCCGCCGCCGAAGCCGCGATCGGCCTGGCTATTCTCGTCGTCTTCTATCGCAACAAAGGCTCGATCGCGGTTGAAGATATCAATTTAATGAAAGGTTGATGGGGCGGGAATGTATCAGGCCATTGTCTTTCTGCCTCTTCTCGGGGCGATCCTGGCGGCAATTATCGCTATTGCCGGCGCGCGCGCCCGCTGCCCGGGCGAAGGCCCGCAGCCCGGCGCCGAAGAGACCGCGGGCGATCATGCGCAACACCAGGACGCACCGGCGGCGCATAGTGCCGCCAGCGCCGTTTATCACGCGCAAGAAGTCCACGCGCCGGCGGCTGTTGGATCGCGCACCACCGAACTGATCACCACCACGCTGCTGATGATCTCGATGATCCTGTCGTGGATCGCCTTCGTGCAGGTCGGCTTCGGCCATCACGACATGCGCGTGCCGGTCTTCACCTGGATCACCTCCGGCAACTTGAACGTCGAATGGTCGCTGCGCATCGACACGCTGACGGCGGTGATGCTGGTGGTAGTGACATCAGTGTCGGGCTTCGTGCACCTATATTCCATCGGCTACATGGCGGGAGACCCCTACCGCCCGCGCTTCTTCGGCTATCTTTCGATGTTCACCTTCGCCATGCTGATGCTGGTGACGGCCGACAACCTGGTGCAGTTGTACTTCGGCTGGGAGGGCGTGGGGCTGGCGAGCTATCTCTTGATCGGCTTCTGGTATCACAAGCCGGAAGCCAACGCCGCCGCGATCAAAGCCTTCGTCGTCAACCGCGTCGGGGATTTCGGCTTCGCGCTAGGCATTTTCGCCATTTTCATGCTGGTGGGCGCGGTCGATTACGACACCGTGTTCGCGCAGGCGCCGACGCTCGCTGGAAAAACCATTCCGCTATTCGTCTGGCAAGTCGATGCGCTCACGCTGATTTGCCTGCTGCTGTTCATGGGCGCTATGGGCAAGTCGGCCCAATTCTTGCTGCATACCTGGCTGCCTGACGCCATGGAGGGCCCGACGCCGGTCTCCGCCCTGATCCACGCCGCCACCATGGTGACTGCCGGCGTGTTCATGGTGGCGCGGCTGTCACCGCTGTTCGAATTGGCGCCGCACGCGCAGGCCTTCGTCACCTTCATCGGCGCCACCACCGCCGTGTTCGCCGCAACGATCGGCCTGGTGCAGAACGACATCAAGCGCGTCATCGCTTATTCGACCTGCTCGCAGCTCGGTTACATGTTCGTGGCCATGGGTGTCGGCGCCTATTCGGTCGGCATGTTCCACCTGTTCACCCATGCCTTCTTCAAGGGCCTGTTGTTCCTCGGCGCCGGCTCCGTCATTACGGCCATGCATCACGAGCAGGACATGCGTCACATGGGGGGCCTGAAGGACCGCATCCCCTTCACCTACATCACGATGATTGTCGGTACGCTGGCACTCACCGGCTTTCCGCTCACCGCCGGCTATTTCTCCAAGGACGCCATCATCGAGGCGGCCTTCGTTACGCACAGCAACCCGATGGCCTTCTACGCCTATATCTGCACCGTGGGCGCCGCGCTCCTGACTTCGTTCTATTCCTGGCGGCTGATCTTCATGACCTTCCACGGAGAGCCGCACGACCGCCAGCACTGGCGCGACGCCCATGAGAGCCCGATGGTGATGCTGATCCCGCTCGGCTTCCTTGCCTTCGGCTCGGTGTTTGCCGGCCTGCCGTTCAAGGAAATCTTTGCCGGCCACGGCGTTGAGAGCTTCTTCGGCTCCTCGCTCTTCTTCGCCAAGAGCAACGCGGTGCTTGCGGACATGCATCACGTCTCGCTTGAGATCGGCCTACTGCCGACCGTGATGATGGCGCTCGGTTTTCTGGTCGCCTGGCATTTCTATATTCGTCGGCCCGATATCCCGGTCGAACTCGCGCGTCAGCATGAGGTGCTCTACAAGTTCCTGCTCAACAAATGGTACTTCGACGAGATCTACGACGCGCTCCTCGTTGAGCCGACCAAGAAACTGGGGCGGCTACTGTGGAAGGGCGGCGACGGCTGGCTGATCGACGGCTTCGGGCCGGACGGTGTCTCCGCCCGCGTGCTTGACGTGACCCGCAACGTTATCCGTCTGCAAAGCGGCTATCTCTACCACTACGCCTTCGCCATGTTGATCGGCGCGGCGGCCTTCATCACCTGGTTCATGTTCGCGTTCCGATAGGAAGGCTAAGAAAAAATTATGAATTGGCCGATCCTCTCCGTCGTCACTTTCCTGCCGCTGCTAGGCGCGCTGTTCACCATGCTGGTACGCGGCGACGGGCGACTGGCGCGCGGCACCGCGCGCTGGGTGGCGCTGTGGACGACGCTCGTCACTTTCGCGATCTCGCTGGTGATGGTGTGGCGCTTTGATTCCGCGTCACCGGAATTTCAGTTCGTCGAGAAGCATTCCTGGCTCGGTGTCGCCAGCTATCACATGGGCGTCGACGGCATTTCGCTGCCCTTCGTGATCCTCACCACCGCGCTGATGCCGATCTGCATCCTGGCGAGCTGGACCGCCATCCAGAAGCGCGTCAAGGAATACATGATCGCGTTCCTGGTGCTCGAAACCCTGATGGTCGGCACCTTCTCGGCGCTCGATCTGGTGCTGTTCTATTTGTTCTTCGAGGGCGGCCTGATCCCGATGTTCCTGATCATCGGCGTCTGGGGCGGCGCACGCCGGGTCTATGCCAGTTTCAAGTTTTTTCTCTATACACTGCTCGGCTCGGTGCTGATGCTGCTCGCCATCATGGCGATGTATTGGGAGGCCGGCACCACCGACATCCCGACGCTGCTGCGCCACGGCTTCCCGTTGGCATTGCAAAAGTGGGCCTGGCTTGCGTTCTTTGCTTCCTTTGCAGTCAAGTTGCCGATGTGGCCGGTGCACACCTGGCTGCCGGACGCGCACGTCGAGGCGCCGACGGCCGGCTCGGTCATTCTCGCCGCCATCCTGCTGAAAATGGGCGGCTACGGATTCCTGCGCTTTTCGCTGCCGATGTTCCCGGCCGCCAGCCATGACTTTGCGCCGCTGATCTTCACGCTTTCGGTCGTTGCCATCATCTACACCTCGCTGGTGGCGCTGATGCAGGAGGACGTGAAGAAGCTGATCGCTTACTCCTCGGTCGCCCATATGGGTTTTGTCACCATGGGCATCTTTGCCGCCACCGCGCAGGGGGTAGCCGGCGGCATCTTCCAGATGATCTCGCACGGCATCGTCTCGGGCGCGCTGTTCCTCTGCGTCGGCGTCGTCTACGACCGCATGCACACCCGCGAGATTTCGTTCTATGGCGGGCTGGTCAACCGCATGCCGCTCTATGCTGCGGTGTTCATGGTATTCACGCTCGCCAATGTCGGGCTGCCAGGCACCTCCGGCTTTATCGGCGAGTTCCTGACGCTGATCGGCACCTTCAAGGTCAACACCTCGGTCGCCTTCCTCGCCACACTCGGCGTCATCGGGTCGGCGGCCTATGCCTTGTGGCTCTACCGCAAGATGATCTTCGGTACGCTTAAGCCGGCTGTGGCGGGCATCAAAGACCTCGGCTGGCGCGAATGCGTCATCTTTGCGCCGCTGGTGGCGCTGATCATCCTCCTCGGCGTCGCGCCCAAGCCGGTGCTCGATATATCGGCTGCGTCGGTTACCCAATTGCTTGACCGCTACGACCGCGCGGTGAAAGCTGCCGAGTTGGCGCGTGAGCATAAGGTGGAACTGGTATCCGCCAAGGATCAGGCGCCTGTGAGGGCGACCCGATGAGTGCCTTCACGTACCTGCAGGACTACCTTCCAGTGCTGCCGGAAATCGTGCTGGCGCTCGGCGCCATGCTGCTGGTCATGGCCGGCGTGGCGCTGGGCGAGCGCAGTGCCACGCTGGTCAATAGCGCGTCGATCCTGCTTCTGATCGGCGTCGCGGTCCTGGTCGTCGGGTTGCCGAGCGGGCGGCACGTGCTGTTCAACGGCAGTTTCGTGGTCGACGATTACGCGCGCTTTCTTAAGCTCTTGGCGTTGACCGGCTCGACCGGCGCGCTGCTGCTATCGCTCGACTATCTCAAGTTCGAACGGCAGGAGAAGTTCGAATACGGCACGCTGTTTCTGTTCGCAACGCTCGGCATGCTGATACTGATCTCGGCGGCCGACCTGATCGCGCTCTATCTCGGCCTTGAACTGATGAGCCTGTCGCTCTACGTGGTCGCGGCCTACGAGCGGGACAATGCGCGCTCGACCGAGGCCGGCTTGAAATATTTCGTGTTAGGCGCGCTGTCGTCCGGCATGCTGCTGTACGGCGCCTCGCTGATTTACGGCTTCACCGGCACGGTGAATTTCACCGGCATCGCCAAGGCGACGTCGCAGGGCGCCGGCATCGGGTTGATCTTCGGGCTGGTATTTCTGTTCGTCGGCTTCTGCTTCAAGATATCCGCGGTGCCGTTTCACATGTGGACGCCCGATGTCTATGAGGGCGCGCCCACGCCGGTCACCGCATTTTTTGCTGCCGCCCCCAAGGTTGCCGGCATCGCCATCTTCGTGCGCGCGACCGTAGTCGCCTTTCCCGGCATCACCCACGAGTGGCAGCAGATCGTGGTGTTTGTCTCCATCGCCTCGATGGCACTCGGCGCGTTCGCCGCTATCGGGCAGCGCAACATCAAGCGGCTAATGGCTTATTCCTCGATCGGGCACATGGGCTTCGCGCTGGTCGGCCTGGCCGCCGGTACGGCCGAAGGCGTGCAGGGCGTGCTGATCTATATGACCATATATGTAACGATGACGCTCGGCGCCTTTGCGGTCATCCTCGCCATGCGGCGCGACGGCCAGTTGGTGGAAAAGATCGGCGATCTCGCTGGCCTCTCGCGCACCCATCCGACCATGGCCTTCTTCCTGGCGATGTTGTTGTTCTCGCTCGCCGGTATTCCGCCGCTCGCCGGTTTCTTTGCCAAGTTCTACGTGTTCCTCGCCGCCATAAACGCCGGGCTCTATGCCCTGGCGGTGATCGGCGTGCTTACCAGCGTGGTTGGCGCCTACTACTATCTGGCGATCGTCAAGATCATGTACATGGACGAGCCGGTGGAAGGCTTCCAGAGCATGCCGGGGCTGCTCGGCTTCGTGCTCACCATCGCCGCGTTGTTCAACATTCTGTTCTTTGCCTATCCGGCGCCGCTGCTCGGTGCTGCAACTGCGGCCGCTAAATCGCTTTTTTGACGCGCGGTCGAGATCGCGCGCAGTGTGTGACCCCTAAAAGTGGGAACCGGTTTTCGGACAAGGTCACGCACCAAGAAAATGAGATGAACCGCGAAGCCACGGGCCTGGCGGGGGTCCGAACCATAGCTTACGAGACGCTCGGCTCCACCAATGCCGAGGCGCTGGTGCTTGCGCGTGCCGGCGAGCGCGGGCCGTTGTGGATCACCGCCAAGACGCAAAGCGCCGGCCGTGGCCGCCGCGGCAGCAGTTGGGTTTCGCCGCCCGGCAATCTCTACGCCACGCTCTTGCTGACTGAGCCGTCGGCGCCGCAAGACGCGCCGCAATTGTCGTTCGTGGCCGCCTTGGCCCTACATGACGCGGTCAGCCTCGCCGCGCCGCAGCTTGCGCCCCTGCTGAAAGTGAAATGGCCGAACGATCTGCTGCTCGGGACCAAGAAGCTCGCCGGCATCCTGATGGAAGGCGAATGCGAGCCGGTATTCTCGGTCGCGATCGGAATTGGCGTCAATTGCGTGTCGAACCCGCCGGACGCCGCCTATCCCGCCACTGATCTTGCCACTGCCGGCGCGCTGGTCGCGCCCGCGCGGCTATTCGACGCATTGGCGCCCGCGCTGACCCAACGCGCGGCGCAATGGCGGCGCGGGCAGGGCTTTGCTTTCGTTCGCGCCGACTGGCTCAAGCGCGCCGCCGGCATCGGCGAGCCGATCCGCGTGCGGCTGCCGGCGCGCGAGCTTGCCGGCCGCTTCCAGGGGCTCGACGAGGCCGGCCGCCTGCTGGTCGCGGGGCCGGACGGCACCGAAATCGTTACCGCGGGCGAAGTGTTCGGGTTTGGGTCCCGCTGATGGTGCAAGCGCCGCAGGAACTGGTGTTCGCCCCGCTCGGCGGCGTCGGCGAGATCGGCATGAACCTGTCGATCTACGGGCTCGGGCCGGAGCGGCGGCGGCAATGGCTGGCGGTCGATCTCGGCGTGTCGTTTGCCTCCGAAGAGCATCTGCCCGGCGTCGATCTCATCCTGCCCGACATCCGCTATCTGGTGGAGGAGCGCAAGAACCTCGCCGGCATCGTGCTTACCCACGCCCACGAGGACCATTTCGGCGCGCTGCTCGATCTGTGGCCGCACCTCAAGGTGCCGGTGTTTGCGACGCCTTTCTCCGCCGCGCTGCTCGAGGCTAAATGCGCGAGCGAGCCGGGCGCGCCCAAGATCCCGGTCACCATCGTGAAGCTCGGCAGCCGCTTTAATGTCGGTCCCTTCGACATCGAGTTGGTCACCATGGCGCATTCGATTCCGGAATCGAACGCGCTCATCATCCGCACGCCCTGCGGCGCCGTGCTGCATACCGGCGACTGGAAACTCGACCCGATGCCGATCCTGGACGACGCCACCGACGAGAAGAAATTGAGTGCGCTGGGCGAGGTAGGCTGCCTGGCGCTGATCGGCGATTCCACCAATGCGGTGCGCGAAGGTCGCTCGCCTTCGGAGACCGACGTCGCCAAGGCGATCGCCGAGCTGATCAAGACCGCACCCGGCCGGGTGGCGGTCACCACCTTCGCTTCCAATGCCGCGCGCCTGCGCAGCGTCGCCGAAGGCGCCCGCGCCGCCGGCCGCGAGGTGATCGTTGCCGGCCGCGCCATGCAGCGCATCGTGCAGATCGCGCGCGAGACCGGCTATTTCGACGGCGTACAGGGTTTCCGCGAGATCGACGCCTATGCCGCGTTGCCCCCGAACAAAGTGGTGGCGCTGTGCACCGGCAGCCAGGGCGAGCCGCGCGCCGCGCTTGCGCGCATCGCCGAGGAGCAGCATCCGGACATCGAGTTCTCGCGCGGCGACCGCTTGATCTATTCCGCGCGCATGATCCCCGGCAACGAGAAGGCGATCGGCCGCGTGCTCAATGGGCTGATCGACCAAGGCGTCGAGGTTATCAGCGACCGTACCCATCTCGTGCACGTGTCGGGCCATCCGCGCCGCGCCGAGATGGAAGACCTGATCGGCTGGGTCAAGCCGCAGGTCCTGATCCCCGTGCATGGCGAGGCGTTGCATCTCACCGAGCACGCCACGCTCGCTAAGCGTTGCGGCGTTCCCCAAGTCATCCAGTGCCGCAACGGCGACCTGGTGCGGCTTTCGCCCGATGCGCGCATCATCGACGAGGTGCCGGCGGGCCGCGTCTACAAGGACGGCACCTTGCTGGTCGCGGCCGACGCCCGCACCGTCGCCGACCGCCGCCGCCTGAGCTTCGCGGGCGCGGTCTCGATCGCGCTTGCTTTGAGCGACGACGGCCAGCTCGCCGCCGATCCTGAATTTGATCTGATCGGCATCCCTGAGCGCGACCGCGACGGCGGCTTCATGCACGAGGCGGTGCACGACGCCATCATCGAGACCTTCGAGTCGCTGCCGCGCGGACGCCGCCGCGATCCCGACAGCGTGGCCGAGGCCGTACGCCGCGCCGTGCGCGCGGCAATCACCGAGCGCTGGGGCAAGAAGCCGATGTGCCACGTGCACGTCTTACCGGTATAGTGTTCGGTGCAACGAGGTCGCACATGATCGGTCGACTCAATCACGTCGCCATCGCCGTGCGCGATATCGCCAAAGCGGCGAAGGTCTATCGCGAAACGCTCGGCGCAGAAGTATCGGAGCGGGTAGCGCAGCCCGACCACGGCGTAACCACCGTGTTCATCACCTTGCCTAACACCAAGATCGAACTGCTGGAACCGATCGGTGAGAATTCGCCGATCGCCAAGTTCCTCGATCGCAATCCCGACGGCGGCATCCACCACGTCTGCTACGAAGTGCCGGATATCCGCGCCGCCCGCGACGCTTTGATAGCACAAGGCGCGCGCGTGCTCGGCGACGGCGAGCCGAAGATCGGCGCCCACGGGAAACCGGTATTGTTTCTGCATCCGAAGGATTTCTGCGGCACCCTGGTCGAGCTCGAACAGGAATAAGCCCTCGATGGCCATCACCACCGTCATCGCGATCTATTTCCTGATCTGGTGGGTCGTGCTGTTCGCCGTGCTGCCTTGGGGCGTGCGCAGCCAGGACGAAAGCGGCGAGGTGACGCCGGGCACCGAGCCGGGCGCGCCGGCGGTGCACCGGGTCTGGATCAAGCTGTTGTGGACCACCGTGATCGCCAGCGCCATATTCGCGATCCTCGCGGGAATCCACAAAGCTGGCCTCATCCCCTTCGATTTCCTGATGGCGATCTCCGGCCCGCGGCGCTGAGCAAAAAAAAAGAGCAGGGCGATTGTGCCCTGCTCATCGCACTTTTGTCGTCCTCGATCCTCGACCGTTTTGGTTATTTCATTCGAGGTGGCTGCGTTTTCACGCGCCTGAGGACTGTTTCCCTCCCAAGACTTGGACCGCAGGTTGGCTGCCGGTCTTGCCGCCGGCGTCACCGATCACGCGGACTTGCCACAAAATAACCAATCGTCGGCACGCTGTCATGTAAATTTCATCAAAATCAGCGCTCGATCACGATCGGCCCGTCGAGGACGATCGATTTTTTATTTTTTCGGCCGATGATAATCCGCACTGTCCAATTTCCAGGCTGCCCAATTCTTATGCCGCTCACCTGCCAGGTTCCGTCGGTTTGCAGTGCGGCGGTGCGATTGACCGGCTGCGGGCCCGGTGCGGGTGGATCGAGCGCCAGACGGACTTCATCTGCCGGGAACTGCGAAGAGTCTTCGCGCAATACGCGAATATAGACATCGGCCGGTCCGGCCCGGCCGGGGTCGATGGTCACGTCGGCCATGACCTCCTCGGAATGGATATGGACGAAGGCGGCATCTTCCGGGATTTCCACCGGCGGGAGCACCTTATGCGCGGTCGGCGGCATGGTTCCGAGCGCGCCGACCATTAGCAGCACGCCGAGCCCAAGGCCGGTTTCGGCCAGGCTGTTGCGCGCCAGCGCGCGGCGCGCGCCGGTAGCTTTAAGCCGCGGTGTCAGATGGAAACGATTGACTGAGGCAATGCCGAGCATGGCCGCGAACAGGCCGAGCTTGAGCAGCAGAAGGCGGCCGTAGCCGCTGTCGATGAGATCGCTTGGGGCCCCCAGCAGGTTCCAGCTGTTGACGAGGCCGCTGGCGGCCAGCGCGCCGACGCAGATGATGCCGAGCATGGAAAACCGGCCAGCCGCGCGTGCGAGGGTGCCCCGCGCCCGCGGCGTCGCCATTAGCAGCATGGCGAGCGCGGGCAAGCCGCCGATCCAGGCGCCGGCCGCCATCAGATGGATGATGTCCGAGGCGAGATGCAGGTTGCCAGCGGTGCCCGGCGTCGCCCCGGCATGGCCGATGAAGGCGAGCCCCGCGAGCAGGACGCCCGCCAAGGCCAATTGCACGTATCTGGTCGCCGGCCAAACGAGCGACAGCGCCAGAAGCAGTGCGACCGCCAGCCGCGCGGTCCACACCGCGCCGAAGCGAGTGGCGGTCAGAACCGGCCACAGCCCGCCATGCAGGCACACAGCAACGATCGGCGCACCGTAAATATCGGCGGCCAGCAGCGCTAGCCACACGACGCCGGACAGCACGGTCGCGGCAAGCGCGATCCAGATCATGAGGCTACAGCGGCGGCGCAGCGTGGCGAGGCCGGCCGCCTTGCTCGCGGTACCGAATGCCGGTTCCGCCACCAGCACCATGAAACAGACCGTGCCGGCTGCCAGCGCCGTGGCGGCGATGTGGAATGCGCGGGCCAGTACGATTGGTTCGGTCACGCGCTCCTCGGATATTCAATTGGCGCGCTGCGTTGAAAGGCCCGCTACGGGCCGACGCGGAATGTGAACGTGCCCTGGCTGCGGTGGGTGTCGACCGACAATACGCGCCAGATCACCTTATAGGTTCCCGGTGGCAGAGCTTTCAGCACCACGCGCATCTGCGTGTGCTCGACGCTTGTGCTGCCTTCGTGAACGGCCGCGCCCTTGGCGTTGCGTACCTCGATAGTACTGAAATTGGACTCGAGCTTTTCGCTAAACGACAGCACCACTTCCTTTGGCGCCGGGCTGACCGTGCTGCCGGCCGGCGGACTCGAGCGCGCAAGGCCGGAATGCGCGCGCACGCTGCCGGGCAGCGCCAGAGCAAGCGCCAAGAGGGCGATGGTTGCGACGCGAAACATCACGAGACTATAAATGGCAGAAATCGTGATTTATTCCCAATCGGACGGCGCAAACCATTGGATTGCCGCCGGGCCTTGTCTTTTCCTCGCTTATCCGCTTTCACTCGCTGGTTATTCTCCGAACCCTCCGGATGCCATGCGCCTTTCCCGTTATTTTCTGCCGATCCTGCGCGAGATCCCGAAAGAGGCGGAGATCGTCTCGCACCGGCTGATGCTGCGCGCCGGCATGATGCGCCAGGAAGCCGCCGGCATCTATGCCTTCCTGCCGCTCGGCTTTCGCGTCTTGCAGAAGATCAGCCAGATCGTGCGCGAGGAGCAGGACCGTTCCGGCGCCATCGAATTGTTGATGCCGACCATCCAGTCGGCCGAGCCGTGGCGCGAGAGCGGGCGCTACGACGCCTACGGCAAGGAGATGCTGCGCATCAAGGACCGCCACGAGCACGAGATGCTGTACGGGCCGACCAACGAGGAAATGATCACCGAAATGTTCCGCGCCTACGTGAAGTCCTACAAGGACCTGCCGCTCAATCTCTATCACATCCAGTGGAAGTTCCGCGACGAAATGCGCCCGCGCTTCGGGCTGATGCGCGGTCGCGAATTTCTGATGAAGGATGCCTATTCGTTCGATCTCGACCAAGCAGGTGCTACGCACTCCTACAACAAAATGTTCGTGGCGTATCTGCGCACCTTCGCCCGCATGGGCCTGAAATCAATTCCGATGCGCGCGGAATCTGGGCCAATCGGCGGCAACCTCTCCCACGAATTTATCATCCTCGCCTCGACCGGCGAATCGGAAGTGTTTTGCCACAAGGACTATCTCGATTTCCAAGTGCCCGGCGCCGATGTCGATTTCAACGATGTCGCCGGCTTGCAGCAAATCGTCGACAAATGGACCTCGCAATACGCCGCCACCTCCGACATGCACGACGCATCGGCCTTTGCGAAAGTCCCCGCCGACAAACAGGTGTCGGCGCGCGGCATTGAGGCCGGCCACATTTTCTATTTCGGCACCAAATATTCCGAGCCGATGAAGGCGCTCGTTGCCACCGGCAAGGGCGGCGAGGCGCCAGTGCACATGGGCTCCTATGGTATCGGGCCGAGCCGGCTGGTCGCCGCCATCATCGAGGCCTCGCACGACGAGGCCGGCATCATCTGGCCGGAGCCGGTCGCGCCGTTCAAGGTGGCGATCCTCAACTTGAAACAGGGCGCGGCCGAAACGGACGCCGCCTGCGAGCAGCTCTATCGCGACCTCACATCGAAAGGCATCGAAGTGCTCTATCACGACCTCGACGAGCGCCCGGGCGCCAAATTTGCCACCGCCGACCTCGTCGGAATTCCCTGGCAGGTGCTGATCGGCCCGCGCGGGCTCGCCGAGGGCAAGGTCGAGGTGAAGAAACGCGCCGACGGTTCGCGCGAGATGATGAGCCCTGCCGCCGCGCTCGATCGGCTGTCGCGGTAAAAGAGCGCTGCAAGGCTCAAACCGACGCAAGAATCCTGTGCGCGGTCAAGCACTTTGCCTGAGATCGAGGGCTTGAATCCGCCAGAATCGTGTGAAAATCGGAACCGCGGGAACCATTCATCAATGACCGAGCCCAACGGCACGCGGCCCTTTTCCCCATTCGAATGGATGCTGTCGCTGCGCTACCTGCGGGCGCGGCGCAAGGAAGGATTCATCTCGGTCATCGCCGGCTTCTCCTTCCTCGGCATCGTGCTGGGCGTCGCCACCCTGATCATCGTGATGGCGGTGATGAACGGCTTCCGCCACGAGCTCCTGGAGAAGATTCTCGGCCTCAACGGCCACCTGCTGATCCAGCCGCTGGAAAAGCCGCTGACCGACTGGCAGGAGGTCTCCGCCCGCATCGCCAAGGCGCCGGGCATCAAGCTGGCCGCGCCCATCGTCGAGGGCCAGGCGCTGGCGTCCTCGCCGTTCAACTCGGGCGGCGTGCTGGTGCGCGGCATTAGGCTCGCGGACCTGGAAAAGCTTCCCTCCATTGCCAATCACATCAAGCAGGGCACGCTCAAAGGCTTCGACGAGGGAAAGGGCCTGGCGATCGGGCGCCGGCTCGCCGACGAACTGTCGCTCCGCTCCGGCGACAACATCACGCTGGTGGCGCCGCGCGGCGCGGTCACGCCGATGGGCACCATGCCGCGCATCAAGATCTATAAGATCGCGGCCGTGTTCGAGATCGGCATGTCGGAATACGATTCCGCCTTCGTGTTCATGCCGCTGAAAGAGGCGCAGGCCTATTTCAACCGCTCCGGTGACGTCACCGCCATCGAGGTCTATACCGGAAATCCCGACAAGGTCGACAGCTACCGCAAAGCGGTGCAGGACGCAGCAGCTCGGCCGATCTTCATGATCGACTGGCGCCAGCGCA